>PMJR01000049.1 GCA_003158475.1 Ignavibacteriota bacterium | reverse complement strand
GGGCCGGTCGAGGAGTTCCTGTTTGATATCGCGGAGCGTTTCCCCCGCCCCCCCGAACATCATGTCCCACCAGCCCTGCCGTCGTCTCTCTTTGACGATTGAAGGGTCACCGCTGATCCCGGCGATCCCCGCCGCAATCTTGATGGCATCCTCGAACGTCCCGAGCGTATCGACGAGCCCGAGTTCCACTGCCTGTTCGCCAGTAAATACCCTTCCATCCGCCAGGCGACGCACCTTCTCCGGCGACATCTTCCGCTCGCGGGCAACCACATCCATAAACTGCCTGTGAACATCGTCCATCAGGGTCTGGAAGTACGCCTGGTCATCCTCTGTCATCTGCTTTGTGGGCGAGCCCGCGTCTTTCAGCTTCCCCGCCTTTATCGTTTTCAGAGAGATACCGAGTTTCTCAAGGGCGTCTTTCAGCTGGAGGAACTCCGAAATGACGCCGATGCTTCCGGTGAGCGTCCCCCTGTTCGCGACAAGCCGTGTCGCACCACAGGAGACGTAGTACCCCCCGCTCGCTGCCAGCGAACCCATTGCGACAATCACCGGTTTACCGCCGTCCCTCGTCTTCCTCACCTCTTCGTACATCTCCTGGCTCGCAACCACGCCACCTCCCGGGGAGTCTATATGGAGGACGATCGCCTTAACCCCGCCGGTCCCACGGTATTTTTTCAACTGGCGGATCACCTCCTCCGACGAGGTGATCTCCCCCCTGAGATCGATGACGGCGATCCTCTCACCTGAACCCACGGTGATGGTCTCTGTTTTATCCGAAGGGGAACTGACGAAGGATATGATGAAGAGCGTGAATCCGACAGCAAAGAGGGCAAGCACTGCGAGTATGCCGAGGAACCATTTCGTCGACTTCGTCATGACTTTCGGGAGAATGCTGTAAGTCGTTGATTTACAAGAAGATTATACGAAACAAACTCGACAGTGTCAACTCCCGGGAAATGGCAGGCCCCGGAACGTTTCTGGTTCCGGGGCCTGTGTGGAGCCGTCCCATGGTCCCCCTTTCGGGCCTTTCGAGCGTCAGTTGGAATCAGCCGGGTGCAGCTCCAGGGGGGCTCGTGAGAGAGCAAGAGAGTCTGCAGCCGACAGAAGGGCCAGCGACAGGACCTCTTCCATCTCACGCACAAAGTGGAACTGGACCGGGTCCTTCCCCTCGAGCGCGGCTTTCGGAATCTCCTCGAGGTCCATCCTGTTCCGCTCCGGGAGGAGAATGGTCTTGATCCCCGACCGGTGCGCCGCCAGAACCTTCTCTTTCACCCCCCCGATAGGGAGCACGGCACCGCGCAAAGTGATCTCGCCCGTCATCGCCAGATCGTTCCTCACGAGCCGTCCCGTCAGGAGGGATGTCAGTGCCGTCAGCATCGTCACGCCTGCCGACGGACCATCTTTCGGTATCGCACCGGCCGGGACATGCACATGGATGTCGAGTTCATTCCTGAAGTCCGGCGGAACGCCCAGACCCGCGGCATTGGCCGCGATGAAACTGAGCGCGGCCTGGACAGATTCCTTCATCACCTCGCCGAGCTGGCCGGTCAATATCAGGTTTCCCTTCCCTTTCATCTTCGTCGCCTCGACGAACAGGATTTCCCCACCCACGGGAGTCCATGCCAGTCCGACGGCGATCCCCGGCCGGTTGATCCGTTCGGCAACGTCGGGGAAGAATTTTTGCTGGCCGAGGTACTTCGAGAGGGAGTCCCGCGTGACCGAGGTCTTCACGCTGACACCTTCCGCCACTTCGCGCGCGACGCCGCGCACGACGCGGGCGATCGTCCGCTCGAGCGTCCTGACCCCGGATTCCCGGGTATACCCTGCAATAATGCCGCGTACCGCATCGTCACTGATCTCGATCAAAGAGGACGTCAGTCCGTGTCCGGCAATTTGCTTCGGGAGAAGAAAGTTCTTCGCAATATGCAATTTCTCGTCCTCGACGTAGCTCGGTATTTCTATGATCTCCATCCTGTCACGCAGGGCCGGAGGAACCGCCTCGATCATGTTCGCAGTGGCGATGAACATCACTTTCGAGAGATCGAACGGGATCTCGAGGTAGTGGTCGCTGAACGAAAAGTTCTGCTCGGGATCGAGCACCTCCAGGAGGGCCGAGGAAGGGTCGCCGCGGAAATCCGATCCCAGCTTGTCGAGCTCGTCCAGCATGAGCACCGGGTTGTTCGACCCCGCCTTCTTCAGTCCCTGGATGATCCTCCCGGGGAGGGCGCCGATGTATGTACGCCTGTGCCCGCGGATTTCGGCCTCGTCGTGCACTCCGCCGAGCGACATGCGGACAAATTTCCGTCCGAGCGCGTTGGCAATCGAGCGGCCGAGCGATGTCTTGCCGACGCCCGGGGGGCCGACGAAAACGAGGATGGGACCCCGCATGTCATTCTTGAGCTTCCGTACCGCGAGGTATTCCAGGATCCGGTTCTTCACTTTCTCGAGGCCGTAATGGTCCCGCTCGAGGACTTCCCGCGCATGCGCGATGTCCAGCGAGTCCTCCGTGGCAACACTCCACGGAAGATCGAGTATCCAGTCCAAGTATGTCCTGCTCACCGTATACTCGGCAGAGGCCTGGTTCATCTGCGAGAGCCGCTTGAACTCCTTTTCAGCCACTTTCAGGGCTTCTTCGGGGAGGTTCGCCGCGTCAATCCGCTTCCTCAGCTCTCCCATTTCCACGGTTCCTTCTTCCTCACCGAGCTCCTTCCGGATCGCCTTCATCTGCTCGCGGAGGTAGTATTCCCGCTGCGACTTGCCGATCCCGTCCTGGACCTCGGACTGGATCTTGCTCCCGAGCTCGAGCTTCTGAAGGAGCTTCGTGAGCGCGAGCGTGAGTTTCTCCATCCGGTCCCGGATCTCCCGGGATTCCAGGACTTCCTGTTTTTCGGGAATGCCCACGGGAATCATCGATGCGATCATGTCGGTCATCGCGTCGGGCTGTTCCAGCGAGAGGACGATGGAAAGCTGTTCCTCCGACAGGTTGGGGGAGAGTTCGACGGCCTTTCTGAACTGCGTCTTAAGATTGCTCGCCATTGCGTCGACCTCGATCCCGGCGACGCTCTCGTCATCGATGTCCCTGACGACCGCGTGTATGAACGGCTCCGCCTGAAGGACCGAAATGAGCTGGACGCGGCGGACCCCCTGAACGAGCACGTTGCGGGTCCCGTCGGCGAGTGTGAAGACCTTCAGCACACGGGCGAGTGTCCCCACCCAGTAAATGTCTTTCTCCAAGGGCTTCTCGACTTCGCCGTCTGTCTGTGCAACGACGACAATAAGTCCCTCATCCCGCGCCGCTTCCTCGATCGCCCTGATGCTCGCCTCGCGTCCGACCGACAGCGGGGTCACCTGATGCGGAAAGAACACCGCGTTGCGCAGGGGAAGCACGGGAAGGGCCTGCGGTACCGTTGATTTCGTCGTCGCTGTTTCGCTTCGGCTTTTTGCCATTATGTACGGCTCCTGTACTATTGAAAAAAACGGCGGGCTGGCCCGGGGATCCTACCGATCCCCGGGGCCCGCCCCCGACAAACCATGTGATATGCCGTCCGCCTTCCCGGAATGACACCGGAAGCGGCGATGATCACTTCACTTCTATATCCCTGTCTCGTTTGGTGATGGGTGAGGTGATTAACGGATGACTATGTCTTTCGGTTTTGATGCTTCGGTCTTCAGAAGCCTGACCGTCAGCACGCCGTTCTCATACCGGGCGTCGACATTATTCCGATCGATCCCTTCCCCGAGCGTAAACCGCCGCTCGTATGCTCCGGTCCGGATTTCCCGGTACATGACTGCCGCGCCTTCACCGTGGATAGGCGCCAAGGGGGCTCTCACAAGAAGCGTCCCGTCCACCACAGTGACGCTGATCGCCTCTTTCTGTGCCCCCGGCATATCCAGGTGCAGAACATACGCCTCACCGGTCTCGGAGACATCCGAGGCGGGGATCGACAGCGGCGCGCGAAGGAAGGCGCCCGGGCCTGACTCCACCTCGCTCTTTTTCACAATGGCATTATTCACTTGCGACATGACTTTTCTCCCTCCATTACCTGACCGTGATCTGATGAGCCCGGGCCGCTTCAGCTTTGGGCAGGACGATCCTCAGGAGACCGTCAGAGAGTTCCGCAGAGACCTTCGCGGCGTCGACTTCGTAGGGAAGCCGGACCGTCCTTGCGAATTTCCCCTTCCGCTGCTCGCGCAAGAGCCCGCGCGCATCGCCGGAGATGGTATCTTCTTCCCTTTTGCCGTTGATTGTGAGGACCCCTTTCTCAAGAGAGATCTTCACCTCTTCCTTTTTCACCCCCGGAAGCTCCGCCACCACGACCACCTCTTCCTTGTTCTCGGAGACATCGAGGTGAGGTGCGAATGTGGCATCTTCCACCGCAGGAGATTCCAGTGAAGAAGCATAGAGAGAATCGAAATCCCGGCTGAAGCCGAGCAACTCCCCGATCAACGGGTCAACCGACTGATATTTTTCGAACCTGGCCAACATAGACTTGCCTCCTTATTGATAGTTCAGATCCAAATGTTATTTTGTCACTTGGCAATGGTATATACATCGGGTGTGCCAAGCAGCTCGATTACAGTGTAATTTGTTGTTATGCAAAGGATTACGGTGTTACGGGGGCATTGAAACCAAAAGATTGGCATGCCAATTCGTCAGGTTGACGGAAACATTAGCAGAGCCGGGAGGAAGAAGAGTCAGACAAGCTGAAAAATTGGCGGGAAAAAGCGGCAGTGCTGATGGCAAGCCGGCGATGGGGTGGGGACCTTCAGTCTCAGTTCGTGATGAATGTCGACGTCATGTTGACAACGAAGTCAGCGGCGGTGCCGCCACCGGAGTTGAATGTTCCTCCAGCCAGCGCTCCGCATCGATCGCGGCCATGCAACCTGTCCCCGCCGCGCTTACCGCCTGACGGTAGACACTGTCCGCAACATCCCCCGCGGCAAAGACGCCGGGGATGTTTGTCGCCGTGCCCCTTCCGCGTGTGGTCAGGTAGCCGACGGAATCCATTTCGAGCTGACCCCGGAAAAGGTCCGTGTTCGGTTTGTGCCCGATTCCCATGAACACGCCCTCAACCGCAATCTGCGAGACAACACCGGTCTTCAAGTTCTTCAATCTGACGGCGGTCACCCCCCTCTTCCCCTCCTCGTCCTTTCCGATAATCTCGTCGACCACGGAATCCCACACGAATGCAATCTTCGGATTCCCGAGGGCCTTGTCCTGCATGATCTTCGAGGCGCGGAGAGCATCCCGCCTGTGGACGATCGTCACCTTCGATGCGAATTTCGTCAGAAACGTCGCCTCCTCAATCGCCGTGTCCCCACCGCCTATCACCACCACAGGGAGTCCCTTGAAAAAGAACCCGTCGCAGGTCGCACATGCAGAGACGCCGTACCCCATGTACCGTTTCTCCGAGGGGAGTCCGAGCAGTTTCGCGGAGGCCCCGGTCGCAACGATGACGGCATCCGCGGTGTACTCTTCCCCCTCCGCCCAAAGGCGGAACGGGCGGGCCCGAAAATCAACTTTCGTGATGTTCTTGTAGAGGGATGTCGCTCCGAATCGAAGGGCCTGGGTCCGGAACACATCCATCAGCTCCGGTCCCAGGATCCCCGCGGGGAACCCGGGGTAGTTCTCGACCTCTGTGGTGATCGTGAGCTGCCCACCCGGCTGTATCCCCTCGAACACGACGGGAGAGAGGTTTGCCCGCCCCGCGTAGAGGGCTGCCGTGAGCCCGGCCGGACCGGAGCCGATGATGATGAGTCTCTTGTGCATATTCAATTCCCTGGTTCCACCACCCTGTGGAGGGTGAGATGACGGCAATGAAGGACCGGGGTCAGCCGTGCCGAGCACGATTTCGATGTTCCGGAGGAGTCCCTCGTGCTTCGCCCGCTTGACGGGGCTCCGCCTGAAGCGGTTGCTGAACTCCGCCTGATCCATCCGGCGCCACTCCTCCAGGGGAGGGGTAACAAACCCCTCGCGGGGATGGAACGCCGGCTCTTCCGAGGGGGTTTCGAATTTCAGGTTCCAGGGGCAGACATCCTGGCATGTGTCGCATCCGTAGATCCAGCCTTCGAATCGCCCCGTCATATCCCCCGCAATCGGCCCACGGTGTTCGATCGTAAGGTAGGAAAGGCAGAGGTTCGAATCAACAACGTACGGTTTGACGATCGCACCGGTCGGGCACGCCTCGATGCAGAGCGTGCACGTGCCGCACCTGTCCTCGGCCGGGACGTCGGCATCGAGGTTGAGCGTCGTGAGGATTTCTCCGAGGAAGACCCATGACCCCATTTCGCGCGTGATAACGTTGGTGTGCTTTCCGAGCCAGCCGATTCCGGCGCGAACAGCCCAGGCTTTGTCCATCACCGGCCCCGTATCGACATAGACCCTCGCCTCGGTCCCGGGATTTTCCGAGACGAGCCAATCGCGGAATTCATCGAGTTTTGCACCGAGGACGTCGTGGTAGTCGTCCCCCCAGGCGTAGCGGGAGATTTTCCCGCTTCCAGCACCGCCACGGTGCGGAACATCGGCATAATAGTTCACTGCGACGGCGATGACAGATCTGGCTCCGGGAAGAACAAGCCGGGGGTCGGATCGCTTCGCGACGGTCCGCACCATCCAGCCCATCGAGCCCTGGTACCCCCTGTCGAGCCAGTCACGGAGCCGTGCCCCCTCTTCTTCCAATATTCCGGCGGAGGCGATGCCCACGCCGGTGAACCCGAGCGCGAGGGCCTTCGACTTCACGCGTGATGTCATCGAGTCCATTGCGCGTCACTCCCCCGGGACAGGCCGTTCGATATACACGTCGTCCCCTTCCACCTTCACATTGTACTTCCTGACTCTCCCGTTCCCCGAGAGGGCGATCCCCGTTTCCAGCGAATACGTCCACCCGTGCATGGGACACGCCACCGTGAGCCCTGAGAGGATGCCATGGTGCAACTCGGAAAAATGCTGATGCGAGCAGACGTTGCCGATCGCGTACATTTCACCACGCACGCGCCAGAGCGCAACCTCGTCATCCCCGAGCCTGACCCGAGCGCTCTTTCCCTCCGCGATGTCAGAGAGACGCGCCACCCGCACGAATCCCGGCTCCGCGTTCATTCGATCTGCACCGGGCTTCCCAGAACGATCCCCTTGTCCGTTCTCCTCAGGCGGGCCGCGGCAACGGCGGGATCGTGTTCGAAGAACATGATCCAGCCCTCGTCGGCGGCCTGTGTGAGCAGGCGTCGTTTCTCTTCGAGTGTGACCAGGGGCCTCAGATCATACGCCATGATCCACGGGAGGGGGACGTGGGACGAGGTCGGCACGAGGTCCGCGCAATAAAAAAGGGTGGCCCGGCCGTCGCTGATGACGGGGCATTGCAGCGCGGAAGTATGACCGTTCACGAGACGCACGGTGATCCCGGGGAGGACCTCCCCTTCCCCTTCGGTGAATTCAAGCACCCCTCCCCTCTGGAGCGGGAGAAAATCATCCTGGAAAAAACTCGCTCTGTCGCGCTCGGTGGGAACCTGCGCGGCGCGCCAGTGTTCGGCCTGGACATAATACCGGGCATGGGGAAACGTGGGGACCGCCTCTCCGTTCAGAAGCGTGGTCGCACCGCCGGCATGGTCAAAATGAAGGTGGGTGAGTATCACATCGGTGACCCCTTCCGGCGTCACCCCGAGCCGGGCAAGTGAGGCAACAAGGGCTGAGGAGCCCTCCTCTATCCTGTATATGGACCTGAGTTTTTCGTTGAGTTTCCCGCCGTTGCCCGTGTCGACGAGCACAGTGCGCCCGCCCCCCCGAAGGAGGAGCGCCCGCGCGGCCAGGGCGATGCGGTTCTTCTCGTCGGGCGGATTCGTTTTTTCCCAGAGGGGCTTCGGAACGACGCCGAACATCGCGCCCCCGTCGAGCGCGAAGCGGCCTGTCTCCACGGGATAGACCTGGTATACACCGATGCGCATTGTGATCACTGGTCGGTTGCCTGTCTGATTCCCCGCGGAAAGGAGTCCCCCGCGGGGTCACAGAGAACATGCATTGCTATGAGAAAAAAAATAAAGGTCGGCATCCACCGCGATACCGACCTCGATACTCACGCATGGACCGGGAGCGTGAACTCACCCCTTGCGGAAATGGGACGTCGACGGGCCGAGCTCGCCGAACCCCTTCTCCGGGTGGATCGACTTTGCGCGGGTGTAGAGAATTTCCTCCGACTCGACGTGGTTCGGATCCGGCACGCAACAGTCCACCGGGCAGACGGCGGCGCATTGTTCCTGGTCAAAATGCCCCACGCACTCGGTGCACTTTTCCGGGACGATGTAATAAAAATCATTCGACAGCGCATCGAACATTTTCCCGTTAAACTCATACTGCACGCCGCCGGCATAGATGGCGGTATTCGGGCATTCAGGTTCGCATGCACCGCAGTTAATGCATTCTTCAGTGATCATTGTTGACATAAGAGTCTTCCTCCGTTGATTGATTCTGAAAGAGCTCGTTCTAGTGTTCAGGACATTTGTTCAGGACAGGCGAATTTCCGGTTTCAGCGGAGGATCAGGACGGACGATGTTCTCCGCGCCGCTGTTCCCGGCGCAAACCAGGCACGCACGCACTTCACCCGTGAGGTGCACTGTGTCGATCCCGTGATACGTCGGAAGGTAACGCTCAAGCTTGTCCAGGGCCTTGCCGAACTGGCTCCGCGCGCCGCGGAAGTTGCCGTTCGTCAGGTGGTAGAGACCGACTGCGGTCTGAATCAATCCCTGGTAGAAGAGCCTGTCCGGGCCTGACGTCTCGCGCCACAGCTCTTCCCACGTGTCATGTGCCTCGAAAAAGCACTGAGTGTTGAATTCCTCAATCCCTTTCCGGAACAGGTCTCCCATTTCATAAAAACATAATCAAAAGGGGGTGGAATTGCAAGACGGCCAGCGGAAATCTTTTCCGCTAAACGATAGTGAAGTACCGCGCCTCCGGATGGTGCACGATAATTGCATTCGTGCTCTGCTCGGGATCGAGCGAGTATTCATCGGTCAGGTGCACGCCGATCCGTTCCCCATCGAGCAACTCAAAAAGTTTCTTCTGGTCCTCAAGATTCGGACAGGCAGGGTACCCGAAGCTGTAGCGGGACCCCTGGTACCCCTGCGAAAAGAGCCTCTTCACATCCCGGGCATCATTGAGCGCGATCCCCAGTTCCTCGCGGATCTGTTTGTGCCAGAGTTCTGCCAGCGCCTCTGCACATTCAACGCTCAACCCGTGGAAATAGAGGTACTCCTTGTAGTTGCCGGATGCAAAGAGCCGGGCCGATTCCTCCGATGCCCTCTTCCCCATCGTGACCAGCTGGAAGGCGACGACATCCATGCGTCCGGATTCCCGCGTCGCGAAGTAGTCCGACAGGCAGAGCCGCCTGTCCCCCTTCTGGCGGGGGAACGTAAAGCGGAGGCGCGGTTCATGACCTCCTTCATCATAGACGATCAGGTCGTCTCCGTCGGACTGGCAGGGAAAGTACCCGTACACGACAGCGGGACGGAGGAGCCCTTCGCGCATGATCCTCGCTTTGAGCGCCTCATAGTCCGGGGTGATCTTCTCCTGCAACATCGCACGGTACAGATCGTCCGCCATTTTCCCCTTGCGCACCTGCCACTGCCCCCGGATCAGGGCAACGTCGTTCACAAAGGGGAAGACGCGTTCCAGCGGGACCGGGTCCACAACCTTTGACCCCAGGAACGGAGGCACCGGTATGGGAACGTCGGTCCGGACGCGCGAGCGTACGGGCCCGGCCACCCCGGCGGCGGTTACCACGGGGCCGTTGAGGGCATTTTCCTTCTCCGCCAGCGCAATCTTCGCTTCCGTCCCCGTGAGCATCTCCTCTTCGCCGTCGGTCCCCGCCTCTCCCCCCTTCACCGGGAGAGTGAGCCCTCCCTGCGGCGGGGGAAGCGTCCCCGCGGCGATCTGCGCCATGTACTTGAGCCCGTCGAACGCATCGTTGGCGTACAGGACTTTTCCCCCGTAGACGCTCCGCAGATCCTGCTCGACATACCTCCGCGTGAGTGCAGCGCCCCCCAGGATCACGGGAAGCGTGATCCCCCGCTCGTTCATCACCCCGAGGTTCTCCTTCATGATCAGCGTGGATTTCACGAGCAGACCGCTCATGCCGATCGCATCTGCCCGATGCTCTTCCGCAGCAAGGAGCATGGCGTCGATGGGGACCTTGATCCCCAGGTTCACCACACGGTACCCGTTGTTCGTCAGTATGATGTCGACCAGGTTTTTGCCGATGTCATGGACGTCCCCTCTGACTGTGGCCAGGACCATCACCCCTTTGGAGGTCGTCTCCGCCTTGCTCATGAACTGCTCCAGGTAGGAGACCGCCGCCTTCATCACCTCTGCCGACTGGAGAACGAACGGGAGCTGCATCTGGCCGCTCCCGAACAACTCTCCCACCACTTTCATCCCGTCCAGGAGTATCGTGTTGATGATGTCGAGCGCGGCGTATTTCTTCAGCCCCTCATCGAGATCCTGTTGCAACCCGACCCTGTCCCCGTCGATGATCCTGGTTTTCAGGATTTCCTCGATCGTGCCTCCCCGGACCGTTGCGGCTTTTTTCTCCTTTGTGCTCCCGGCATAGAACGCCATCAGCTCGAGGAGCGGATCGTAGGTGACCTTCCGGTGGGAGGCTCCGCCTTCCATCACTTCTTCGAAGCGCCTCCCGTCGAATATCAGTTCGCGGCAGAGTTCACGCCCTTTCTCGTCGATCTTGTAGAGGGGCATGATCCTGGCTGCGTGGACGATCGCCATATCGAGTCCGGCTTCGATCGCATAGTGGAGGAAGACGCTGTTCAACGGATGGCGCACTTCCGGCGAGAGGCCGAACGAAATGTTGCTGACCCCCAGGAGTGTCTTCACGCCGGGGAGCTCGCGTTTGATCCGCCGGATTCCTTCGATCGTCTCGATCGCGGCACGCCGGAACTCCTCCTCACCGGATCCGAGAGTGAATGTGAGTGTATCGAAGATCAGGTCATGCGGTTTCATCCCGTACCTGTTCACCGCAAGGTCGTAGATGATCTTTGCGATTGCCACCTTCCGGTCGGCCGTTTTCGCCATCCCCTGCTCGTCGATCGTCAGAGCGATCACCGCCGCGCCGAATTTCCTGCAGAGCGGGACGACTTTCCTGATCCGTTCCTCCCCGTCCTCCATGTTGATCGAGTTGACAACCGCCTTTCCGGCGATGAGCTGGAGCGCTTCTTCGATGACCGGGGCTTCGGTGGAGTCGATGACAAGAGGGAGCGTCACCTGGGTATTAAACCGCGCGATGATCTCCTTCATGTCCCTCGCTTCGTCGCGCCCGACATAGGCCGCACAGACGTCGACCATGTGCGCCCCTTCCCTGACGGCGCCCCGCCCCATCGCGACGATCCCCTCCCAATCCTCCAGGGCAAGGAGCTCCCGGAATTGTTTGCTCCCGTTGGCGTTCGTCCGTTCGCCGACGAGCACGGGGGGAGGATCGATGTGGAGCGGCACGGCCTGGTAGAGGCTCGACGCACTCGGTATGAAGTCGATCTCGCGGTGCTTCGGCGCGAGTCCCCCGACGGCCGCGGCAAGCTGGCGTATGTGCTCCTTCGTCGTGCCGCAGCAGCCTCCGACGACGCTCACCCCCAAGTCTTTCACGAAGTGTGACAGGTACCGGACAAGTTCTTCCGGCGTCAGGTGGTAGTGCGCGTGCCCCCCGACATTCTCCGGAATGCCCGCGTTCGGCATGACGAACACCGGCTTCGGGCTGCTCGAGCAGAGGACCCGGACGTGATCGGACATTTCTTTCGGACCCGTCGCGCAGTTCATCCCTATGACGTCGATGTCATAGGGTTCGAGCGCGACGAGCGCGGCCGCGATCTCCGTCCCCAGCAGAAGCGTCCCGGTGGATTCGACCGTGACGGACACGATGACCGGCACGCGGGCCCGTGCGTCCTCAAAGTACCCGAAGATCCCGCACAGGGCTGCCTTTGCCTGAAGGAGGTCCTGGCATGTCTCGACGCAGAGAAGATCGACGCCGCCTTCGACGAGGCCCCGGGCCTGCTCCTTGTAGGCAGAAGACATGTCGGCAAACCGGCAATGGCCGAGCGAAGGGAGTTTCGTGGTGGGCCCCATCGACCCTGCGACGAACCGGGGTCTGTCCGGAGTGGAGAAGCCGTCGGCCACCCCCCGGGCGATGCGGGCGGCCCTGAGATTGAGGTCGTACGCCATCGCCGCAATCCCGTATTCCCCCAGCACGATGGAAGTGGACCCGAATGAATCGGTCTCGATGACGTCCGCCCCGGCCTCGAGGTAATCGCGATGGACGCTTTCCACGGCGGAAGGTTTCGAGAGGGCCAGGTATTCGTTGCAGCCGTTCAGGTGTTCCCCCCCGAAGTCCTCCGCGGTCAGGTTCTGCCCCTGCAGGTGCGTACCCATCGCTCCGTCGAAGACAACGATCTTTTGCTGCAACATTTCCAGGAACGATTTCGGCATCGACGATCCTCAGTGTAACCTGTGAACGACAGCGTGATACTGTTCCATCATTTTTCTGACAACCTCCCCTGCGGGGAGTATCTCCTTCACGAGACCGGAACTTTGTCCCGCCTCGAATTCCCCCTCCTCGACATTTCCTTCGAATATCCCCATCATTTCGCGGCCCCGCCCGAGGAGTGATTCCAGTTCCTCCCGGGTCGCACCGGCACGCTCGGCCTGAAGGGCCTTCAGAGCGAACGGGGTCCTGATCATGCGGACCGGCGTCAGTTTTTTCAGCGTGAGCACCGTGTCGCCGTCCCCGGCCCTGAGGACTGCCTGCTTGTAGTTTTCGTGGGCCGAAGATTCCACCGTGGCGGCAAACCTCGTGCCGACCTGGACACCGTCAGCCCCGAGAGCGAGCGCCGCCGCAAGCCCGCGGCCGTCGGCAATCCCCCCCGCCGCGAGGATCGGGATGCCGATCGCATCCGCCACCTGGGGGACGAGCGCGAGCGTCGTGATTTCGTCGACCCCGTTGTGCCCCCCTGCCTCGAACCCCTCGGCGACAACGGCATCGCATCCCGCATCAACCGCTTTGCGCGCATGCTTTACCGCCGCGATCACATGCACGACCGTGCACCCCTGCTTCTTCAGCTCCCCGGTGAACGTGAGGGGATGTCCGGAAGACGTGAAGACGATCCGGACCAGTTCTTCGATGACGACGCGGACCAGATCCCCGGCGTCCCCCCGTGCAAGCGGGATATTGACGGCGAACGGAAATGCCGTTGCACCCTTCGCTTTTCGGATCTGCTCGCGCAGGAGGTCGGGTTTCATCGAACCGGCACCGATCATGCCGAGCGCCCCCGCCTCTGAAACGGCAACGGCGAGCCTGCTGCCCGCCGCCCATACCATTCCGGCCTGTATTATCGGATATCTGATGCCGAAGAGTTCCGTAACTCTCGTCTGCAGGGGAGGAGGCCAGACGGATGTTGCCATAAGGAAGCGTTAATTGTTGGAAACGAGTTCCGTGATGACCGCCGTCGCAAACGCGAAACCGTAGATCGCAAAACGGTGCCTCCCGCCGCTGAGCCTGATCAGGTGCTCCCCGTACTCCCGGTTCCTTACAAGATCGTACAGGCGCGGCCCGTCCACGACGACGTAACTCCGACCGCTATTGTCGAGCCGGACGTCTTCCCCCCTGTTTGCGGAAAGGAACTCGTTATCCTGCCTGACGGTGATCTCGGCCTTCTTCTCCCCTTCAGGCTCGAGAACCCCCTGGACATCGAGCCCCCTGTACCTCGCAAGCACGTGCCCTTCACGCCCCGATCCGCCCGTGAGGCGGAGACATTCCCGTTCACTGCGCCAGTCCCCATCAGCATAGATCCGCCCGTCCAGATAGAGACCGGGATCCGAGTAGGAGAGAACGGACTCGGGAGCATACCCCTCGACATTGCCGATACTCCCGCGCAGATATCCCGCATACAATTCCGGCGTCGCACGGAAGCAAATCGCGCCCGACCTGTCGGTTTCCCTCAGAGGTTCCATGATCATGGGGAGGACCGCGCCGACCCCCGCGCTGTAGAGGAGAGCCTGCAGTGCCTGCTCGATCGCAGCCGCATTTCCATCCCCCGCGTTCCGGTACCGGATGAAACCATCCTTGTCGACGAGAAGTATCTCCGGGAGGACCCTGCACTCATACTGCAGAGCGATCAGGGCCTCGTTGTCCATGACGACGGGGAACCGTATCCCGTAGCGGGCCAACGCCTCCTGCACATGTTCAGGCTTTTTCCCGAACAGAAACCTGGGGGTATGTATCCCGACCGTCACAAGTCCGAACGCGGAATACCGCCTCTCCCATTCCGCAACATAGGGGAGCATCCTCAGGCATCCGGCACAGCCGAAATCCCAGAAGTAGAGGAGCACCACCTGACCCCTGAGGGCCGTGACAGGGACCGGCTCGGAATTGAACCAGAAATCACCTAGCAGTTCCCTGGCACGGACAGTCTGGGGTACTATGTCCTGCATCGTCATTTTCTTGGGTCCGGAAGTCCGAAAAACTCTGGCAATCCGCCAAAAAAAGATAGCCAAACGCAGGCTGAAACGCAAGGTGACACCCGGGGGGGAAAAGCGTTCTGCGCAGAACCGGGTCAGAAGAACCGGTTGTAGAGGAGCTTGAGGGTCGTCAGTATGACCATCGTCACAAACACGGGGCGGATGAACTTCACTCCCCTACCGTGAAAAGCACCGGATAGAGCCAGGGGGGGAGCGTCATCCCTTCCGGTCCCGCACTCGCCCTTCAATCACGATCACGTACTCCCCTTTCATCTCCTTCGCCGAACAGACCGCATGGAGCACGGAGGGGGTTCCGTAGAGCATCTGTTCATCCGGAAGCGTGAGATTGAATGCGATGCACATCCGCCGCGAAACGCCGAATACTTCGGCGATGTCGCGCAGAAGAGGAACCAGCCGGTAGGGCGTATCCATCAGCACGATCGTCCGCCGTTCCTGCTGCAGCTGCCGCAACTCTGTTCGCCGGCGCTCCTTTTTCGGCGAGAGCCAGCCATAGAAAAGAAACTGATCGATGGAAAAGCCCGACACGGTCAGCGCGGGCATCAGAGACGAGGCGCCGGGGACGGGCACGATGCGGATGCCGGCCGCGATGGCTTTCTCGACAAGGAGCTGGCCCGGATCGGAAAACACCGGCGTGCCGCAGTCGGATACCAGCGCGACATTCTTTCCCGTCCGGAGGTGATGCAGTATGTTATGGGACGCAGCAGCCTCATTGTGCTCGTTCAGCGTCTCGACCGGCCTCTCGATGCCGAAATGCCGCATGAGCCGCTCCCCCTCCCGGCGTTCCTCGTAGATAAGGAGGTCGGCCGACTTGAGTATCTCCAGAGCACGGAACGTCATGTCATCGTAGTTCCCGATCGGCGTGGCAACGAGATACAGTGTCCCCGGCATGAGTGCCCCTCACTCCGCCGCTGCGGTGCGTTTCCGCGCGGATTCCCA
The DNA here is from genome assembly GCA_003158475.1 of Ignavibacteriota bacterium. Taxonomy (GTDB): domain Bacteria; phylum Bacteroidota; class Ignavibacteria; order UBA10030; family UBA6906; genus Fen-1273. The sequence goes on along the minus strand of PMJR01000049.1, from coordinate 70,249 downwards.
TTCTTTCACACCCGCAATGAGAAGCGCCGTCACGGGGACGGCAATGAGGAGCCCCAGGAACCCCATGAAATAGCCGAACACAAGGAGGGAAAGAATGAGGAGGACGGGGTGGAGCCCGACATGTTTCCCGAGGATTTTCGGCCCGAGGACCGCCGCCTCGAAGACCTTCTGGCTCAGGTACATGATGACGACGACGAGGACCTTCGTGCCGACCGCCCCCCCGCTGAAGAGTGCCACGATCGAAGCGACCAGGAGGCTGACGGCGAGACCGACGTAGGGAATGAAATCGAGCGCCGCCGTCATCAGCCCGAGCACGATAGCATACTCCACACCGGCAAGCCAGAGGACGATACCGGAGATCGTTCCCTGGATCACGGCGACAAGGATGGCACCGCGGAAGTACTTCCCCATCAGTTCGTCCGCCCGGGAGGCCAGCTGGACGAACCGGGAGCGCGACTTCTTCGGCACCAGCATCGCGCAGCGGTGAAGGACCAGCGGAAAATCCATGAGGAGGTAGAAGAGGACGAAGGGGACGATGATGATGTTGAGGAGCTGGTGTGCAACGGAGCTCACGCTGCTCACGACGTCGAAGAGCCCCGCGAAGAGCCGCGTCAGCATCTCCTCCAGCTTCGGCGTCAGATTCTGGGCAAGGACCTCCTTCGCCTTTTCACCGGTCACGCCGAACCGCTCCAGGTACCTCACGAGCGCCCCCGATTCGATCGCCCGGCCCGCGTCCCCCGCCAGCGTGCCTGCGCCGGCGGTAAGAGCCTGGAACTGCTCGAGCGCGACAGGGACGATGAAGAGGCCGAAGGCCACGACGGCACCGACAAGGAGAAGCATGATCAGGAGCGTCGAGAGCCAGCGAGGGACCCGCCGGCGCTCGAGCACCACCACAAGCGGGTTGAGTATGTAGGCAAGGAAGAACGCAATCAGGAACGGGGCGAGAACGCCGATGATGGCGGAAAAAAACCACACGGCAAACAGGAACACGCCGAGCCAGAGGAGCCGGTTGGGGACCTGTTCACGCCTCAACGGGTAGAGGAGAAAGAGGAGTCCCGCCAGTATGACGAACGGCGAGAGTGAGGGATACACCGCGAACGAGAGAAGCCCTATCAGCAGGACGCCGGCGGCCAGGAGGACCGTCTCCGCCCCCGTGCGCGCCGCGGGTGGGACTCCTTCCGTCTCGCGAAGCGTCCGGGTCTGAGCCGGGTTCTTGTCACCCCGACGCGGCATCTCACCTCCCCGTGTGTCCGAATCCCCCGGCCCCGCGGTTCGTCTCATCGAGCGATCCTGTCTCCGACCACTCCACGCGCGCATACCGGGCAATCACCATCTGGGCTATCCTGTCGCCGCGGCGGACGACAAAATCCTCCGCGCCGAAATTCGTGAGAACGATCTTGACCTCTCCCCGGTAGTCCGGGTCGATCGTCCCGGGGGAGTTCATGATGCCGATTTCGTGCCTGATCGCCAGACCGCTTCGGGGCCTGATCTGGGCTTCATAGCCGGAGGGGAGAGCGATCGCGAACCCGGTCGGAATGAGGGAAGTGCTCCCCGCCTTCAGGACGAACTCCCCCTCCACTGCAGCGCACACATCCATTCCCGCCGAACCCTCCGTGGCGTAGGCAGGGAGCGGGACGTCGCGCGTCGATTCTGAAAGGCGGGAGATCTCGACGGTGATATCGCGAATGGGGTGGCTCATGCGGGGAAGGACGCGAGAGCTGAGTGTGCCGTCCTGCCGCCTCCGGTGGCGCCCAGGGCGCCACCTCCGGGGGGACCCGGGGCAGCCCCGGGCTTCACCCTTCTTTCGAACTCCTCCGGGAATCGTTTGATCATGCTCTGCACGGGCCATGCGGCCGCGTCTCCGAGCGCGCAGATCGTATTCCCTTCGATGTTGTTTGCCACTTCCAGTAGCAAGTCGAGATCCGCCCTCGTCGCTTCGCCGATCTCGAACCGCTTTAATATCTTGTGCATCCAGCCTGTCCCTTCCCGGCAGGGGGTGCACTGGCCGCATGACTCATGGTGGTAGAAACCCGCGATCCGGGTGAGCACGCGTACGAGATCGGTATCCTCGTCCATGACGATCAGTCCCGCCGTCCCGACCGACGACCCAGCGGCCTTGAGCCCCTCCGCATCCATCGTGACCCCTTCAAGCGCCTCACCTCTGAGAATCATGGTGGAGGACCCGCCGGGAATGACCGCCTTGATCTTCTTGTTCCCGGGGACGCCCCCGGCAAGTTTGTAGATGATATCGGTCAGGAGAACGCCGGTGGGAAGTTCGAACACGCCGGGCGAATTCACATGCCCGCTCACGCCGACGAGAATGGGACCGGGGTGTTTCGGGTGGCCGATCTTGCTGTATGCCTCCCATCCCAGCCGCAGGATGACCGGGACGTTCGCAATCGTCTCGACATTGTTGATTGTCGTGGGGCAGCCCCAGAGGCCGAATTGTGCAGGAAAAGGGGGTTTCACGCGGGGGTAGCCCCTTTCCCCTTCAATCGAATTCATCAGCGAGGATTCCTCACCGCAAATGTAGGCCCCCGCGCCCCTGTGCACGGTGAATGAAGTGCTGAACCCGGACCCGAGTATGTTCTCCCCACAGTACCCCCGCGCGTACGCTTCGTCGACCGCCTTCTCGACCATCGCGATCCACCTCTTGTACTCACCGCGGATATACAGATAGATCGTGCCGACGCCCATGGCGTAGGCTGCGATAACGGCCCCTTCGATCAGGAGGTGGGGATTGAGCTCAAATATCTGACGGTCTTTGAACGTCCCCGGTTCGCTTTCATCGCCGTTGACGCAGAGGTACTTCTGCTTGTCGGTCTGCTTCGGCATGAACGTCCATTTCAGCCCCGTGGGAAAACACGCGCCGCCGCGCCCGCGAAGACCCGATTTCTTCACCTCGTCGGTCACCTCTTCCGGCTTCATGGTGACGGCCTTGCGGAGCATCCCGTAGCCCCCGTGCGCCTCGTAGACGTCGATGCCCGAAAGTCCGGGGACAGGAGGAAGGATGAGCGGTTCCATCGTCATTTCAGTCGGGAGAGGATCGCGTCCACTTTTGCTTCATCGAGATTCTCGTAATACTCGTCCCCCACCTGCATCATGGGCGCGGTGCCGCACGACCCCAGGCATTCGGCCTCGACGAGAGTGAACCTGCCGTCAGGGGTCGTCTCGCCGACGCCGACATTCAGGCTCTCCTGTATGTGCTTTACGATCCTGTCGCTGTTCCTGAGCATGCACGAGACGTTTGTGCACACCTCGATTTTGTGCCTGCCAACGGGCGTGCTGTTGAACATCGTGTAGAAGCTCACGACGCCGTACACGTGATGCTCCGGGATGCCGAGAAGACCGGCCACTTCGACCATCCCCTCCCTCGAGATCCACCCGTTCTCCTCCTGCCACATCCAGAGGGCGGCCAACACGACGGGCTGGGGGCGCGGATAGCGCTTTTTCAGCTCTTCGATCTTCTTGAGGCTCTGTTCTGAAAGCATGTGACAATCCTATTTGTCAGCTTCACCCATCACCGGGTCGACCGACCCTATGACGGCAACGATGTCGGAGATCATGCATCCTTTCAGCATCAGGGGAAGCGCCGACAGGTTGTTCGTCGACGGCGAGCGGATCTTCATCCGCCAGGGATGCCCGGTGCCGTCGCTCACGATGTAAAAGCCAAGTTCCCCCTTGGACGATTCGACCCCCTGATATACTTCGCCCACCGGGGGATCGATGCCGATGTTGACGAGCATGAAGTCCTGTATGAGCTCCTCCATGCGCGTATAGACGCGGTCCTTCCGGGGAACGACTTTTTTCGGTTCGTCGGCGAGGTAGGGCCCCGCCGGGAGTGCGGCGAGAGCCTGCCGCAGGATCGCAGCGCTCTCCTTCATCTCCCCTATCCGGACATAGAATCTGGCCAGCGCGTCCCCCTCGTTGAGAGTGACGACGTTGAAATCGAGCCTGTCATACACCAGGTAGGGTCTGTCCCTCCGCAGGTCGCGCGGCACTCCCGCTGCACGGAGTATGGGGCCGGTAATCCCCATCGCAATGGCATCCTCGCGTGTGAGTATACCGACGTTTTCGCATCGGTCGACGAATATCCGGTTCGTCCCAAGGAGCTTCTCGACCTCCAGCAGGTCCGCCCTGAACTCCCCGAGGAACCTCTCCAGCATCGCCGTGCACCGGTCGGTCCAGTCCTGCTGCAGTCCGCCGATCCGGGCATAGCTTGTTGTGAACCGGGCGCCGCACAGGACGTCGTAAATGTCCAGGATCTTCTCCCGCTCGCGGAATGTCCAGAGGAGCACGGTCAGCGCACCGACGTCCATGGCCATGCTTCCCGCAGCCACGAGGTGGGACGCGATGCGGGACATCTCGCAGACAAGGACTCGGATGTATTTCGCACGCTCCGGAAGGTCGATCCCTGCCAGCTTCTCGACCGCCAGGCAGTAGGCGACGTTGTTCGCAATCGGGGAGAGGTAGTCGAGACGATCCGTATGAGGGATGAACTCATGGTATGTGCTCGCCTCGGCGATCTTCTCGTACCCGCGGTGCAGATATCCCAGTTCGGGGACGACCGCCATGACGGTCTCACCGTCCAGGCGCACAAGGAGACGGAGCACGCCGTGCGTCGCCGGGTGCTGCGGCCCCATGTTGAGGATCATTTCGTTCTCGAGGGGATCATCGAGTATGACCGAAGTGTCCTGATCCTCCAGGGCCGACAGTATTCTGCTCTTTTTCGAATCCTCCGGGGTACGGACGGGCATGCGGCTATCTCCGGGGGAGGGGGAGTGAATCAGGAATGCCCATCGTTGGGAAGTCCTTTCGGAGCGGGAAGTATTCGAATTCCTCCGGCATGAACATGCGGCGAAGATCGGGATGGCCGGTGAAGACAATGCCGAACATGTCGTAGGTTTCCCTCTCGTGCCAGTTCGCCCCGGTCCAGACTCCTGTCACGGTCGGCACTTTGAGATCCCGCTCGTCTACAAGCACTTTCAGCCGCACATACTCCTTGTTCTTGAGCGAATACAGGTTGTAGACGACCTCGAAGCGTTCCTCGGGCCGGTACATGTCGACCCCGAGCACGTCGATCACCATGTCGAACGCCAGGTCGGGATCGGTCCTCAGAAACTCGCAGGCGCGGGCAATATCCTCCCGGCGGATTGTCACGGTCAGATCCCCCCTGAATTCCCCGGCACTGCGCACGGCACCGGGGAGACCGGCCTGAAGCTTTGCCACGATGGCCTGAGTCATGCGTGGGTTCCCGTCGTGAGTTCGGCCCTGGGCTCCGGCGCGCTTTCGGGGATATGAATCTTCTCGCCGCGCATGTAATTGCCGACCGTCGTCTCCCCCGCGATCTTCTTCTGCAGCTCCATGAGTCCCAGGAGAAGCGCCTCGGGGCGGGGCGGGCACCCCGCAACATACACATCGACCGGCATGAACTGGTCGATCCCCTGAACGACCGAATAGGAACGGAACATACCCCCCGACGAAGCGCAGGCTCCCATCGAGATCACCCATTTCGGATCGGGCATCTGGTCNNCATGACCTCGGAACCGAACCGGGAGATGTCAAACCTGGGGGAGGCTGTCGCCATCATCTCGATCGCGCAGCAGGAGATTCCCATGGGCATCGGCCAGAGAGAATTCTTCCGCGCCCAGTTGATGATGTCATCCAGGCGTGCCGTCAGGAACCCTTCATTGCTCAGACCCGCTAGTGCCACCGCAATGCTCCCTTCTTCAGTATGTACACGAACCCCACGAGCAGGATGGCGATGAACACCATCATCTCCACGAACCCGAAGACGCCGAGCTTACGGAACATCACCGCCCATGGATACATGAAGACGGTCTCGATGTCGAATATGATGAAGAGCATCGCCACAAGGTAGAATTTCACCGAAAAGCGTTCGCGCGCGCTCCTGACGGGCTCCATGCCGCTTTCATAGGTGGAGAGTTTCTCCTCGGTGGGATGCTTCGGACCGATCAGGCGGTTGATGTTCGTGAACACCAGCCCCGCCAGCACGCCCAGACCGAGCATTATGGCGATGGGGACATACTGCACCATGGGGTCAATTCTCCAAACACCGCGGTGAGGGGGAAAGTTGCGTCTGAACGGCCAAAATCTACTCAAAAACGGGTTGAAAGTCAACGAAGAGTCGGATCAGTTGATCCCTTCGTACATACCTTCAATGAGGCGGGCATAGCGTTCCTCGATGACACTGCGCCGGACTTTTTGCGTGGGGGTGAGCTCCCCGTCCTCGATGCTGAATTGCCGGTCCAGCAGCGTGAACCTTCTCACGCGCTCGTAGTTGGCAAGGTCTTTCTGGATCGAATGGATGTTTGTCTGGATCAGCTCGTTGATCGTGGGGTGGGCCGCAAGGTCCGTGTTCGTCGCGTACGCGATGCCCCGGGAGTCGGCGTACTCCTTGAGCGCGTCGAAATCCGGGACGATGAGGGCCGTCAGGAACATCCTCCGGTCACCGATGAGCATGAACTGCTCGATGTATTTGTTCGAGAGGAAGAGGTTCTCAATGGGCTGGGGAGCGATGTTCTTCCCCCCCGAACTGACGAAGAGATGCTTCTTCCTGTCCGTAATGCGGATGAACCCTTCTGCGTCGATAGCCCCGATGTCACCGGTATGAAGCCATCCCTCACCGTCGATCACTTCTGCCGTCGCCTCCGGGTTGTTCCAGTATCCTCTCATGATATTCGGACCCCGGGCAAGTATCTCCCCGTCGGGTGCGATCCGGACCTCCACCCCCCGGATCGGGTGACCGACGGTCCCGAACCGGTAATTGTCCAGACGGTTGACGGAAATGACAGGAGAACTTTCCGTCAGGCCGTATCCCTCGATGATGCTGAGACCGATCGCTTCGAAAAACTCCCCGAACTCCTTCCCCAGAGCCGCACCCCCGGAACAGAAGAACCGCATCCGTCCACCGGTTCTACTCTTTACCTTTGCGAACACCAGCCGATCCGCAAGTGCATGCCTGACCTTCAGATTGAGCGAGGCTTTCCCTTCCCTGGTTCCGGCGGCATATTCCCGGCCAACCCCCATCGCCCAGTGGAACAACCGCTGACGAAGAGGGGAACCTGCGTCGACCTGCTTGATGATCCGGCTCTGGATCCGCTCGAAAAGGCGGGGAACGGTGGTCACAATCGTCGGTCTGACCTCCAGCATGTTCTCACGCACCGTTTCGACGCTTTCCGCAAAGGCGAGTGTGGCGCCGCATGCCAGACCGGTGTAGTAACCCGCCATCCTCTCAAATGAATGGCTGAGCGGCAGGAAGGAGAGAAGCACGTCCGTCGTACCGAACGGGATCGCCTCTGCGGCGCTCTTTATGTTGCTGCAGAGGTTGTCATGCGTCAGCATGACACCCTTGGGGTTCCCGGTGGTCCCTGACGTATAAATGATCGTAAGGAGGTCCCCGGGCCTCACCATCTTCGCCGAGGCACGGAGGTAGTCGGGGTTTTCGCGCTCGAATCCCTCCCCCATACCCATGAGAGAGGAAAAACCGACCGTCCCGGGCTCGCTCGCGAGCCCTTTCTCCCCCATCACAACGGTCGTTTCCAGCGTCGGAACGTTTCCGGAGATCTTCGCCACCTTGTTGAGCTGGAACTGGTTCGATACGATGGCAAACCTGATAGTGGCGTCGTTGAATATATACTCGATCTGTTTTGCCGTCATTGTGGGGTAGACGGGGACGCTCACGGCACCGAGTCCGGCGATCGCCTGGTCAGCGACAACCCATTCAGGCCTGTTTTCCGATATGATCGAGACACGATCCCCGCGTTTCAATCCCAGGGACCCCAGACCGAAGGCGAACAACTCAACCTGTCGCCGCAACTCCATATACTGAATGCCTTTATAGGTACCGTCAGACTTGTACATGAGCACCGGTTTCTTTTCCCCGGCAAAGCGGGTGGTGAGCCTGTCGAACATTTCAGGAATCGTTGTAAACTGCACCGCGGCGGACATGATCGGGGTACCTCTGATGACACGTGAGCAGGATGGTGGGATAAATGCGCCGAAAAAAGCGCGCAGGAAAAAGTACGCCGGAAATGGTACGCCCAAAATGGTATGCCCAAAATGGTACGCCCAAAAAAGTACGGTTGAGCGACGTGAAAAGCAAGACCTGCCTGCAATATCAGTGAGCGATGTGCAGGCCGCGACGGCGCGCCGCCGGCTGACGAATATTTTCCGTCCCCTAAGTCGTTGTCGCACAGCACAAATCGTCCTGCCGAAAAATATTAACTTGACTTCACTCCGCCAACGTATTATATTTTCCGCCGTTGCTCCCACCTTCCACCCCATACTACATTGAGGCGTCACCCTGGGGGGAGGGCTTTCTTTTTGTTTTTTCTAATGCGAGGATCTGCCCTATGGCCCACAAGGAAACTCCCCCCCTTCCCTCCGTGGACACAAGGAACACCATGCACGCCGTCAAGGGTTCGAAAGCGATGAACGAGGCGGTCATGGATCTCGCGCTCGATTGCCGCGACTATTACAAGGATAACGACCTCGCCGCCGACGTGCTGCGGTCGAAGTACCTTTCGCACAGCGAGAAGGGACCGATGCACATGTGGGACCGCATCGCCAAGGCGCTCGCCTCCGTTGAAAAGGAGAAGGAATACTGGTACAACCGGTTCCTCGAACTTCTGTTCGACTTTCGATTCGTCCCGGGAGGGCGCGTCATGCACGGAGCGGGGCGCGAAGACGCACGCCGCAGGCCGACTCTCTCCAACTGTTACGTGATCCCGATCGAGGAGGACAGCCTCGAGGGCATCTACCGCTGCATCACGGAATCGGCGATGGTCTACCGTACCGGGGGGGGCGTCGGCACCGATCTCTCCATCCTGCGTCCCGAAGGGGCGGCGGTCAACGCCACGATCGACCACTCTCCCGGGGCGACCGCGTTCATGAACCTCTTCAGCGAAAGCACAAACACGGTCTCGCAGGCCGGCCGCCGCGGCGCCCTCATGCTGACAATGCGCGTCGACCACCCGGATATCGAGCGGTTCATCACGATCAAGAATGACCCGCGGCGCATCAAAGTCCAGCACGCCAACATCAGCGTGCTCATAACACACGAGTTCATGAACGCCGTCATAAACGACACGGAGTTCCAACTCCGCTGGAACGGGAAAAACTACAGGAAGGTGAAGGCGAAGGAGCTCTGGTTCAAGATCATCAAGAACGCGCATGCATCGGCCGAGCCGGGGATCATATTCTGGGACACGATGAGGGACTACCACAACGTCGAATATGCCAACCCGCTGAGCAGCACCAACCCGTGCGGCGAACAGCCCCTTGCGGCGTACACCGCGTGCAACCTGGGGAACATCAACCTGAGCAAGTTCGTGGACGACCAGGGGAAATTCGATTACAAGGAACTGGCCGAGGTGACCCGGGTGGCGACCCGGTTCATGGACAACATCATCGATTACAACATGGAGAACCACGCGCTCGAGAAGATCCGGAATGCCGTGGCCTCCGACCGGCGCATCGGGCTCGGCATCACGGGGCTGGCGGACGCCCTCGTGATGATGAAGATCAAGTACGACACGCAGGAAGCCCTCGACGAGACCGAGAAGATGATGCGCACGATCCGGGACGAGTCGTACAGGACTTCCGTGGAGCTCTCGCGCGAGAAAGGCCCCTTCCCGCTCTTCTCGTGGGAGGGGTATTCCCGGAGCAAGTTTGTCCAGGGACTTCCCGCGGAGATACAGGAGAGCATCAAGGCGCACGGCATACGGAACAGCACCGTCATCACGATGCCTCCCGTGGGGACGGGATCCATTGTCGCCCAGACCAGCTCGGGGATCGAGCCGATCTTCTGCACGAGCTATCGCCGGAAGGTGAAGAACCACGACGGAGAGACCTATTCGGAGTACAAGGTCTATCACCCGCTCATCAAGCAGATGTTCGGCAGCGACGAGGACCTGCCCCCCCACGTCATCACGGCGCACCAGATCGATCCGTACTTCCGGGTCAAGATGCAGGGAGTGATACAGAAGTACGTCGACAGCAGCATCTCCTCGACCGTGAACCTCGCGGAAAACGTCAGCGTCGAGACGGTCGCGGACATTTATATGACGGCCTACAAGTCGGGGCTGAAGGGGATCACGGTGTACCGCGAGGGAAGCCGGGAGGGGATACTCCAGACGGAGGAATTCGCGCGGAAGCAGGAGGTGTCAAAAGCCGCACGATCCGAGGAGAAGCATCCCCGCTCGCCGCGCCAGCGCCCGCAGATGACCGTGGGAGTGACCCAGCGGATGAAGACGGGCGAAGGATATCTCTACGTCACGATCAACGAAGATGAATCGGGCCTGTGCGAGGTCTTTACCACCATCGGCAAAGCGGGGGGAAACGCCGCCGCCCAGTCCGAGGCCATCAGCCGGCTGATCTCCCTCGGGCTCCGCTCCGGCATCGAACCGCGGGAGATCGTGAAGCAGCTCAAGGGGATTTCGGGCCCGACCCCCGTCTGGGACGGACACGGAGGACAGATTCTCTCCACGCCCGACGCGATCGGCAAAGTGATCGAGCAGTACATCGAGAACCGGGACCACATCAGGACGCAAAGAGGGAACTCCGCACCTGCGCCCGCCGGGGCGAAGCCGGCACAGGCGGCCCACGGGGGGGACAAAGTACCGCAGGGGAGTTCGGTGACATGCCCCGAGTGCGGGAGCAACGTCGAACACATGAGCGGGTGCGTCGTCTGCTACAATTGCGGCTGGAGCAAATGCTGAGCTGAGAGCCGCCCCGATCCACAAAAAATCCAGCCGCGTGAGCGGACTGGATTTTTTGTTCGGGCAACCGTGAGGAGCATCAGAGAAGACTCTTGACGGCCTTCTCGAAGTCTTCCTTCGGCATGGCCCCGACATGCCGAAGGAGAACCCGGCCGTTCCGGTCGACGAAGAATGTCGTCGGAATCGCGTCGATCCCCCCCCAGGCATCCGTCACGTCCCCGTTTCCGAGCACTACCGGGTAGGTGATACTCAGTTTCTTGACGAGGGGATTGATGACCTGCCAGCCGTCCCTGTCAACGGAGATGCCGACGATTTCCAACCCTCTTCCCTTGTACTCCCTGTAGACCTCGAGCATGCCCGGGATCTCCGCCCGGCACGGACCGCACCAGGTAGCCCAGAAGTTCACCACGACGGCTTTCCCGTGGAGTTTCGCCAGCTCCACCACCTGCCCCGCTGAGTTCTTCAGACTGAAGTTGGGGGCCTGCTCTTTCCCCTGCCCCAGGACCAGCGGGGCGGCGAGTAGAGCCACCAACGCTACGATCCCTGCACCACGTGTTGCTCGCATTTTCTCTCCCTGGTTGTTGTTGTTAGTCCTTCGGCGCCCATCGCTTCAGAAACACCACCACCTTTTCCGGGTCGTGTCCCTTCCCCTTTTCAATTCATCGGGAGTTGATAAATATCTATCAATTTAGCAATTGGAATCGAGCTAATCAAGGGAGGGACGTCACTCGTAGCGGAGCGACTCGACCGGGTCGACGGCTGCCGCCCTGCGCGCCGGAAAGAACCCGGCCAGAAGGCCGATCGCCGCAAGGATGCCGGCGGTGAGGAGCATGATCATGGGTGAGAGGACCGGCCTCCCGAGAAACTGCATGGGGCCGCTGTCGGACGGGATGAGCTTGACGACGCCGATGACCGCGACGGATATCAATGTCCCGATCCCGCCACCCATGAACGAGAGGAAGAGCGCCTCGAATATTATCTGCATGTGGATGTAGCTCTTCCGGGCGCCGAGGGCCATTTTGACCCCGATGTCGTGCGTCCGTTCCTTCACTACCACATACATGACGTTCGCAACGCCCACGCCGGCGATGAGGAGGGTAAGAAAACCGACGGAACCAAGGAATATCGTCACACCGAGGCCGATCTTCTGCCCGATCTTCTCCGCTTCGATGAAATCCCAGATGAAAAGCGTCCGCTCATCCGTCGGATCGAAATGGTATTTCCGCGCGAGGACGCGGAATATCTCCTTCTTGAGCTCCTCCTGGCGCGAGGGATCCAGGGGGCGGACGACAATCGAGTTGACATACTCCTCCCCGTACATCGTGCGAAACGTGGAATACGGGATAATCGCCCGCTGGTCATCGGGACCGTTGTTCATCGCCGTCTGGAGCTTCCGCTGCAGCACGCCGACCACCGTGAACGGGACGCCGTCGAAGAGAATCGTCCCTCCGACCGGATCCTCCTTCCCGAATATGTCCGCCGCGATCTTCCCGCCGAGGACGAGCGACCGGCGTTGCTGGACGACATCCACATCGTTCAGGAACCTCCCTCCCGACGCCGGGTACATCCGGCGCATCTCTTCGAAGAGGGGATTGACCCCCTCGCACTCCGTCGTCGTCGTGAACTTGCCGCGCGTCAGCGTCACGTTGTTCCTGTACTGGGGGCTTATCATCTCGATGCCGGGGATCGCCTGCCGGAGGAGGGCCGCGTCCTCCTCCGCAACCCTGATCTTGCGTCCCTTGGCCATCCCCTCGTACTGTTTTCCCGTCTCTCCACCGTAGAGTATCATGATCCTGTTCCCGGCATTGAGGAGCCCGTTTTCCATCTGGGTTCCCAGCCCTTCGCCGAAGGACATCAGGAGGACCACGGCCACGGTCCCCCACGTGATCGCGACGATCGTGAGCATCGCCCGCGTGCGCTGGGCCTTCAGGTCCTGAAAAAATTCACGGAGGAGTTCGAGCCACATGGATCGACGGAAAAATTGTGAGTGAGAACTTTTCGCCGCAAAGAGGGTCAGGCGCGGAGACACTCGACCACGTTCAGGTTCGCGGCACGCCGCGCGGGAAACAGGCCCGCCGCAAGCCCGATCACCGCGAGCACAAAGACTGTCGCGAGCGCCACCTCCACAGAAATCTCAGGAGTGCCGACGAAGTCCTTGATCGGAATATATCCCAACACAACGGTGATCCCCCATGCGATGAGAAACCCGATCGACGAGCCGATCGCGATGATGAAGAACGTCTCGGCAAAGAACTGCGCGAGGATCGTCCGGCGCCTCGCGCCGACGGCACGCTTGACGCCGATCTCCTTGACGCGTTCCTGGACGACGATGTACATGATGTTGGCGACGCCAATCCCCCCCACCCCCAGCGTGAAGCTCCCGATCAGCCCCATGAACAGATTGAACGCCAGGAAGAAATAGAATATGAATTTATCGAATTCGCCGGTGTCCCATATCCAGACCGCGTCCCTGTCGGCGGGGTCAAACCGGTATCTCTTCCCCAGGACGTTCCTCACCTGCTGCTGGACCTGTTCCGACTCCCGCGGATCTTTCGGCGTGTAAATGATGTTGCGAAGATGGTACGCCCCGAACACCGAGGCGAACGTCGATGCCGGGATGAACACCCTGTCCTGGTCGCGACGGTTGTAGGAGGAGCTCTGCGTCTTCTTCTGCATCACGCCCACCACCATAAAGGGGACCTGGTCAACGTAGATGACCTTGCCGACCGCATCCCCTTCGCCGAACAGGAGCCGCTTCACCTCGTCGCCGATCAGCGCCACTCGTTTCCGGTCCTGCATGTCAATGTCGTCGATGAATCTCCCCCCCTGCTCGGGAATGATGCTCCGCATGTCCGCATAAATAGGGTAGACCCCCGAGACGAGCGTGTTGATGATGTTCTCCCCCAGGCGAACCTGGGCGTCCCCCGCGGCATACTCGGGGCTGATGCGCCCGATGGCCGGAACCTGCGACGCGATAAGCCGGGCGTCGTCTTCGATAAAATTCACCGGCCGGCCGATGCCGAACCCTTCGAACGGTTTCGTCGTGCGCCCCGGGAACATGATCGCCACGCTCTCCCCCATCCCGTGCATATTGACGGCGAGCTGGCGCTTGAACCCCATGCCGAAGGCGAGCAGGACGACGATGGCGACCGTCCCCCAGACGATGCCGAATATCGTGAGGAACGTCCGGAGCTTCTGGGCCCTGATGTCCCTCAGGAACTCGATGATTGTCGTCCGCAGCGTGTCCATGGGTTCCTATTCGATCTTCTTGACAGGCTTCTCGAGCACCTCATCCCCTTCCTTCAACCCCTCGGCCACCTCCAGAGTGATGGCGTCGCTCAGGCCCGTCTTGATATACCGTTCCTCATCCTTCCCCTGTGCGAGGGGGACCCGGACGAATGCGGAATCGTTCCTGAACGTGACGACGCGTTCGGGGATCACAAGCACGCTGTCCTTGTGGCGTATTATCACGCTGGCGTTCGCAGAATACCCGGCGCGCAGCACGCTGTTGCTCGCCCTCGGGATCGCAATTTCGATTGGGAACACGGTCGCGTTCTCCTTCTTCTCCGCCTTCAGCGAGATCTTCGTGAGCGTTCCGGCGACCTTCTCCGAGGGGAGCGCGCCCACCTTGATCTCTGACTGCATTCCCTCCTTCATCCGCCCCACGTCGATCTCGTCGACCGTCCCCTTGAACAGGAGCCGGTCCATGTTCGCCATCTTCATCAGGACGGTCCCCTCCTGGTACGACGTCAGGGGGGTCACGGGATCCCCTACTTGCACCGTTTTCTTCAGGACGTACCCGTCAATAGGGGCCTTGACGATCGACTCGATCTCCACGCCGCCGATCTTCACTTTCCCCTGTTCAAGAAGCTGCAGCCGCTCGTGGTTCAGGCTTCTTGTGAGCTCGGTCTGATCGTAGTGGCGCTGGAAATCCTCGTATTCCTTGTCCGATATGAGATGCTTTGAACGGAGTGATTCCTGCCGGACTTTATCTTTCACCGCGTTGTCCAGCTCGACCTGCGCAAGCTGGAGATTCCGCTTGGCCTCTGCGAGCTCCAGCGGCGTTGGGTCGGGGCGGACCTCCAGGAGCGGCTGCCCCGCCCGGACGAATGTCCCGGCATCCGCAAATATCCTGCTGACGGCGCCCGAGACCTTGGACTTGACCGAGATTTCATTCTCCGGCTCGATCGTTCCGACCGCGAGCGCCTTGTCAACGATGTTCCCCTTGACGACCTTCACCCGGGGAAGTGCGGAGTCGTCACTTTTTTTTGACCCGCCGAACAGGAGGAACGCCGCCCCGACGAGGACCGCGACCCCGATGGACGAATACATGACCTTCTTTTTCATTTTCATTGAGAGACTCCGGAAAGGACGGGGGGTAAGTGCCGGTTTAATGTACGCAAAAGAGGGGGGATTTGTTGCATAAGCAGGCGAATTGAGGTAGATTCGCGTTATGGATTCCACAGGCACGCTTAACGACTTCCATCCCGTTGTCCGGGACTGGTTCGAACGGACATACGGCACCCCGACGCCGCCCCAGACACTCGGCTGGCCGAGCATCTCCTCCGGAAAACACACGCTCATACTCGCCCCGACCGGGTCGGGAAAAACACTCGCTGCGTTTCTCTGGGCGATCAACCATCTCGTGGAACAACACCTGGAGGGTACGCTCCCGCCGGGGGTCCGGATACTGTATGTCTCTCCACTGAAGGCTCTCAATAACGACATCGAAAGGAACCTGGAAGGTCCGCTCTCAGGGATCAGACACGCCGCCTCGGAAGCAGGATTGAATCTGCCTTCCATCCGGACGGGAGTAAGGACCGGGGACACGACACAGTCCCGGCGGGCCGCGATGCAGAGAAATCCTCCCGACATACTCATCACCACCCCCGAATCACTCTACCTGATGCTGACCTCCGGGCGGTCCCGGGGGATGTTCCGCACGGTCCAGTACGTAATCGTCGATGAGATTCACGCCGTGTGCGGGAACAAGCGGGGCGTCCACCTCTCGCTCTCACTGGAGAGGCTCCAGGAGGTGGCGGAGCAGGAATTTGTGAGGATCGGGCTCTCCGCAACGCAGCGACCGCTGGACCGTATAGCGGCGTTCCTGGGAGGGGTGGGCCGGGAGGGGAGCGCGTTCGTACCCCGGGCAGTGGCGATCATCGACGCCGGGCACAGGAAGACGATGGACGTGCAGGTTGAGTGCGCCCCGCCCGACTTCTCTCTTCTCACCCAGGAGGGAGTCTGGCCCCTTGTCTTCGACGAGATACTCACATTGATAAGCCTCCACAGGACGACGCTCATATTCGTCAACAACAGGCGGCTGGCGGAAAGGGTATCGGCGGCTCTGAACGAGGCGGCCACAGGCGGAGACGCGGAACCGGAGGCGACGGGTGCGGGCCCGGCGCTCATCAATCTCCACGCAGTCCCGCGGTCGACATCCGGCAGCGGGGGGAACGAACCGCTGGTCCAGGCGTATCATGGGAGCATGTCCCGGCAGGCGCGGGAGAAGATGGAAACAGACCTGAAGGGGGGGAAGATCAGGGCGCTCGTCGCCACATCGTCGCTCGAACTGGGGATTGACATCGGGAGCATCGATCTCGTGATCCAGCTTCAATCCCCCAGAGGGATAGCCCGCGGCCTGCAGAGGATCGGCCGGTCGGGACACCTCGTCACCGCGACAAGCAAAGGACGGATTTTTCCCACGCACCGTGAAGACCTGGTCGAGTCGGCTGTCGTCGCACGGGGGATAGTCGAACACGAAGTGGAAGGGACGGTCATTCCCGAGAACTGTCTCGACGTGCTAGCCCAGCAAATTGTGGCGATGGTGAGCGTGGAAGCCAGGGAGCTCGATACGCTCTACGATCTTGTCCGACAATCTTATTGTTACCGCAACCTGTCCCGCGCGCTCTTCGACGGCGTGATCCAGATGATAGCCGGCCGCTACTCCGAGGGGACATTCCGCGAGCTCAGGGCGATCGTCTCGTGGGACAGGGTCAACGGCATCCTCCGCGCCCTCCCCGGGAGCGGCCGGCTCGCAGTGACAAGCGGGGGAACGATCGCGGACCGCGGATACTACGGGGTGTACCTGGCGGACGGGAAGACCAAAGTGGGGGAAGTGGACGAAGAGTTCGTGTACGAGACGAGGAGCGGGGATACCTTCATACTCGGATCGAGCGTGTGGCGTGTGGAGGAGATCGACGCAAACCGGCTGACCGTCAGTCCCGCACCCGGTCAGCCGGCCCGGATGCCTTTCTGGCGGGGGGAGGGGATAGGACGGAGCTATGAACTCGGTCTCAAAGTGGGGCACTTCCGCAGATCAATGGAAGAGGGGATCGATCTGCCGGAGTTCCTCGCACGGCTCCGTTCGGGGTACCCGATCGACAGCCGCTCGGCATGGAACATACGCGAGTACCTCCGCAAGCAGCGGGATGCCACCGGGGTCATCCCCCACGACCGGCTGATTCTCGTTGAATCGTTCCGCGACGAGATCGGGGACCCCCGGCTCGTCGTCCACTCCACGTTCGGGCGCAGGGTGAACGGGCTCCTCGGACTCCTGCTGGCCCGCAGGCTTCAGGCTCTGGCCGGCGTCGAGCCCCAGATGCTCTACAACGATGACGGCATTTTGCTCCGTTCCACGGATGCGGACACTCTCCCGGCGAACCTCTTCGAGGGGATGGTGGCAGACGAGGCCCGCGGGATTGTGCTGGACGAAGTCCTCTCTTCTCCCCTCTTCGGAGGGCAATTCCGGCAGAACGCCTCGCGGGCGCTCCTGATGCCGCGGTCCGCCCCTTGGAAGAGGACCCCGCTCTGGCTTCAACGGCTGCGCGCCGGCGATCTCCTGCAGATCGCCCGCAAATACGATGACTTCCCGATCGTCATAGAGACCGTGAGGGAAGTCCTTCACGATGTGCTCGACTTCGAGCACTTTATGGATGTCATCCGGGGGATCGAGCAGGGATCGATCGCCATCGCACACGCGTCCACGGAGATCCCCTCCCCCTTCGCCGCAAGCCTGCTCTTCGATTTCATCGCAGTGTACATGTACCAGGACGATCAGCCGCGCGAAGACCGCCTGAGCCAGTACCTGGCGGTCAACCGGGAAATCCTCGGAGAGATCATTGACCTCGATTCGATCTCCTCGCTTCTGCGGCCCGAGGCGATCGAAGCGGTCGAGAATCAGCTGCAGCACTGCGCGGAGGGAACGCGGGCCCGCTCTCCCGAGGAACTGGTGGAGATACTCCTGCTGATAGGCGACCTCACCGGGGAAGAGCTGCGCGAACGATGTGAAGGGGATCCCGGGGCAATGGTGCGGACGCTGGAGAGGGACGGAAGAGTCGTGAGTGTCGATTTTCACGACGGGCCGCGCTGGATCGCAGCGGAGGAACGGGAGCTCTACCGCTCGCTCGAATCCGAGCGGAGCGCGGCGTTTCTGATCGGGAGGTTCCTGCGAAACCATGGCCCCCTGACGGGGAACGAGATCGGAAGGAGATTCGACACCGGGCCCGATCGCGTGGAGCGGATCGCGCACCAGCTCGCCGAATCGAAGGAGGTGGTACGGGGCCGGTTCAGAGGCCGGGGGGAGGAGGGGGTGAAGGAAGAGTGGTGTTACAAACCGACACTCGAGCGGATTCACCGGCAGACGATTACGCTCCTCCGCCGCGAGATCACCCCCTCGGGTCCCGCCGAGTTCGCATCGTTCCTCTTCCGCTGGCAGGGAGTGCGGGGCGTCGCAGACACCGGCCCGCGGATCGACCTCGCGACGGCCCTCGAGCGCCTCGAAGGGCTTCCACTGCCTGCAGAGGTGTGGGAACGGGACGTCCTCCGCACCCGCGTAGGGGAAATCTCTTCCGATAGTCTCACGCAATTTTCCTCTGCGGGGAGCGGCGCATGGGTGGGGAGCGGATCAGGCAGGATCCGTTTCATATTCCGGGGGAACGGAGCCCTTTATCTTCGTCCCCCGGCAGACGCGGCGGAAGTCCCGTTCCATGAGCCGGCCCGCCGAATCCTGGAATTCCTGGAGACTCACGGCGCCTCCTTCTTCAGCGACATACGGGAGGGGACAAGGCTTTCGCTCGAGGGGATGAACAACGGCATCGCGGAGCTGTTCTGGAACGGGATCATCACCAACGATGTGTTCGCAGAAGTAAAGGCGGTGCGTCGCCCCGCCCGCGTCGATCTCCCGGAGCATTATGAACGGATCGAGATTGTAAACCCCCGCCGCGCGCCGGGAAGGGGACGCCTCATGCAGTCCGCCCGCCGGGCCCTCCGGCAGGTGCCGGGATGGACGGGGAGGTGGTCGCCGGTGCGCACAGGGGGCCTGATGGGGGATCCGCCGGGAGAGGAGGAGCGCGCCCGCGCCCAGGCAACGCTCCTTCTGGAGAGGTACGGCATCGTGGCCCGCGAGTTCCACAAACGCGAGGACCTCCTCCCCTGGGGGATGATTGCGCCGGAGCTGGCACGGATGGAGCTGAAAGGGGAAATCCGCCGCGGGTATTTTGTCGAGGGACTCTCCGGGATGCAGTTTGCGCTTCCATCGGCCGTCGAGGAACTCCGCAAAGTCCGCTCGGAGAGGCTCCGGGGTGGGGTCGTGCTTCTGAATGCCTGCGATCCGGCAAATCCCTACGGCCCCGGCGTGGATCTTTTCCCCGGGGACAAAGGGGGATCTCCGCTCCGCGTGACACGTTCGCCATCAACGTACATGGCATTCGACGGAGGAGCCCCCTTCCTTCTCTTTGAATCCTCCGGAGCGCGGATCCGCTCGCTCGGCGTGCCGGGGATGGAGATCGTGCGGAAGGGGCTCGAACTTTTCGTCGGCCTTCTCAGGCTCCCGGGGACTCTCCGGCCGTTCAGGGAGATCGTGGTCGAATACTGCGACGACATCCGCCCGGCCGAGAGTCCGCTCGGCGCGGAATTGAGCGCGCTCGGGTTCGTGCGGGATTCCAACCAGACGATGCGCAGGGACGAGTACGCCTGATGCACGAGCAGGGCGGACGCACGCAACCCGCTTCCTTGACTTTGCCCCCCCCCATCGATACATTGATCCGGCATTCCCGGCGAGCAAGCCGGACCGGATAGAGAAGAGACAGATGACGGCCTCCCGACACCATATCGAACGACTTCGCCACAACGTCCTGACGGAAGTACTCACCGACGAGCAGTTCGCGGCGCTCAGCCGCGAACTCTCAGAACACCGGTTCGGGCCCGGGGAAACCGTACTCGAAGACGAGGCCGAGGGGGACTCTCTGTATCTCATCGCCAGCGGACGAGTGAGGATCACCAAACGGAACAGGCATGGGCACGAGACGATCCTTGCGCTCCTCCACCCGGGGGATTTCTTCGGGGAACTCGCGCTCATCGACGGTAGGCCGCGCGCCGCGCGTGTGACGGCAGTCGACGAATGCGTCGTGTGTTCCATAGGGCGTGCGGCGTTCGAGAAGCTTCTCCGGGAGAGCAGCGCTCTGGCCTACAGGCTTCTCCAGGTGCTCAGCGTGCGGCTCCGGACGGTCGACAACCAGTTCGTGGCCGAGCTCGAACGGCACGCCGGGGTTTCGGGAAAAGAGATCGGCCGCCTGAAACTGCTCATCGAAGCCGCCAAGGTTTTGAACTCGACGCTGGACCTTGACAAACTCCTCGGTGTCATCCTGGAGACCGCCCTGGGACTCGTGGACGGTGACAGGGGGACGGTCTACCTCCTCGACGAAGAGAAGAAAGAGCTCTGGTCGCGCGTGCTCAAGGGGGGGGAGAGGATAGAGATCAGGATGCCCACGGGGAGCGGCATCGCAGGGTACGTGGCAGCCACCGGCGACACGCTGAACATACCCGACGCCTACTTCGACACACGGTTCAACCCGGACATCGACAAACTCACCGGCTACCGGACCAGGTCGATACTCTGCATGCCGATGAAAAACAGGGCGGGGACCATCGTGGGCGTTTTCCAGATACTCAACAAGCGCTCAGGCCCGTTCACCGCCGACGACGAGAGCGTCCTCGATGCGCTCTCCGTGCATGCGGCAATCGCCGTCGAAAACGCACGGCTGTACGAACAGGAGCGGCAGAAGATAGCGATGGAGAAGGATCTCCAGGCCGCCCGTGAAGTGCAGATGACACTCATCCCGAAGCGGGTTCCGGAGGTGGCGGGCTACATGTTCGCGGCCGTCACGATTCCGGCGCGCGAGGTGGGGGGTGACCTGTACGATTTCACCGCGAAGGAACCCGGGCAGCTCGCCGTCTGCCTCGGCGACGTCTCGGGAAAAGGACTCGCCGCTTCGCTGCTGATGGCGAACGTTCAGGCGACACTGCGCGACCAGGCTTTCACCGCCGCCCCCGCATCGGAATGCGTCCGGCGGTCGAACATGCTCCTCTTTCAGAACACAGGAAACGAAAAGTTCGTCACTCTTTTTTACGCATTGCTCGATCCGGCGAACGGAGCCCTGACCTGCTGCAACGCGGGGCATGAACGGCCTTTCCTTATCCGTTCGGGGGGGGAGATCAGCCGACTTACCGCCGGGGGGACCGTCCTCGGGATCATGGAAGACTATCCTTACGAACAGGAGACCGTCACGCTGGGACCGGGTGACCTCGTGCTCATATTCTCCGACGGCGTCTCAGAGGCGATGAATTCCTCGGGAGAACAGCTCGGTGAAGGACCGATCAAGGCGGTACTGAAGAAACACCACGGAGGGGACCCGGAGGGTTTGAAGGAGGCGCTCATCGCCGCCGTGCGCGCGCACGCCGCGGGGGCACCCCAGGCGGACGACATCACCATCGTGGTTGTGAAGCGGATGGCGTAGCGGCGTGAACCTCACGCCTGAAGGCGGCGTGGTCCCCACGCCTACGAGCGGCGTGGTCCGACGGCCTCGGCAACCCACCAGGTCTTGAGTTTCCCTACGGCAGGGTTGTATGTGAAATTGAAATCCTCGCACTCTCTCACCGTGAACGCCGCCTCCGCGAGAAGACCCGACACTTCATCAGTCGTGTAGAACCTCTCCCTCACGGTTTCATTCAGCCGAACGGTCCCGCCGTCCCTGTTGACATTGAGCGTGACATGGCATACCGCCGACCGCGCATCACGGTCATACGCATTGTCGAGAACGATCGAGAAATCCCGGTCTTGGAAAGTCTCCGACTTCGTCCAGAGCGTTGTGAAGCAGCGCTCGGTGCTTGTATCGAATATGAACCAACCGCCGGGAACCAACGATTCCCGGACACGGCGGAAGACCGCGCCCAGGTCGCCGGTCGTCATGAGGTGGTTCAGGCTGTCGAAAAAAGAGGTCGCCATATGCACCGGGCGGGGAATTTCGAGATCGCGCATATCCTGCCGGAAAAATGCCACGGGAAGGGACGAGCCCGCAAACTTCTCCGCTGCCTGCGCGAGCATCCCTTCGGACGCATCGACACCGAAGACCTCCCACCCCCGCCGCGCCAGCAGGAGTGCGAGCGTGCCGGTGCCGCAGGCAAGGTCCAGCATCGTCCTTCCGCCGATCCTGTGCGTCCGGATGGACGCGAGCAGCCTGGGGAATATCAGCGTGCTGAAGTCCTTCCCGTAGCTTTTCTGCCACCGATCGTAATAAGGGGGGAGATTCCTATAACCGGCTTCCATGGCGGAGGAGATTACGGTGCGGGCACGGTGCGAGGCCCCCTGGCAGGGGCGCCCGTTTTCATCATGGAGATGAAATCCGCGAAGAGGTAGTCGCTGTCGTGCGGACCGGGGGAGGCCTCGGGATGGTACTGGACCGAGAAGATCGGGAGTTCCCTGTGCCGGAACCCCTCGTTCNNCGTTCGTCTGATCGTAGAGATTGATATGCGTGATTTCCAGGTTTGAGGGATCGAGCGATTGCCCGTCCACTGCAAATCCGTGGTTCTGCGATGTAATCTCAATCTTCCCCGTCAGGAGGTTCTTGACCGGATGGTTCCCCCCGCGGTGACCGAATTTCAACTTGTACGTTTTCCCCCCGAAGGCTAGTGCCAGGAGCTGGTGCCCGAGGCATATGCCGAATATCGGGAGTTTCCCTATCAGCGCGTTGATATTCCTGATTCCCACACTCACCGCCGCCGGATCGCCGGGCCCGTTCGAGAGGAAGATCCCATCAGGTTTCATCGCAAGCACGTCGGCTGCGGGGAAACCCGCAGGCACGACTGTCACGACACAACCGTAACGGACGAGCCTCCGGAGTATGTTCCTCTTGATTCCAAAGTCATAGGCAACCACCTTGAACCGCCGTCCCGTCCCCTCCGGGCGGGAAGCCTGGCCGAGCGCAAAAGGTGTGATATCCGCCTCGTCCCAGGAATATGGCCTCTCACATGTCACCTTCGTCGCCAGATCCAGACCGTTCATCGAGGGGGAGGAGGAAGCCTTCGCCTGGAGGCTTGCATCGTCCATGTCGATCGTCGATATGACCCCCCGGAGGGAGCCATCCGTTCGGAGCATCCTCGTGAGCATGCGTGTGTCCAGGCCTTCTATCGCCATCACGTTGTGCTCCCTGAGCCAGGAAGCAAGGCTCTTGTCCGCACGGAAGTTGCTGAATATCCCCGAAGACTCCCGGACGATCACGCCTCTCACCTGGGGGCGGGCGGATTCCAGGTCTTCCCCATTGATCCCGTAGTTCCCTATGAGAGGGTACGTCAGAGTCACGATCTGCCCGCAATAGGAAGGATCCGTGAGTATCTCCTGGTACCCGGTGATGCTCGTATTAAAGACGACCTCTCCCGTGACCTCGCCGGGAGCACCAAATGCTTCGGCTGTGAAGAGCGTTCCATTTTCAAGTGAGAGCTTTGCCTTCAAGCCAAACCCCGGGGGAATGTGATTAAGAATTCAACAACAGGCCGGAATGAGTAGATCGTTTCAATACAACTGCTTATTTTACATAAACTTACATCAAATAGCTCATGCCTCGATTTATAAACAAGGAGCTGTGGATAGCTATGTGGACAACTTTGTGGATATCAGTATCCGATTGCATATCCTTCTTCCCTCGGATCCGCTCCACCCAGCAGCCACCCCTCGCCCGGGTCGATCATGAGGGCCTCTGCCGCTGCGGTAACCTCGACCTCCTGGAGAACGTACCCCATGCTCCCGAGGTTCCTCACCACATCGGTTGCCAGGGCCCGCTTTTCATACAAGAGCGTATCAGGGATCCACTGATGATGGACGCGGGGTGCATCGAACGCCTCCTGGACTGTCATCCCGAAGTCGATCACATTGGCAATGATCTGCGCAACCCTAGAACGGAAGATCATCGTTGGAAGCTCCGGCAGCAGGTTCCGGTGCAGAAGCGGCGCCGGAGCTTTCCTGGGAGGCACCGGAGCTCTCCTGGGGGGCGCCGGCACTCTTGCCGTCAAGCATGATCATGCTGTCTGCGACTATCTCGGTCATGTATTTTTTCGCGCCCGTGTTCTTGTCGTCGTAACTCCGCGTCTGTATTCGTCCCTCAATATAGACCTTCTTCCCCTTCTTCAGCCACTCCCCGCATATCTCGGCAAGCTTTCGCCAGGCCACGATGTTATGCCACTCCGTCCGCTCCTGCAGGTTTCCTTCCTGGTCCTTCCAGGATTCGTTCGTTGCCATCGTAAAGGTCGCGACAGGCACACCGCTCGACGTGAATCGGAGTTCGGGGTCTTTCCCCAGGTTCCCGATAAGCATCACCTTGTTCAGACTCTTCGCCATGATTTTGATTCCTCCTATCCCAAGTTTAATACACTACTGAGACCGTGATTTCTGACCGATTTTTGGGGAGCAGAATCAGCGGTTGTCCCCCCCCCTTTTCGGCCGGGGGTCCGCGACCGTGAAAATTCCCCCAGACGTGAGACAATAGAGCGTGTCCCCGCTCAACGCGAAGGAGCGACAATCCGTCCCCGTGGGGAGGATCGACTGGAGAGCGAACGTCCCTTCGGGGCGTTCGTTCGCGTCGAAAAAGAAGAGCGTACCGGCATCCAGGACAACGATCACGTCATCCTGCGCGAAGAGACCCGTCGGGTGGGTGAACAATCCCGGCACGAGGTCCCGCAAGTAGTTCCCAAAGGCGTCAAAGACCGCAATGCGCTCGGCATCGAGGACGTAAATCGCGTCCTTCGGGCCGAGCTCCAGGCTCCGCGGAGCCGCGAGGCGCCCTTTTCCCCCGCCGAATCCGCCAAACGTCCGTTCGACCGTGCTGAACCTGTCTACCTTCACGATCCTTCCGTTTTCCGTGTCGCAGATGAACAGCTCGCCGAGCCGTGAGAGTGCGACGCCTGACGGGTAACCGAATCGTTCCTCCGGGTTGTTGGCTTCGCGTGTGGAAAATGACGAAACAAAGTTGAGCGAGCGGTCGAATCGTTCGATGCGATGGTTTCCGTAGTCAGCAACGAACACATCGATGCCGTTCCTGGCCCAGACCGCCGATGGGCGGTCGAATTGCCCGTCCAACCATCCCGGTCCTCCCACCTCCCTGTTCACTACGCCAGCCTTGTCGAAGAGGCGAAGGGTGTTTCGATCGCTGTCCAGGAGGTAGATATTCCCGTACAGGTCAACCTCGATCTGTGTCCCCTGGACCCGGAGCGTCTGGGACCACGCATATCGCGGGGAAAGAGAGGCAAGGAGAAGAAAAAGCCCAACGAACGTCGTGCGGAGCAAGGGAAAGGCCGTCATGAGGTTATACAATAACATACGAACGACCGGATTCAAATGCCAGAGGCGATGAGCCGCCCCGCGGGGCGCAGATTCAGCGTTTGCTTTTCCCGCCCGGGGCAGATACATTCAATGAATATTATGAGGGGTTCTTCGTGAGGCTGTATAGCACTAGTCCGACTGCGATCGTTGCCCTGGCGATCCTCTTCTGTCTCTTTGCAAAGAACCCCGGGAAGGATGATTCCGCCCGGGCAGAGCAGGAGGAGTTCGTTGGATGCAGTGTCGGTGTGGCAAATGATGGATCACTCGCTCTGCTTGGCTGGACCGCACCGAGGAGGGGGGGGCGTCTCTTTCTTGTCGTCTACGATTCCACAAACACGATGGCCTGGAAGCCTCTTTGCCTGAACGCCAATCTTCCAGGCTATGGACAGAAGGCTGATCTCAGTATCGGCGAGGATGGGACGATCACGGCGGTGTGGGAACAATCACCGGGGGATCGAACCGATGTCGTCCTCTCCCAGGTTACGCGAGAAGGTGTCGTGAAGGCGAGGCCGAAGTCGATCCTGGACTCCTCGGGAACGAACGGATTTGCCCCGAGAATCGCCCAGTGGAAGCAGAAGTTCGTGGCCGTATGGCAGGGCATTGGTTCGGAAGGCACGCACATCTACGCTCAGTTCTTTGCCGACAATGCACGCGCCGACGGACCCATCCGGCTGGTTTCCCACGGTTCCCCCGGCGCCAGGTATCCCGCCGTCGCGTGCTCCAGCACCGGACGCATTGCATTCGCCTGGCAGGAGGGGATCGTGGGGACGTTTCATGTTATGTCCAGGAGCGGGTTTTGGGCGGGTCCATGGGGCCCGATCGTGCCCGTCGATTCGGCAAAGGGAAACGCCTATGAATCAAATCCCGATGTCCTGGTTCAGTCAAACAATGTCGTCGTTGTGTGGAAGGACTATAGGACGGGAGAATCCAACATTTTCCAGCAGAGGTGCTCGGCGGCAACTGTTCCCGAAGGCCCAAACCGCATTGTCAATGACGATACAGCCGCCCGGTGGCAGCGCCTGCCGCGGATCAAGGGATCTGGGGACGGCTCGTACGTGATCGTATGGGAGGACTACCGCAACAACGCCATGAACCAGATCGGGGATATCTACGGACAGCGGTACAGTGCCGACGGGTCTCCCCGGGACGTCAATTTCAAGGTGAACGAATCCCCCGAACCGACCATCCAGGAATTCCCGGCACTCGGCATGAATCATCGGGGAGAGTTCGCTGTTGCGTGGATCGACGGCAGGAGCGGGTCATTCGACCTCTACGTACGGCGCTATGATGCGAACACGCGCAAGCTGTACTCCGAACAAATCGCGTTCCCCCATACACCGTGACACCCGTCAGGCCCTCATGAGACATCCCGCCAAAGGTCCTCCGGGTTCCGGAGCCTTTGTACTCTACAGCGGATTCACAAGGTTCGCAAGCAGGCGGTAGGACCCCGGGTGGACGTTCAGAAGCTGCGACCAGAGATCGAGGGCAACGAACGTCACGTTCCCCTTCCCTTGCGGTGCATTCACCAGGAGCGCGGCGCCCGTGCCAGGGGAACGGACCGCAACGTGAAGTCCTGTTCCGTTCTTGATTTGAACGGACCCCATCGCGCGCGACACCACCCACCCTTGCCAATCAACCGCGCTGATCCGGTTCGGGATCGTGAGCATCGGGCTCGAGGGGTCGGTCTCGACCGGTTCCGTGCTTTCCATGTGCGGCCGGCCCGCAAATGAAATTCCTTCGGCAAAGGCCTCACCCTGTCCCGCTGCTTCATACTGGGGGAGGACAATCAGATGCCCCCCCGACCTGACCCAGGAACCGATCGCCGGGATCCACGAAGAGCAATCGTGCCGCAGCGCGAGAGCATCCCGGTCGATGATGATCGTGCCCAGCTCGCCAAGGCCCAGGGCATGAACTGCTCCGGAATCCAGGGCGACTGTGGGGACATGAAGCCGTCTGAGGGCTTCCGCGACAGGACTTCCCTGCAGCGCGGTGATGAGTCCGACACGGTGAGCGGTATCGGCTGCCGCGTCGAACTTCCGTGCAATAAGCTGCCGGGCGCGCGGCCTGTCCCACACCCGGAAGTCCATCACATAGTCCCCGCTGGGGACTTCTCTTTTCCAGTCAAGCGTGAGCGTATCCGTGTCCACCTCATCCTTCTGGCGGACGAAAAAGGATTGAGGTCCGCCGGACGCCAGTGAATCCTGGACAGAGGCCTCCCCTTTCAGGGGATCGCGCATGAAGTTCCACACGCCGTAGACGACGCGTTCCCCGGGGGTCAATCGCACAACCGGCGTGAGGAGCTCCGCTGTCCCCCGCGGGCCGATCCCCAGCGGAACCTCCTTCCGATACACAAAACTTCTTTCGCGTACCGTATCCCTGTGAAATATGATAAACGAGAGGTTCTCGGTGATGACGGGAAGGGCAAGCCCATACTGGATTACCGGCCGCGTGTATCGCATTTTCTGGGGGGTCAGCATCTGGAATTCCTTCGGGGCGGCAAACGGGAAGACCTGGGAATTGGCCTTCCCCTCCGTCACGATCCAGTCCCCCTGGCCGATGCCGGGGAAGAGGATTTGCGTTTGGCCGCCGACGAGATCCGCACTGAACTTTTTGAATCGGAGGAAGAAGAGCTGCCGTTCGGTGAGCAGACTGTCGCTCATCTCGAACGTGACATTCACGTTCAAGAGCGTGCAGCGGAGGTTCTCCAGCCTGTTCTTCCACAGCGTGATCGCCCGGCGGTCGATGTCTGTCAGAGTTGCAAATTCCCGGGTGACCGTGTAGTCCACCTTCTCGAGTACATCCAGAAGCGGTTTCAGCGCTTCGGTCTCCTTCCCCTGACCCACCAGGGAAACCACGGACGCAACGCCCCTCTCGACCGCCCGGAGGTGTTCATCGAAGAGGAGAAGTCCGCCTTCGAACGAACTCCTCTGCGCGCCGGCGTCGAGTGAAATCGGCGTGTAGCTCCGCCCGTTACCGCTGCGCCAGTACGACGCAATGTGCCCAGAAAGAGAGGCATACGGCGCCGCGGCCTCAAGGCCGATTGCCGCGTACGATTTGTTCCACACAGGATGGCGCCTCCCCACAGCGGCCGCCGTCGGTTGCTTCGGCCGTCCCAGGTCCACGAAGAGCCGCTTGACGCTCCATGCGCGGTCGGCCAACGGGCTCAGGGGGCCATGGTGTTGTCCCGCGGAGCGCGCCTCCCGGATTGCCCGTTGAAGGAGGCCCTGCAAAACGGTCTGCCGGAGGCTCACCGCGCTATCGGCCCGCTGATCCCGCGCCAGGATGATCACATCCGGCCTGTTCGTTCGGATGGCCGCGACCATTCGCGAAACCGCGGAATCCGGAATCCATGCCTCTTCCAACGCCTTCCGGTCCTTGAGAAAGCCGGGGTCGCGCAGATCCAGAAAATACGCCTCCCCATCCAGGATCAGTGTGCTGCGCACCGCCTCCATCTTCCTGCGCCCGGCGACGTCGCCCGGCGTCTCGCCGCTGTAGTCGCTCGGCGTCCCCTCACCGTTGGTTGCGTAGAGGTTGATGACGCTCGCGCCTGTGGCCAGGCGCAGCCAGGCAATCCCGGGAAAATCCTCCATCCCGGGCTCGAGGCTGACCATCATTGCCACCCACGGGTGCCGGGCTTCGAGCGCCCGCTGCTGGAGGGCCCCGGAACCCTGCTCCGGAAAATACGAACGCCCCTGCGTACGTCCCAGGCAGAACGAAAGCAGAAGGAGACTGAAAAGCGCGACGGCGGAACGCCGCGGCGGGAGGAAGAAACATGTCATATCGCGTCTCGCGTGTTGAATACCGTTACTGCAAAAAGGAGGGCTGGCATGCACATGCCAGCCCTCCTGCCGTCTTGGGACAAAAAAACGCTGCGCCGGTTCAGAAACCCAGCCGCAGGGTCATGACATTGTTGCCACCGAAAAACTTCATATGACGATACCCGTAATCAAACCTCAGATCGATGCCCCCCACCGGATACCCTACGCCCGCACCGACTGAAAAGTCGTACAGATACTCCCTCGCACCGGTCGGATCTTTGTCCACCTGCGGCGCGAAGATGTACCCACCCCGGACGAAGAAGGTATTGTCATAATTGTACTCGCCTGCCAGGGAGTACTCATCGTCGGAGGCATTGTTGTTCCGGAACGTGCCGCCGAGGAGAGCGCTGTTCTTATCATCGAACTTCTTCTGATATCCCACCCCGATCTCGATCGAGGAGGGGAGCTCGAAGCCTGCCGTGGGAGTCGAGAGTAACTGGCCTGCCTGACCGCCTGCTGCCGCGGTGGACGCGTACAGGAGGTTCGAGCCGTCGAACTGCATCTGCGGACCGACGTTCTTCACGACGACCGCCAGATTCAAGCCCGGCGTTGCCAGGTTGCTGTACTGAACGCCGACGTTGAACGCCAAGCCGCTGGCAGATGTGCTCATGATTTTCTCTGAGACCAAATTCGCGGTCGCACCGACCGAAATCCGGTCCGTCAGGAGCTTCGCATACGTCAGGCCCATCGTCAGGTATGTCGGGCTGTACACCTGCCCGGTCCCGTCCGGGAACTGATTGGTCGTAACGGGGATATCCCCAAAAGAAAGGGATTTGATCGTAAAGCCCAGCACGCCGAAATCCCCGGCTTGCACCCCAATGCCGCCGTAATCGACGCCGATATCGGCAAAGTAGTTCATATGGGAGACCTGCGCCTCGACTCCGTGTTCGATACGTCCCAGCCCCGCAGGATTATAGTAGATCGCTTCGACCCCGCTCAGGAACGACAGGTCAGCGCCTTCCATCGCCACCCCGCGTGCCCCGACGGGAATCAAGAGCTCGCCTGCTCCTGCGGTTCCCGTCCGCGACTTATTGCCGGCAAGAGCAGTCACTGAAAGGATGCCGATGAGGAAAACCAGGCATACCATTGACCGCTTCATATTGGTTTCCATGGACTCTCTCCTTTGGTTGAACAACTCACCAGAACACACTCGGATACGGGCGCCCTGTGCCGCGGCAGACGCGGCGCAGGGCTCCCTGCTCAATACCGATCCAGGAACTGCGCTTGGGGAACAATGCCAAGCTTAATCGTCTTTGTCACTCCGAGATCAGGCATGTCGATGTATGCAACGTACATACCAGCGGCGGCGGGGATACCGGACGAGTTATTGAGGTCCCACGTCGTGAACTGCGTGTCATCATTCTTCGTGATGACCCGCACCAGTATGCCGGCGACATTGAATATCCGGATCGTTGCCTTTGACGGCAGATGCGTAAACGTCACGAAGCGCTGGTACTTGTTCGATTCCGCAGGATTGAATCCAAAATACGGATTCGGGAACACGTTGATTTTTGTCACGTCGTTTCTTGCGGCGGCCAGATTGCCTGTCACCGTCGCCGGGGCAGCCCACGCATAGCTGTTATTGACCGTGAATACGTGATTGGCGAAGATCTCAAATTCATCGCCTTTCGCCCAGCCGACATTTGCCCTCCGATCCGCAAGAATGAGCCACATCAGGGGCATGGCCCCCGACCCGGTGTTGAGATTTGTCTCCAGTGTCGGGTCGCCTGCCGCACCCGTATAGGGCGCGCTCGTTATGAACAGCCACTCCCGCGGGCTCGTGGTCGCGCTGTTTCCAATTCCCGCCAGCGGCGGCCAGTATTTTCCGTCAACAAGTGCGCCCGCGACGTTGTTTTCCAGGAACATCAATGCAAGCCGTTTGGGTGGCTTGACATCGACGTCATAGGCCGCAAGCGGGACTCCTTTGGTATAGTCCTGGAAGTCGTAGCTCGTTGCTGTCGCTCCGCCGTGGATGATGAACGGCGCGAACGACGGATCGGCTGGTGCACTCTGGCAGGCTCTCATGAACCGGTATGCATACGAAGCGGTGGTGTCTGCCGCGTTGGCAAGATTCCCGGCGGTGTCGGTCGCTGCAAGAACAAGCAGGACGTTGTGCAAATCGGACGCCCCGAGTGTGCCTCCCCAGAAGTTTGGTGCGCTCCCCATGGCCCCTGAAACACCCTCGGCGGGACCGAATCCTTCCAGGGCGTAGCCGGAGCTATTCGCCCCGCTCCAGGTCCACCTGCGTGTCCCTGAGGGGATGCTCCAGCCCCACTTTGTCTGATCAGGGGTGCTATTGACGTCATCCGGCTTCATCCCCGCAGGGGGACCGGCGACACGGATCAGCTGCCCGTCCACGATCGGGAAGTCTACGCTGCTCCCGTCGAAGTTGGTCTGGTTCTTCAAGAGGACCGTGCCGAGCGACACATCGGTCAATCTCCAGGTAAAGTTCCCTCCGGTGGTGTCGAAAGAGACTTTATAGTTGTGACCGGTGAGTGCTTTCGGATCGATGACAACCGGCGTCACCGTACCCTCGCTCGGAGCGCCGCCCGGAGCGGTAGTCTGCGAGACGCCCTTGACCGAATCAAAGACCGCCGCGCCAATGCGTGTCCCCGGGACTGGTTTCTGCGGGACCGCCAGGACCGGCTTGATGCCGCTCTCCAGGTTGTTCGGAGTCACGGTGTGATCGGGGTTGTAGTTGTAAGCCGTGACCGCGAAGTAATAGGATTGCCCGTTTGCAAGCTGGTTCCCGAATTTGCTGAATGCATCCGTCTTGGTGTCGTAGAACCGGAGTATCCCCGAGTCGTTGCCGAATTGTACGGGCTTCAGGATCACGGTTCCCACCGATGGATCGAACACGTAGTCCTGGATCTTCAGGACCAGGTCGATGATGTCATAGGTCGCCAGGCGCACGGCTCCATCAGAGGAGTTCCCCGGCATTTGATAGACGTTGTAACCCTGGAACGCGAAGCCTTTCGCGTTCTGAGACTCGGTGACCGCAATCGTCGGTGCATCAGCCCAATTCAGGACGATCTCACCGTCCAGATTGGTACAGGTGACTTTCGGGTCCTTGGGCGGACTCGGTAACTGGAACAGGACATTGTAGGCCGCCTGGGCTTGATCCGTGTAGAATTTAAGGACCGCAACACTGGAAACCTTATCGCTTCCACGGCCCGCGAGCGTCCCGCACACAACTTGCTGAGTGTCGCCGGCCCCCATTGTAAAAGGGCCTGCAATCAGGCACTGGCGGCGGTCACCGGGAGGTGCTATGGCGAACGCCCCCCCCTCAACCCATCCCTGACCAGTCACCGGATCACCGGAGAGGAGGAACTTGGTCGTCTTCCCGGTTGTGGGGTCGGTATACGGGGCACCCGTCCTGCCGATCAGGCCCTGCATGAGGTTGTACCAGTCGGGCGTCCCCTGGGGAACTTTGCCCCGGGGGTCGGCATATGTGGTGCTGCTGTTGATAAAGAAATTGTACGCCGACATTTTCAGGTTCTTGAAGCCCTGGCGGTACTGCAGATCGAAAATTGCGGAATCCCCCGCCGATGCTACGATGGGACCCTGAAAGAAGACCTGCCCCCCGGCGGGGGGGGAGCATCCGTACGCAGGATCCTGGCTGCAGGCGGTGCCGTTCCACACGAACCCGAGGCTCCGTCCGATGTCGCATCCGGAGAAGTTGTCCGTAGCACCCAGCGAGCCGCCGAGGTCGGGATCCGCCCAGAAGGAGATGTACATCGTGTCGATCGGCGCACCGCTCTTGTTGATCAGCTTGAACCCGCTGAAGATCGTGTTCCCCAGCGCCGTATTTGAGGCACGTTTGTACGCCCAGATCGTCGTCTGTTGTTCAATGCCGGTCCCGTCAGTGGAACCGTACATGTTGACAACGCGACCGATTTCGAGGTCGTTCGAAACATACCAGAGTGTCTGGTCCGCGCCTGGCTGGCCGGGGATGTCAAAATGCGGATTATACGCACCACTTGTCCGCTGGGTCCCTGCCGCATCCTTGCCGTACGCGAAGGGGGCGCCCTGCGCTGCAGGCCAGTTATTCCAGTCATCCAAGTACTGCTGATAGATCTGCTGCGCAGTGTAGGACTCGTATCGCGTGATCAGCGGCAATTCTTCGCTTGTGATGAAACCCAGCGCATCACTTGCCGAGGTGGCCGTGCCTCCTGCCCAGTCCGGCGGGGTGATATCAGTCCGCACACGGTAGACGCGGTTTGCGGCGTCCCCTGCGTTTGCCGCAGTGGGTCGTGTCGTCGACGTTCCCGGAGCAGTGATCCGACCCGCCTGCAACGCATGATAGTATGTCGAGCCGGAGCACTTGAGCGTCACCGGCGGGAGGTTGCCTGCGGGGTCTACGATCGCGTTGAATCCCGTCCAGACGAGCCCCTGCTCAAACATGACATGCCCATTGCTCCCCTTGGGGAACTCGAATCCCTCGGCGTCCGTACTGAAGGGATTGAACGACATGTCGCCATTGTTCGAGTAGTAGTCGAAGATATTGTTGATGAGCATGGTCCTGTACACGTCGTTGTCGGCGACCTTGCCCAGGCCTTTCGGCCGTGCCTTTGTGCCTTCAAGTTCCCCGCCAAAGGCCACAGCAACCCCGGCGAAGAGGACCAGCACACAGAGGGTTATCGGATAGAGAAATTTCTTGTTCATCATTGGTAGAGCCTCCTTGGGGTTAATAATCCAGTCTCACGCCAAACCGTAGCTGCCTCGGCGGACCGAAGTTGCCGGAATTCAGCCCACCGTACGCCGCGTTGTAGAGATCGACGTACCCCTGGCCGGCAGCCGCCGCCTTGACAGAACCGAGTTGCGACGACAGCCATCCGTTGTCCTTCGGATCGCCCGTAGTGTTGAACACGGTGACCGCGTTCTGTGTGTTCAGCAGGTTGATGACATAGATATAGAAGTTCGCATCGAACGGCCCGAGCCTGACGGTCTTGTCGAGCCGTGCATCGATCTCGAATATCCACGGGCTGAGAGATGAGCCGATTTGCTCCACCGGAACGTACTGGCGTGTATCACCGGTGTAGTTCAGATCGACGATCCGGGTGTACGACGTTCCGCCATTGAACGTGAAGAGGATGTTCAATCCCGCCTGCTCCAGTATCGGACCGCCGTCGTTCTTGGCGAAGCGGTAGTCAAGGAGGACATTTCCCCGCTGCGGCTGGTTAAACGTGGTTGCGAAGATATACGTCGGCACAAAGGGGGAGCCTGAAGCACCCGCGGTGACGGCAGCGCCCGCAACGGAGTTCGGATTCGACCCCGTACCCCGTGCATCAGAGATCGTGTAGTTCACCTGCGCTTGAATCCGGTTCGTCCTGCGGAGCGTGAACTTGAACTCGATCCCCTTTGTGGTCG
Organism: Ignavibacteriota bacterium; assembly: GCA_003158475.1. Classification (GTDB taxonomy): domain Bacteria; phylum Bacteroidota; class Ignavibacteria; order UBA10030; family UBA6906; genus Fen-1273. The sequence goes on along the minus strand of PMJR01000049.1, from coordinate 35,669 downwards.
CAAAGTCGCCGTTGACATACGAGGGATAGGCTTGCTGTGGGGCGCCCGCTGACGGCAGAATCTGCGTGTAAGTAATCTGGTCGAGAATATCCTTGTAGAACGCCGTCACGTCAAACGAGGACGCATCGGAGAGCTGCTGCGCAAACCCGATCTCATAGGACGTCGTCCGTTCCGGACGGAGTCCGAACCCCACGGTATTCGTCACAAAGAAGCCCCCCTTGACAATCTGCGAGGCCCCACCCATACCGAGGTACGAATCCCGCAGTTGCGACTGCTGGATGTACTTCCCGTACTGTGCGTGGAACACGGTCCGGTCGCTTACGGGGAAGGAGAACCCGATGCGCGGGCTGATCTGGTTCGTGGTCGGAGTTTTCTTGAAATTTGATGACGAGATAATGTTCAACGAGTCGTTGAACGTTACAAATTGCGAATTATTCAGTTCCCTGCTGTCGGGGTTGATGTAGTCATACCGCAGACCAAGGTTCAGGATGAGATCGGACAACTCGATCTTGTCCTCGACGTACGCCCCGGCAAACACGGGATGCGGTGGGCCGAAATCGGTCACATCGGTCACCGGCAAGCCGGTCTTCGGATCGGTCGACGTGACCGTCAAGTCGCTGGTGATCTCATTTCCGTGAACGTCATAGCCGTACACATCTCCGCCATTGTTCAACAGACGGAGAAGCTTATCGATTGTCGCCGGATCTCCCTGATGCGACGCAATGATCTGGGCGCGACCAAATGTCCCGGGGGCAAATCTGCGAATGGTGTACCGCGTGTACTCGCCGCCGACTTTCAGGGCGTTCTTGCCGAGCTGGGCGTTGAAGTCGAGCCTGCCGCCGATGGAGGACTGTTTGGTTTTGGAATACCCCGTCTGGAGCGTCCCCGGGAAGTTCAATGAAACTCCGTACGGATTACCCCCGTAGAGTGACCATGCGTCATATTGCGCCGACTCCCCCTTGAGGTGGTATCCGAGCGCCGCATTCGCGGTCGTGTCCCCGTAAAGGTCATAGGCGTCCTTCAGAAGAGGATCCTCGATGATGTCACTCCGGTTGAAATAATTGACGTTTGCCTCTGCAAACATCGTCGGGCTGAGGATGTAGGAGAGCTTCACATTCGCCAGTCCGTTTTTGCTGAGGGTCAGCGGATTGCGCGCCGAGTTGAAAATATCCAGAATGTCGGTGGTGGCCTGCAGGTTTTGCGCCGAATAGGTTCCGCCTGCCCGAATCTGGAGTGGACCGAGATCAAACAAGAGTGTCCCCGCCGTGGACCAGACATTGTTCCTCCCGCCCGTTCTGTTTCCCGCCTGATAGGCGAGGTTGAGCGTGTCCGGCTGCGACGTGGTGGGATGGTAGTAGTTCTTGGTGGGGTCCGACACTATCGTCGGGAAGTTCAGGCCGGTCCAGAGCCGCACATCGGGATCCCGGAGAAACGTGTTCTGGAGGCTTCCAAAGAAGCGAACCTTATCGGAAAGCACAGGACCGGAGAGTGTTCCCGTAAAGTCCGAGTAGCCGTAGGAATATCCGCCCAGAGCCTGTTTGCCGTTGCCGGTGAAGCGATCCGTCTCACCCTGCACCATGACCTTCCAGCGCTCGGAGTTCCCGGTGCGAAGCTGGCTGCTGATGATGCCGGCGTTCGCCGAGCCATATTCCGCACCGTAGCTCCCCGCCAACACCTGGATCTGTTCGATCGCTTCTGCGGCAAACGTGATCGCGGAACCACCGAACAGTGGATTGGAAATCGAGACGCCTTCGAGCGAGTAGCCGGTCTCATCCGCACGCCCGCCGCGGATAAAAATGTTAGGTTGACCCGTGTTGGCATTAGTCCCCGAGTACACGACGCCGGGCTGGAGGGAAACCGCCGCATCGACACCGCGGCCGGGTAATTTCTCGAAGAACTCGTTGTCAATGATCCGCACGGCACTGGTCGCGTTCTTGTTCACCATGGGACGTTCCGCCGTGATTATCACCGTCCCCACCGTGACGCCTTCGGCAGGAAGCTGGAAGTTCGCATCGGTGGTCAGGTCGTTGTTCACTCTGACATTGGAAAGCGTTATCGCCTGATAGCCAACGTAGCTGGTCTTCAGCGCGTAGGTACCGGGGGGGACGTTCAGCACGGTATATTCGCCAGACACGTTCGTTGCGGCGCCCATCGACGTTCCGACGACGACAACGTTTGCTCCCACGAGCGGCTCACCCGAGCTCGCATCGACCACTTTGCCCTTGATCTTCCCTGATGCGAACATCAGGCCCGGAACAAGAGCCGTGATCAACAGAAGAAACAAAAGCTTACGTTGCATGTTGTACCTCCTTATGTGTTGGCTGGGTTGCTTACCACGGGTATATCCAGGTAGTGAAGCCCCTGTGTTGCAATCCGGAAAAGAAAAAAGTAGCCGAAAAAACGGATATCAACCGCTCATCATCCGCGCGCGGAATTGAATGTGAGATTGCAGGCATCCGTTCCGGACATTTCAGGACAGATCAGCGTGGAGACTGGAAGTGGATGAGCGCTCTCTAGTGTGGATCTCCGATCACCGGATAGATCATGCCGCGCCGCGTGTCGCGCCGCACACGAAAAAGGTGATCTTCAGCACAGAGAATAGAACAGGTAAGAAGTTTGGAATGCAGTATCAATTACCCCGTTTCTTCACCTCCTTCGGTGTTGATTTATACAACGGATGGAATGATGGGACTATTTGAAATGAATATAGAGAGAGAGGTTGTCTTTGTCAAGAGTAAAACCGAAAAAAAGGAAAGAATTCCGCAATTCTGTCACTCAGTCAAGATGGACGGTTTTGAGCCCCGAAACACCGTCCAGGGAGACGAGCTCGGCGAGGGCCGCCTCCGGGATCGGGCTGTCGATGTTCATGACAGTCAATGCATTAGCGCCGGCCGCAGAACGTCCGAGCGAGACGCCGGCGATATTGACGTCGTACTTCGCGAGCACGGAACCGACCCGGGCGAGCATCCCGGGACGGTCCACATTAGAGTATATCAGGAGATCCCCTTCGGGCCTTACCTCGAAACGGAACCCATCGATTGTGACGAGCCGGACAGAGGAAGAACCGAAGACGGTGCCGCCACACTCTTTCACTTCCTTATCGGTGACATACCGGACACTGAGCAGGTTGGGATAATTCCCTCCCTCCGGTTCGCGCGTTTCGCCGACAGCAAGTCCGAGTTCCTCCGCGAGGAAGGGGGCATTGATGAAATTCACAGGCCCGGGCTGGCTCTGAGAGAGGACCCCTTTGAGAACGCCGGCCTTCATCAGCTCGATCGCCGAAGTCACGATGTCTCCGGACGCGGAGACAGTGACGCGCTTCAGTTTCCCGGTCGCAAGCTGCGCGGCAATGTGCCCGAGTTTCTCTGCGAGCGTGATATACGGACGGACTTCCTCCTTCAGCGTCAGGAGCATGGCACTTCCGTTGACGACCCCGGAGTAGGCGCGTCCGTGAAGCGCGTCAGCGAGCTCGTGAGCGATCTGCACGGCCACTTTCTCCTGTGCCTCCTCTGTTGACGCACCCAGGTGAGGGGTCGCTATGACGCGGGGATGGCGGAAAAGGGGGTTGTCCTTCGGCGGCTCTTTCTCGAATACGTCGAGCGCCGCCCCTCCCACCTGCCCCGATTCCAGTGCGCGGAGCAGAGCCTTCTCGTCAATGATCCCGCCCCGGGCACAATTGATGACCCTGACCCCTTTTTTACACCGGGCCAGCGTGGCGTCGTTCAGAAGCCCCTTTGTCTCGGGTGTGAGGGGGGTGTGGACCGTTATGAAGTCGGCGCGGCGGAAGAGGTCGGGAAGGTCCACCAGCTCGATGTTGAGCCGGGAGGCAGCATCAGGAGCCAGGACAGGATCGTAGCCGAGTATCTTCATCCCCAGGCCGAGACACCGTGAGGCCACTTCACGGCCGATCTTTCCGAGTCCGACCACTCCCACTGTTTTTTCAAGTACCTCCGTCCCCGTGAACTTCTTCCGCTCCCATTCCCCGCGCAGAAGGCTCATGTACGCCTGAGGGATGTTCCGCGCAAGCGACAGGAGCATCGAGACGGTATGTTCGGCGGCCGAGACGGTGTTTCCCCCCGGCGTGTTCATGACGAGGATCCCCTTCCGGGTCGCCGCATCAATATCGATGTTGTCGACACCGGTTCCCGCCCGGCCTATCACCTTCATGCGCGTGGCCCGCAGGATGACTTCAGCGGTGACCTTCGTCGCGCTCCGGACGACCAGCCCGTCGTATTCGCCGACAACCGACAGGAGATCGTCCGGGGGGAGCCCGGGGCGGTTGTCAACCGTGAACCCTTCGTGCGTGAGTATGTCGATGCAGTTTTGTTCGAGCTGATCGCTGATGAGTATTTTCATGGAGCGACTTCAGTCAAGGTGGGCGGCGATGCAGTGGAGAACCTCGGATTTCCCGACTCCGCTGACCGAGGAGACCGGGATGATCTCCTTGCAGTGCGCGAAACCCGCGAAGTGCTCCTTTGCAGCCGAGATGAACCGGGGCATCTTGCTCGCCGGGAGCTTATCGGCCTTTGTCAGCGCGATAACGAACGGTATGCCGTAGTAGTCGAGCCATCCCACCATCATCAGGTCGAGCTCCGTCGGCTCGTGACGCGCATCGATAAGCTGTATCACCAGGGCAAGTTCCTTGCGCGATTTGAGGTACTGTTCGATGAGCTTTCCCCAGCTGGAACGGATCTGTTCGGGGAGCTTTGCGTACCCGTATCCCGGGAGATCGACAAAATACCACTGCCTGTTGATGACGTAGTAGTTCAGCTCGCGGGTTTTCCCCGGTTCGGCGCTCGCCCGCGCGAGCGATTTCCGCCCGCAGAGCTTGTTCAGCAACGAGGATTTGCCGACGTTCGAACGGCCGAGGAATGCAATCTCCCTCAGTCCGTCTTTCGGGAGCTGGCGGAGGTTCGCGGCACCGAGGACAAATTCAGCAGAGGTGATTTTCATGGCGGAGGACGAGAAGGGCCCGTTTACCGCGACCCTTTGGCACCTGCGTCCTGCGGGGGCTCCTTCTTCTTTCCTGTCGCCGCACTCTCCTCAACAGGGGGAGCGGGCGGGGGGCTTCCGGCGGCCTTCTTCTTTGAAGGCGTGCGGCGCGGCTGCTTCTTCGCCTTCGGGGCGGCCGGCTTCTTTTCTGCCGCGTCCTGTCCGGCATTGAAATCCACGAGTTCGATCACCGCCATCTCCGCACCGTCGCCGTACCTCTGGCCGAGTTTTACGATCCGGGTGTACCCTCCTGCACGGCCGGCCACCCTGGGAGCGATGGTCGCGAAGAGCTCGCCGATAACGTCGCGATCCTTGATCAGGCGGCCCACTTCCCGCCGGGCGTGCACGCCCGTCGCCGGGGCGTCGGTCTTCGCGACGGCGTTCTTCGCGCGGGTGATCAGCTTCTCCACCACCATCCGGGTCTCTTTCGCCTTCGCAACGGTGGTGGTGATCCTCTTGTGGCGCAGCAGCGCTGTGGAGAGCGCGGCGAGCGTCGCGCGGCGGTGGCTTGCGGTGCGTTTGAGCTTACGGCCTGACTTGCGGTGTCGCATGATGGCAATCCGGTTTCAACAGTGAATGACGTTCCCTTGCGTGCGGGGGAATCACTCCCCTTCTTTCAGGTACTTCGTGACGTCCATGCCGAAGGTGAGTTTCTCCGCTTCGATGATCTCCGCGAGCTCGGCGAGCGACTTCCGCCCGAAATTGCGGAACTTGAGGAGCTCGCCTTCGTCGCGGCGCACGAGGTCGGCAATGGTCTTGATGTTCGCGGCGCGCAGGCAATTGTGCGAGCGGACCGAGAGCTCGAGTTCGTCCACCGGCGTCAGGAGCACCTTCCGGATGCGCGCGAACTCCGCGTCCTGCGCCGACTCCTCCTTCGGGGCCTCAGGCTCCATGTCGAAGTTGATGAAGAGCTGGATATGGTCGCGCAGGATCTTCCCGGCATACGCGAGCGCATCGTCCGGTGTAATCGACCCGTCGGTGTCGAGCTCGATTGTCAGCTTCTCGTAGTCGGTCTGCTGTCCCACGCGGGTCGTCTCAACGAAGTAGCGGACGTTGACGATAGGCGTGAAGACCGAGTCGATCGGGATGACCCCGAGCGTCTGATCCAGGGACTTGTTTTCCTCGGCCACGACGTAGCCGATCCCCCGTCCGATCCGAAGGTCGAGCTCGAAGTTCGCCTCGGAGTTCAGCGTCGCGATGTGCAGCTTCGGATTCAGGATTTCCGCATCCGGCGTCGCCTTCTGGATCTCGCCGGCCGTGAAGTCCATGGGCCCTTTCAGAGGCACGACGATGCGGTTGGTCTTCTTGTTGATAAGCTTCATCCGCACCTGCTTCAGGTTCAGCACCATATCCGGGACGTCCTCGACGACTCCGGGGATGGTGGAGAATTCATGCTGGACTCCGTCCACCCTGAAGGCGGTGATGGCGAACCCGGGGAGGGACGAGAGGAGCACGCGCCGCATTGCGTTCCCGATGGTTACGCCGAAGCCTTTTTCCAGCGGGTGGACGATGAACCGGCCGAACGTCGGCGAGTACGTCGACTCGTCGAGCTGGATTTTCTCCGGCATCTGGATCGTTCCTGTTGTCATAGCGTTCCCACCTTCTCTTGACTTTGACTCATTTTGAATAGAGTTCGACGATCAGCTGCTCGTCGGCGTTCAACGGGATATCCGCCCTTTCGGGGACGTTCAGGAAGATCCCGACCATTGCGGCCTTGTCCAGACTCAGCCACGGCAGCATCGCCGTGTCCTTCATCCTCTTCATGGACGCGTGCAGGATTTCGAGCTTCTTGCTCTTGTCGCGCACCTGGATCGAGTCCCCCGCCTTCAGGAGGTACGACGGGATGTCCACCGAGTGGTTGTTGACCAGGAAGTGGCCGTGATTGACAAGCTGGCGCGCCGCCTTGCGTGAGGGGGCAAGCCCGAGCCTGTAGACCACGTTGTCCAGACGGCGTTCGAGCAGCTTGACCAGCGTCTCGCCCGTGCGCCCGGTCTGCTTCAGCGCACGCTCGAAGGTGTTCCTGAACTGCTTCTCCTGCAGGCCATACATGCGCCGTACCTTCTGCTTCTCGCGCAGCTGCACGCCGTATTCGGAGATCTTGGTCCGCCGGCTCTGGCCGTGCTGCCCGGGAGGAAACGCACGCCGTTCCACCGGACACTTCTCGGTGAAGCACTTGGTCCCCTTCAGGAACAGCTTCTGTTTCTCGCGCCTGCACAGCCTGCAACTCGCATCGGTGTATCGTGCCATAGAATTTCTTCCTGCTCAGTCTCTAGATTGCCATCGTGGTTTAGACTCTCCGCCGTTTCGGCGGGCGACACCCGTTGTGGGGAATCGGCGTCACGTCGCGGATGCTCGAGATCTCCAGTCCTGTCACCTGGAGCGCCCTGATTGCCGCTTCGCGCCCCGAGCCCGGACCCTTCACGAAGACCTCCACCTTGCGCAAACCCAGGTCGTGCGCGGCCTTTGCCGCCGCTTCGGCGGAGACCTGCGCGGCAAACGGCGTGTTCTTCCGCGACCCCTTGAAGCCGTTCTTGCCGGCGGACGACCAGCTGATGGTGTTGCCGTACACGTCCGTGATCGTCACGATGACGTTGTTGAACGTGGCCTTGATGAACGCCTTGCCACTGACGTCGACCTGGATCTTTTTTTTCTTCTTGACAACCTCTGCAGCCCCACCGGCTGCCGGAGCGGTTTTGGCCACTCGTTCCTCCTCGTGTTAGTATGCCTCTGACAAACGTACGTTTTGGCTTACGTTTTGGCGGCGACTTTCTTCTTCCCTGCGACGGTCTTGCGGCGCCCCTTGCGTGTTCGCGAGTTCGTCCTCGTTCGCTGACCCCTGACGGGAAGCCCCTTGCGGTGCCGGATCCCGCGGTAGCATCCGATATCCATCAGACGCTTGATGTTCATCTGCGTCTCGCTGCGGAGGGCGCCTTCCACCTTGAAATCGGCGGTGATGATGGCGCGGATCTTCGCGACTTCGTCGTCGTTGAGGTCCCCGATCTTCTTGTTGACATCGACTCCCGCCTTCGTCAGGATGGCGCACGACGATGTCCGGCCGATCCCGTAGATATACGTGAGACCGATTTCAGAGCGTTTCTTCTTCGGCAGATCTATTCCTGCAATACGAGCCAAAGGGCATCCTCCTCCTTCTTAACCCTGACGCTGTTTGTGTTTCGGATTCTTGCAGATCACGCGAACGACACCTTTGCGCCGTATGATCTTGCAGTTGATGCAAATTTTCTTGACCGACGACCGGACTTTCATTTTGAGAACCCCGTCATTTATACCTGTACGTGATCCGACCTTTCGTCAGATCATACGGCGAAAGCTCGACAGTCACCTTGTCGCCCACAAGGATTTTGATGAAATTCATTCTCATCTTCCCTGAAATGTGCGCAAGGACATTGTGGCCGTTCTCGAGACTCACCTTGAACATCGCGTTGGGGAGTGTCTCGGTGATGACGCCGTCGACTTTGATTGGACCTTGTTTTGCCATAGGTAACCGACCCGTAACTACCGGGTGAGGATTTCCGCTTCTCCCGTCGTGACAACTATCGTATGTTCGAAATGCGCCGACGGCTTCCCGTCCGCCGTGCGGACCGTCCACCCGTCGTCCCCCACAGTGACCCGGTGGGTCCCTGCATTCACCATCGGCTCGATGGCCAGCGCCATCCCTTCTTTCAGCAGCACCCCTGTCCCCGGTTCCCCGTAGTTCGGTATCGCGGGATCCTCGTGCAGGTTTTTGCCGATCCCGTGTCCCACGAGGTCCCGTACGACGGAGAACCCCGCAGCCTCGACATGGCGCTGGACCGCTGCGGACACGTCGTGCAGATGATTCCCGGACCGCGCCTCCGCAATCCCCAGGAGGAGCGCCTCTTCCGTCACGCGCAGGAGCCGCGACTTCTCCTCCGAAACCCTCCCGACGGGAAACGTCCGCGCCCCGTCTCCGTAGTAGCCGTTCTTCTTCACCCCCACGTCGATCGAGACCACCTGCCCCTCCTCGATCGTCCCTCCGCCGGGTATACCGTGAACCACTTCATCGTCGATCGAGACGCAGAGCGTCCCGGGAAACAGGTTGCGCCGGTCATGACCGTATCCCTTGAAGGCCGGCTCTCCGCCCCGGGTCCGGATATACTCCTCGGCCACCCGATCGAGATCACGGGTCCGCACGCCGGAGGCGATCCGCGATCCGATCAGGGCAAGCACCTCCGCGACGATGCGGCAGCTCTCCTTCATCAGCCCGATCTCACGCGAGTTTTTGACAGGCACATGTGCCATGAGTGCCGTCTAGCGCAGACGTCCCTTCATTTTTCCGGACTTCATGAACCCGTCATAGTGTCGCATGAGCAGGTGCGACTCCACCTGCTGGAGCGTGTCGAGTGCAACGCCGACCATGATAAGCAAACTGGTGCCGCCGAAGAACTGCGCAAACGTCTGGGCGACGCCGAACCGCGTCACGAACGCCGGAAGGATCGCGATGATCGCCAGGAATATCGACCCCGGCAACGTTATTTTTGTCAGGATATTGTCGATGAAGTCGGACGTGTGCTTGCCCGGGCGTATCCCGGGAATGAACCCCCCCTGCTTCTGCATGTTTTCCGAGACGTCCTTGGGGTTAAACGCGATGGCCGTGTAGAAATAGGTGAAGAACACGATCATCACCGCGTAGAAAAAGGAATAGGTGAGCGAGGTGTACTGAAAGTATCCCGCCAGCGTCTGCATGAACTCGCTCTCGGGGAAGAAGGTCAGGATCGTGCTCGGTATGAACATGATCGATTGCGCGAATATGATCGGCATGACGCCGGCCGTGTTGACGCGCAGCGGTATGTACTGGGTGACTCCCCCGTAGACTTTCCGGCCGACGACCCGCTTGGCGTACTGGACGGGGATACGCCGCGTCCCCTGCGTCACCAGAACCACCCCGGCGATAATCAGCACCATCACCGCAACGATGAGTACGTCGATGATCAGGTTCGAACCCACGCGGAACTGGTCCACGATCGAGTGGGGGAAGCGGGCGATGATGCCGATAAAAATGATGAGCGAAATCCCGTTCCCCATCCCCCGCTCCGTGATCTGTTCACCGAGCCACATCATGAACATCGTCCCGGCGGTGAGAAACAGGACGGTGCTCATCGTGAAGGCGAACCCCTGGATCTCGAAGGGAACGATCGGCTGCCCTTCCAGCGTCAGGCTCGTCAGCCGCACGCTCACACCCCATCCCTGCAGGGCGGCCACGACCACGGTGCCGTACCGTGTGAGCTGGTTCAGCTTCTTCCGTCCTTCTTCCCCTTCTTTCGAAAGTTTCTGGAAGTACGGCACAACCGCCCCGAGAAGCTGGAGAATGATCGAGGAGCTGATGTACGGCATGATCCCGAGCGCAAAGATCGCCGCGTTCTTGAACGCGCCGCCGACAAACAGGTCGTACAGTCCGAACAGCGTGTTGGCGGCCTGGCTGGCCTCCGCCCGCGCCAGGAGGGGCGCGTCGACACCCGGCAGCGTCACGTGGGCGCCTATCCGGACAACGATCAGAAGCGCCGCAGTGAACATCAGCCGGGTGCGGAGCTCCTGTATCTTCAGGACATTGCGTATGCTTTCGGCGATATTAGCCATTCGTCTTCGGAGTTGAGCTTATCGTCTGAGCCTTGCCGCCGGCGGTCTCGATTTTCCGGACGGCGGATTTGCTGAACGCGTGCGCCGCGATCTCGAGTTTCGCCGTGATCTCGCCCGTGCCGAGCACCTTCACCGGAATCGCGGACCCTTTGACCACGCCGAGCTTCGCAAGGAGCTCGGGAGTCACGACTCCTCCCGTCACTTTTCCGTCGGTCGCCAGCTTCTGCAGCGTCTGGATATTGACAACCTGGTACTCCACCCTGAAAGGGCTGTGGAAACCGCGCTTGGGAATGCGGCGGACGAGGGGCATCTGCCCCCCCTCGAACCATGCCCTGTGTCGCGTCCCGGAGCGCGAACCGGCACCCTTGTGGCCGCGCGTGGAGGTCCCGCCGTGTCCCGAGCCCTGTCCGCGTCCGATCCGCTTCCGCTTCTTGCGGGATCCCGGGGCGGGCTTCATGTTGCTGAGTATGTCTTTGGCCATTGTTTCGTTCCTGGTGCTGGCAGAATACTTTTTTCGTTGTGGATTGCGCGCCCCGAAAGAAGAGGGCGCGCAATGACCGTCAGACCTCTTCGACACGCACCAGGTGGATCACCTTGCGTATCATGCCGCGGATCTGCGGCGTGTCGTTCTTGACCACCGAGTAGTTCGGCCGGCCGAGACCCAGCGCCTTTATTGTGCGCTTCTGCGGTTCGATCTGGTCTATGATGCTCCTGGTCTGCGTGATCTTCAGCTTCTTTGCCATAGGGGCGACCCGTGATTCTTAGTTCGATGCCGGAGCCGCGGCGGCCCCGAACAGTTCGTGTATAGTCATACCCCGGCGCGACGCAACGGATTTCGCATCCACGAGGCTGAGTAACGCCGCCATCGTGGCCTTGACCACGTTGTGGGGGTTGGAAGATCCCATAGACTTTGTCAGCACGTCGCGGACCCCGGCCGATTCGAGCACCGCACGGACGCCTCCCCCCGCGATAAGGCCCGTTCCCGGCGAGGCAGGTTTCAGCAGCACCCGACCCGCACCGAACTTGCCTATCACCGGGTGCGGGATTGTCCCGTTCACGATCGGCACGAGAACGACGTTCTTTTTCGCGTCATCCACGCCTTTGGCAGATAGCGTCCGCCACTTCGTTCGCCTTCCCGAGGCCGATACCGACATGGCCCCTGCCGTCGCCGACGACGACGATGGCGTTGAAGCTGAAGCGGCGCCCCCCCTTCACAACCTTTGCGACGCGGTTGATGTGGACGAGCCTGTCTTTCAACTCCAGTTCACTCGCTTTGATACGTGCCAACGTTGTCCCTCTCTTTCAATGAAATGCTCCCCGCTGTGTCCTGCTGTCGGGAGAGGAGTCGAACCTCTACTCACGGCTCCAAAGGCCGCTGTCCTGCCATTAGACGACCCGACAAACGCCTGCGGCGCCGGGTTCTCCCCATTTTCAGCGGGGGGTTCTTTAGAACTTCAGGCCACCCTCGCGCGCGCCATCCGCCATCGCCTTTACCACGCCGTGGTACAGGTAACCGTTCCTGTCGAACACGACCTGCGTGATTTTCTTTTCGGCCGCCTTCTGCGCGGCGATCTTGCCGACCAGTTTCGCCTTCGCGGTCTGCCCCTTCAGCTCTTTGAACTGTTCCCGTTCCGGCTTCGACAGGTTCGACACGGCGACGAGCGTCTTTCCCGTCGTGTCGTCGATGATCTGCGCATAGACGTTCCTGAGGCTCCGGAAGACCGTCAACCTCGGGCGCTCCGGAGTTCCGGTGATCCTGAGACGGATGTGCACCTTCAGGCGGTTCCGGTGCTCGATTTTTTTCTTGGTGATCATTGCGTCAATTCCCGGTCGATGACATTATACCTTGGCTCCGCTCGCCGCCGCAGCCTTGCCGGCCTTCCTGCGGACGTACTCGCCTTCGTACTTCACGCCTTTCCCCTTGTAGGGCTCCGGCGGCCGGAATGAACGGATCTTTGCCGCGACCTGCCCCACCAACGCGCGGTCGATGCCGCTTATCGTGATGTTGTTCTGGCTCGGCGTCTCGATCTTGATCCCCTCCGGGGGGGCGAAGAGAATCGGGTGGGAGAACCCGAGCAGAAGCTGGAGTTTCTTCCCCTTGAGCTCTGCGCGGTAGCCGACCCCCACGAGCTCGAGTTTCCTCGTGTAGCCTTCGGTCACTCCCCTGACCATGTTGGCCAGGAGCGCGCGCCAGAGCCCGTGCAGCGCCCGGTGATGTTTCAGGTCGGAGGGGCGCGCAACGAGGATCGTGTTCTCCTTGATCTCCACGCTGATATCGGGATGGACATCCGCAGCCAGCTGGCCCTTCGGCCCCGCCACGGTGATCGTCCTCCCGCTCTGCGCCACTTTTACTCCCGCGGCGATGGGAATCGGTTTTCTGCCAACTCGTGACACGTTCTGATCTCCTTGGTTACCAGACCTCGCAGAGCACTTCCCCGCCCATCCTCGCGAGCCGTGCCTGCTTGTCCGTCATGAGTCCTTTCGGGGTGGAGATGACCGCCACGCCCAGTCCGCCCAGCACGCGCGGGATCCCGTCGGCATCGACATAGTGCCGCAGTCCGGGCCTACTCACGCGCCGGAGTCCCGCGATGACCGGCTGGCCGTCGTTGTACTTCAGCTGGATGCGGAGAATCCCCTGGGCCGACTCCTTGATCTCGGTGAAGGAGGCGATGAATTTCTGCGCGACGAGCAGCTTCGTCAGCTCGCGCTTCAGTGTCGACGCCGGGACATCAACCCGCTTGTGCTTCGCCTGGATGGCGTTGCGCAGCCTGGTGAGATAATCGGCGACGGGATCGGTCATTGTCATGAGGCTACCTCTTCTGCAACTGACTGGAACAAAATGTGAACGACCCTCGTCACCAGCTTGCCTTGGTGACGCCGGGGATTTTACCGTCGAGCGCGAGCTCGCGGAAGGCGATCCGCGAGACGCCGAACTTGCGCATGAAGCTGCGGGGGCGGCCCGTCACCACGCAGCGGCTGTGCAGCCGGGTCGGACAGCTGTCGCGCGGGAGCTGCCGCAGGGCGACGTAGTCCCCCTTCTCCTTCAACTCCTTCCGGAGTGCCGCATATTTCAGAACCATGCGTTCACGCTTCGCCTGGCGGGCTTTCGAACTGGTCTTTGCCATGCCGTGTGGGCTCCTGTCTGATTACGTTGTAGGCGTTTCCATGACTTCCTGCCGCTTCACGAAGGGCATCCCGAAGGCCTTCAGGAGCTCGTAGGCCTCCTGATCGGTTTTCGCCGTCGTGACGAAGGTGATGTCCATTCCGAAAACCTTCGTGATCTTGTCCACGTCGATCTCCGGAAACACGGTGTGTTCCTTGATGCCGATCGTGTAGTTACCCCGGCCGTCGAACGACTTGTCCGAGAGGCCCCGGAAATCCCTGATGCGCGGGACCGACACGCTTATAAACCGGTCCAGGAACTCGTACATGTGCGCCCGGCGGAGGGTCACCCGGCAGCCGATCGGCATCTTTTCGCGCAGTTTGAAGTTGGAGATGGATTTCTTGGCCCTCGTGATCACGACCTTCTGCCCGACTATGGCTTCCAGGTCGCGCGCGGCGGCCTCGACGAGCTTCGCATCCTGCGTCGCCTCTCCCACACCGATGTTGATTGCAACTTTCTCAAGACGCGGCACCTGCATGGCGCTCTTGTATTTGAACCGCTTGATAAGGACGGGGATGACGTCCCGCTTGTAGGTCTCCGCGAGCCGCGCGACCACACGCTCCCTCGGCTTCCGCTCTTTCGGTGGCGCCTTGGGTGGCGCCCCAGGCTCACCTTTCGGCGGCTTTGGCGCTTTCGGTGGCGCCCCGGACGCCTTTGGCGCCCCCTTCGGTTTCGGGTTTTTCTGTTTCTCGTCGCTCATGAGGGCTGCTGTGTCTTCGGGTTAATAGTGTATCACATCGTTTCGCCGGTGGCCTTCGAGACGCGAAGGCGTTTCTTCCTCCCGGTCGCAGGATCGGTCACAATCTTCGTCCCTATGCGCGTGACCTCGTTTGTCTTGGCGTCGATCAGCATGACGTTCGACACGTGGATGGGAGCCTCCCGCTGCACGATCCCCCCCTGCGGATTCTTCTGGCTCGGGCGGCTGTGCCGCTTCATGATATTGACCCCCTCGATGATCACCCGCTCCTTTTCCGGGTAGACCTTGAGAACCTTCCCGCTCTTGCCGCGGGAATTGCCGGCGATCACCATCACGTTGTCGTTCTTCCTGATCTTCATGCGTCTTCCTCGATTGTCGTTACAGCACTTCGGGCGCGAGCGAGACGATCTTCATGTATTGCTTTTCGCGAAGCTCGCGGGCGACGGGGCCGAAAATGCGGCTCCCGCGCGGCTCCCCCTGCTCGTTGATGAGCACGGCCGCGTTTTCATCAAACCGGATGAAGGAACCGTCCTTGCGACGGGTCTCCTTCTTGGTGCGGACGATGACCGCCCTGGCCACTTCCCCCTTCTTCACGGTCGCCCCCGGGATCGCGGTCTTTACCGCCACCACGACCACGTCCCCCAATCCCGCGTACCGGCGGTCCGATCCGCCAAGCACCCGGATGCAGCGGACTTTCTTCGCGCCGGAGTTGTCGGCGACGACCAGGTTTGTCTCTTCTTGAATCATTGGTGGACTCCGTGTACGGGTTTCACTTCGCCTTTTCCAGGATCTCGACGAGACGCCAGCGCTTCAGCTTGCTGACGGGGCGTGTCTCCATGATCTTGACCGTGTCGCCGACGCCGGCGGCGCGCTTCTCGTCGTGCGCCATGAGCTTCGTCGTCCTCCTGAAGTACTTCCGGTAGATGGGATGGGGCACCCGGCGCTCGATTGCGACGAGGATGCTCTTTTCCATCTTGTTGCTCACCACCTTGCCGACACGGGTCTTCCGGCGGGTCGTGCGCTTCGCCGCTGGTGCTGTCCGGACTTCGTCACTCATGGTGTCTTCACCTTGTTTTTCGCTGTGGGTGCGGCCGCAGCCCGCTGTTTCTCGTTGATAAACGTCTTGAGCCGGGCGATGTCGCGCCGGACGGAACGGACCCGGATCGGGCTTTCAAGCTGGCTCGTCGCAAGCTGGAACCTGAGGTTCCCCAGGCTCTCCTCTTCATCCGCGAGGCGCTTCCTGAGTTCGTCAATCGAGAGATCCTTGAGTTCGGCTGCTTTCATGGAGCGTCCTTTCCTGTCACTTCCCGTCGTAATCGGGTCTGACGCTGATACGCGTCTTGATCGGAAGCTTGTGCGAGGCGAGCCTCAGAGCTTCGACCGCGGTCGCCCTCGTGGTGCCTCCCACCTCGAACATGACGCGGCCCGGTTTCACCACGGCCACCCAGTATTCCGGGGCGCCCTTCCCTTTTCCCATGCGGGTCTCCGCGGGCTTCTTCGTGACCGGCTTGTCCGGGAAGATCCGGATCCAGACGCGTCCCTCCCTCTTCATCAGTCTTGTCAGCGTGACACGGGCCGCCTCGATCTGGCGCTGCGTGATCCACGCGGGTTCGAGCGCCTTGAGCCCGAAGTCCCCGAAATCCACGTTCGAACCCCGGGTCGCTTTTCCCCGCATGCGCCCGCGCTGCGCTTTCCTGTACTTGACTCTCTTCGGCATCAACATGGGAGACTACTCCGTCGTTATCGCTTACTGTTGTCCGCGGCGGGGAGGGGCCTGCATGGTTTGCTGAGCGTCAAGCACTTCGCCCTTGCAAATCCAGACCTTCACGCCGATCGCGCCGTACACCGTCCGTGCGGTCGCCGTCGCATAATCTATCTCGGCACGGAGCGTGTGCAGCGGTATGCGCCCTTCCTTGTACTGCTCGCGCCGCGACATCTCGGCGCCGCCCAGCCGACCGGAGGTCATGATGCGGACCCCCTCCGCCCCCATCCTCATTGCGGCGGTGATGCCGTTTTTCATCGCACGTCGGAAGGCGATGCGCCCCTCGAGCTGCTGGGCGATATTCTCCGCCACGAGGTAGGCGTCGAGCTCGGGGCGTTTGATCTCGTTGATGAGTATCTTGACTTCCTTGTTTGTTATCTTCTTGAGCTCTTCTTCGAGCTGGGAAATCTCCTTCCCGCTCCTGCCGATGACGATGCCCGGCCTCGAGGTGTTGATCGTGATGACCGCCCGCTTCGGCGTCCGCTCGATCAGGATGCGCGAGATCCCGGCTTTCTTCAACCGGTTCCGGACGTAATTCCGGATCGTCGTATCTTCGGCGAGCTTGCTCGCGAACGATTTCTCGTCATACCAGTTCGAATCCCACGAACGAATGATGCCCAGGCGCAGGCCGATCGGATTTACTTTTTGTCCCAAATATCCTCCAGTGTGAACGTCCTACTTGGTGTCAGCGGGGGTTTTCTGTTTCGCGCCGCTCTTTCCTGCCTTCGATCCTGCCTTCGATCCTACCTTCGATTCCTTTGCAGGCTTTTTGGCCTTCTTCGCCTGCTTCACGTCTTTCTTGTCCGGCTTATCCGGCGCCGCCACGACGATTGTGACGTGGTTCGAGCGCTTCCGGATGCGGAAGGCACGCCCCATCGGGGCGGGGCTGATCCGCTTCATTGTCATCCCACCGTCCACGGAGGCGCTCTTCACCACGATTTGCTCCGGCTCCAGGCGCCCCCCCTCATCCTTGTTCTGCAGGTTCGAGACCGCCGAGCGGAGGACTTTTTCTGCAACTTTCGAGGCATGCTTCGGCGAGAAATGGAGTATGTGGAGCGCCTCGGGCACCGACTTCCCCCGGATGAGGTCGATGACCAACCGCATCTTCCGGGGAGAGGTGCTTATGTACCTGTTGATCGCCTGTGCTTCCATTGCTTCCTCTCTGGGTGGGCCTATGCCGCGGGAGTGGTGGTTTCTTCCTTCTTGATCCCCGGGTGAACACGGAACGTCCGCGTCGGTGAGAATTCACCCAGCTTGTGCCCGACCATCCCTTCGTGGATGTACACCGGGATGAATTTGTTCCCGTTGTGCACCGCGAACGTGTGGCCGACGAAGTCGGGTGTGATTGTCGACGAACGGGACCAGGTCTTGATGACCTTCTTCTGGTTCGACTTGTTGAGCGCTTCCACCTGTTCGAGCAGTCGCTGGCTGACGAACGGTCCTTTTTTCAGCGAACGGGTCATAGCGTGCCTATTTCCTTCGTTTCACGATGTACTTGCTGGAAGGTTTCTTCCTCCAGCGGGTCTTCTTCCCCTTGGTGTGCCAGCCCCAGGGGGAGACCGGATGAGGATTCCCCTGAGGGGATTTCCCTTCGCCGCCGCCGTGGGGGTGGTCGACAGGGTTCATCACAACCCCCCGCGACTGCGGGCGGATGCCGAGCCAGCGGGAGCGGCCGGCCTTGCCAACACTGATATTTTCATGGTCGGCGTTCCCGACGCTGCCGATGGTGGCCAGGCAGTCAGCCGGGACGTTCCGGATCTCGCCCGAGGGGAGCCGGAGCTGCGCGAATTTTCCCTCTTTTGCCATCAACTGTATGCTCATCCCCGCACTGCGGCCGATCTGGGCACCCTTCCCCGGGCGCATCTCGACGTTGTGCACGAACGTGCCCGCGGGTATCCCTGCAAGCGGGAGAGCGTTCCCGACCTTGATCTCGGCGTCCGGCCCGGAACGGAGTATTTCCCCCGTCTTTATCCCCTCGGGGGCGATGATGTACCTGCGCTCGCCGTCGGCGTACTGGAGGAGCGCGATGCGCGAGGACCGGTTCGGGTCATATTCGATCGCCGTGACCTTCGCATCCATACCGAATTTGTTCCGCTTGAAATCGATCACGCGGTAAAAGCGCTTGTGCCCGCCCCCCCGATGACGCGACGTAATCCGTCCCGTGTTGTTCCGCCCTCCCGACTTGTGCAGCGGCTCGATCAGCGCCTTCTCCGGGCGCGTCTTGGTGATCTCATCGAACGCCGACACGGACATCCAGCGCGTTCCCGGGGTCACCGGCTTGAATTTGCGTATTGCCATGACGGTTCTTTCCTCGTGTCAGACGTTCTGGAAGAACTGGATCTTGTCCCCATCCTTCAGTCGCACAATCGCCTTCTTCCATGCGGGCGTGCGCCCCGCATACCGCCCCTTGCGTGTCATCTGGGATTTGGACTTTCCCTTGTGCCGGCTCGTGCGGACGCCCAGGACGGTGACGTTGAATTTCTTCTCGACCGCGCGCGCGATCTCGATCTTGTTCGCAGAGAGCGTCACCTCGAAGGCATACTGCCCCTTCTCCTGGAGTGCGGTCATCTTTTCGGTGACGATCGGTCGTTTCAGTATGCCAGTCATGCTCGTCAGTTCTTGAATGTGTTCTGAAGGACCTCGACAGCGCTCTTCTGGATCAGGAGGATCTGGTTGTTCACGAAGTCGTAGGTGGAGGCCTTATCCGCTTCCAGGATACCCAGCTTCGGTATGTTCCTCCCCGATTTCACAACGTTGGCGTCCGCCCGGGGGACCAGCATCAGCGTCTTGGATGCATGGAGCTCAAGGGCCTTCAGCACAGAGACCATCTCCTTTGTCTTCGGCCCGGGGAACGTGAAGTCCTCCACTATCCTGATCTGTCCTTCCTTCGCCTTGTGCGAGAGAGCGGACTTCCGGGCGAGCTTCCGCAACCCCGCCGGGAGCGTGTTCGAGTAGTCGCGGGGCTTCGGACCGAATATCGAACCTCCGCCCACCAAGACCGGGGAACGCGAAGAGCCCTGGCGCGCCTGCCCCGTATGTTTCTGCTTGAACGGCTTCTTCCCTCCGCCGCGCACTTCTGCGCGCGTCTTGACTTTCGACGTCCCCTGCCGCTGGTTGTCCAGGTAGACCCGGACCGCGCGGTACATGGCGTCCTCGTTCGGCTCGATCCCGAATATGTCGGCGGAAAGCTTCACCTTTTCGCCGCTCTTCGTGCCGTCTTTCTTGTAGACATCCAGTTCCATCGCCGCACTCTCTATGAATTATTGAGCCTTGCGTTTCCGGATTTCGAGGTACCCGTTGATCGCGCCGGGGACCGAGCCCTTGAGGAGGAGGAGGTTCGAATCCGGGATGATCCCCACCACCTTCAGGTTGTGGACCGTCACCTGTTCCCCCCCCATCCTGCCGGCCATGCGCATCCCTTTGAACACCCGCGAAGGGTACGAGGAGGAGCCGATCGAGCCCGGTGCGCGCTCACGGTCGCTCTGGCCGTGCGTCCGGAATCCGCCGCCGAAGTGGTGGCGTTTGACGACGCCCTGGAATCCCCGTCCCTTGGATGTGCCGATGACGGACACCACATCCCCTTTCGTGAACACCGACTCCACCTTGATTTCCTGCCCCGGCTGGACCTCGGCCATCCCGATTTCGCGGAATTCGCAGACGAGCTTCACGGGCTTCGCACCGGCTTTTGCGAAGTGGCCCTTTTGCGGCTTGCGGAGGAGCCTTTCACGCATCGGGTCGAACCCGAGCTGGACCGCCTCGTAACCGTCGCGCTCCTTGGTCTTGATCTGCGTGACGTAGCACGGACCCGCCTCGATCACCGTGCACGGTACCACCTGACCAGAGTCGTCGAAGATGCTGGTCATGCCGATTTTTTTTCCCAGGAGTCCGTTCATGCGTTCATCCATTGTAAGAATACACCACCGCGGGCCGACAGCTCCGCCGCCGGCACCGTCCCCGTTGCCGTGCCGCCCCGGCAGTCCCTCACCGCCGGAACAACGCGCTTATTCCTGTCTTTCAAATGATCGCGGGTTACACTTTGATCTCGACGTCGACGCCCGCGGGGAGATCGAGCTTCATCAGGGAGTCGACAGTCTTGTTGGTCGAGTTGAGTATGTCGATCAGCCGCTTGTGCGCGCGCGTCTCGAACTGCTCCCTCGACTTTTTGTCAACGTGAGGAGAACGAAGCACAGTATACACCGTACGCTTCGTGGGTAACGGGATCGGGCCTGAGACCACAGCGCCTGTTGACTTCACAGTCTTGATGATCTTCTCCGCAGACTTGTCGATCAGGTTGTGATCGTACGATTTGAGCTTGATGCGTATCTTTTGCCCGGCCACGTTTGTCAGTACTCCATATAATCACTGAAACAACGGGAAGCGCGCATCCTGTAAGAGGGGCGCGCCCCCCACGAATGCAGCGTTACTCGACGATTTTCGTCACGACCCCGGCACCGACCGTGCGGCCTCCCTCACGGATGGCGAAGCGAAGCCCCTCTTCCATGGCGATCGTGCTTATCAGTTCCACGTTCATGCCGTCCACGTTGTCGCCCGGCATGATCATTTCGGTCCCCGCCGCGAGCGTCGCGACGCCGGTCACGTCGGTCGTCCGGAAATAAAACTGCGGCCTGTACCCGGTGAAGAACGGGGTGTGCCGCCCCCCCTCTTCTTTTTTCAGAACGTACACCTGCGCGAGGAACTTTTTATGCGGGGTGATCGAGCCGGGCTTGGCAATGACCTGGCCGCGCTCCAGCTGCGTCTTTTCAACTCCGCGCAGGAGGAGTCCCGCGTTGTCGCCCGCCCGGACTTCGTCCAGCTCCTTGCGGAACATCTCGGCGCCCGTCACGACGGTCTTCATGTGCGCGCCGAGCCCGATGACCTCCACCTCGTCGCCGACCTTCGCCCTGCCGCGCTCGACACGCCCGGTGCCGACCGTGCCGCGTCCCGTGATCGAAAAGACGTCCTCGACCGGCATCAGGAACGGCTTGTCGATGTCACGCGCGGGAACCGGGAAGTAGGTATCCACCGCGTCCATGAGTTCCATGATGCATTTGAACGCAGGGTCGTCCGGCTTGGAGTCGGGCTTGATCGCCGCTTCCATCGCCTTCAGCGCGCTCCCGCGTATGATCGGGATTTCGTCCCCCGGATATTCGTATTTCTTCAGAAGGTCGCGAAGCTCGAGCTCGACGAGGTCGAGGAGCTCCGGATCATCCACCGCATCCACCTTGTTCATGAACACGATCATGCGGGGGACGCCCACCTGATGGGCAAGCAAGATGTGCTCGCGCGTCTGGGGCATCGGTCCGTCGGTCGCCGCGACAACGAGGATCGCGCCGTCCATCTGGGCCGCGCCCGTGATCATGTTCTTNNACGTGCGCCGTCGCGATCGTGATGCCGCGTTCGCGCTCTTCGGGGGCGTTGTCGATGCTGTCAAACGTACGGATCGCGGACAGCCCCTTCTTGGCCAGGACCATCGTGATTGCGGCGGTCAGCGTGGTCTTGCCGTGATCAACGTGGCCGATCGTCCCAACGTTCAGGTGTGGTTTGTTCCGATTAAATTTCTCTTTTGCCATTTGCAGTCTCTCCTCTGGTATAGAAGGGGATGTGGGCGACGGCCCCGATCCTAAGCGGTCACTGTTTCCTTGCCCTTGAGCTTTTCAATGATCTGGTCAGAAACGCTCCTGGGTGTTTCATCGTAATGCGACAGCTCCATCGTGTAGATGGCGCGTCCCTGCGTCATCGAGCGGAGCGTGGTGGAGTAGCCGAACATTTCCGACAGGGGGACCGCCGCCTTGATGACCTGCGCGTCCTTCCGTGGGTTCATCCCTTCGATCTTCCCGCGGCGCGAGTTCAGGTCGCCGATGACGTCTCCCATGTACTCTTCCGGCGTGACGACCTCCACCTCCATGATCGGCTCGAGAATCGCGGGGCTGGCCTTGCGCGCCGCCTCCTTGAATGCCATGGAGCCGGCAATCTTAAACGCCATTTCCGAGGAATCCACGTCATGGAATGATCCGTCGTAGAGCTTGACCTTCACGTCCTCCACAGGGTACCCGGCAAGCACCCCGTTCTTCATCGCCTCGACGATCCCCTGCTCCACCGGTTTGATGTACTCCTTCGGCACGACCCCGCCGACAATCGCGTTCTCGAACTCGAACCCCTTCCCCTTCTCGTTCGGCTCGACTTCGATCCATACGTGGCCGTACTGGCCGCGGCCGCCCGACTGGCGGACGAACTTCCCTTCCGCGTGGACCTTTTTCCTGATCGTTTCCTTGTAGGCGACCTGCGGTTTGCCGATGTTCGCCTCGACCCGGAATTCCCGCTTCATCCGGTCGATGATGATCTCCAGGTGGAGCTCCCCCATGCCGCTGATGATCGTCTGCCCTGTTTCCTCGTTCGTCGCCACACGGAGGGTGGGGTCTTCCTCCGTCAGCTTCTGCAGCGCCTCCCCCATTTTCTCCTGGTCGGCCTTCGTCTTCGGCTCGATTGCAACGTGGATGACGGGATCGGGGAACGTCATCTTCTCGAGGATGATCGGGTCGTCTTCGTCGCAGAGCGTGTCTCCCGTGCGTGTGCTCTTGAGTCCGACGGCGGCGACGATGTCGCCGGCGTAGGCCTCCTCGACGTCCTCCCGCGTGTTCGCGTGCATGCGGAGGATGCGGCTTATCCGTTCCTTCCTGTCCGACACCGAGTTGTACACATAGGACCCCGATTTGAGCGTCCCCGAGTACACCCGGAAATACGTCAGCCTCCCCACGAAGGGGTCGGTCATTATCTTGAATGCCAGGGCGGCGAACTGCCCCTTGTCGTCCACCTTCCGCGTGACGTGATCGGTCAGGTTCATGTGGTGCCCCGTGATCGTTCCCTCGTTCAGATCGAGGGGGGACGGGAGATAATCCACGATCCCGTCCAGGAGCATCTGCACCCCTTTGTTCTTGAACGACGAGCCGCAGAGCACGGGGATGATGCTGGCCTTCAGGCAGGCGCTCCGGAGCACCGCCATGATCTCCTTCGGCGTAATGTCCTTTCCTTCCAGGTACTTCTCCAGAAGCGAGTCGTCCTCGTCGGAAACCGCCTCGAGCATTTTCGTGCGGTACAGCTGGGCCTTCGCCTTCATGTCCTGCGGGATCTCGATCTCATCCCACTCGACCCCCAGCGTGGAATCCTTGTACATTATGGCCTTCATCGTGACGAGATCGATGATCCCCGCGAAGAGATCCCCCTCGCCGACCGGGAGCTGCACCGGGACCGCATTGGCGCTGAGCCGGTCCTTTATCATTTCCACCACCCCGAGGAAATCCGCGCCCACCCTGTCCATCTTGTTGACAAAGGCCATCCGCGGGACGCCGTACTTGTCCATCTGCCGCCAGACCGTCTCGGACTGCGGCTCGACGCCGCCGACGGAACAGAACAGGGCCACGGCACCGTCCAGAACGCGGAGCGACCGTTCCACCTCCGCCGTGAAATCCACGTGCCCGGGCGTATCGATGATGTTGATCTGGTGGTGGTTCCAGAAGCAGGTCGTGGCGGCCGAGGTGATCGTTATCCCGCGCTCCTTCTCCTGCTCCATCCAGTCCATCGTCGCGGCGCCGTCGTGGACTTCTCCCATGCGGTGGAGCACCCCCGTGTAAAAGAGGATGCGCTCCGTCGTCGTGGTTTTGCCCGCGTCGATGTGCGCGCTGATTCCGATGTTCCGTGTCCGTTCTAACGAATACTGTCTCGGCATAAAGTCCTGCTTCTCTCCCTCTCACCTTTCACCACTTGAAATGGGCGAACGCTTTATTCGCCTCGGCCATCTTGTGCGTGTCTTCCTTCTTTTTTACCGCGTTCCCCTCGCCGTTGGAGGCGGCAATGAACTCTGCGGCGAGTTTCTGCGACATCGATTTGTCCTTCCGGTCGCCGGCGTAGCCGATGAGCCAGCGGATCGCCAGCGCGACACTCCGCTCGCCGCGGACTTCGGTAGGCACCTGGTACGTTGCGCCCCCGACGCGGCGGGCCTTCACCTCGAGCATCGGGCGCGTGTTGCTGACGGCCTTCTTGAAGACGTCGAGCCCCGTGCTCTTCGTCCGCTCCTCGATGAGATGAAAGGCGTCATAGAGTATGCGGCGCGCGAGGTGTTTCTTCCCGCGTTTCATGATGTTGTTGATGAACTCCGAAACCAGCACATCCCCGTAACGCGGATCGGGGATGGTGACCCTGGGTGTCGATTTCTTCTTTCTCACGTCGTCGTCCGTTTTCCTGGAGTGTCGGTTGCCGTTCCGCCAAAAATCGGCGGAGCGTTATTTCCCGCGCTTGGCGCCGTACTTGGAGCGTCCCTGCTTCCGATCCGCCACGCCGGCGGTATCCAGCGTACCCCGGATAATATGGTAGCGGACGCCGGGGAGATCCTTCACGCGCCCGCCGCGAATCATCACGATCGAGTGCTCCTGCAGGTTGTGCCCTTCGCCCGGTATATAGGCCGTCACCTCCATGCCGTTGGTGAGCCTGACGCGCGCGACCTTGCGGAGCGCCGAGTTCGGCTTCTTCGGCGTGGTCGTGTAGACACGCGTGCAGACACCCCGCTTCTGGGGACTGCCTCCCATGGCGGGCGCCTTGCTTTTCCAGGTGACGCTGCGCCGGCTGTTTCTGACGAGCTGTTGAATCGTTGGCACGCGGACTCCTCGTTACTGCACTCGTAGGATGATTTTCGATAGAGCTTTTTAAGGTACGAAAAACGAGTTACTTTGTCAAGACATCCGGAGGCACTTACGGAGTGAGGAGCTTTTCCCTCGTCCTGGGCTTCTTCACCACGGGCTCCTCCTCCGGCTCCGGCTCCGGGGCACTCTCTTCAACGAGCGGTGGCCCCTCCACCCGCAGGTCCCTGAAGTGCTTCAGGCCTGTCCCGGCCGGAATCAGGTGACCCATGATGACGTTTTCTTTGAGACCGAGGAGGTTGTCCAGCTTCCCTTCGATCGCGGCGTCGGTGAGAACCTTCGTTGTTTCCTGGAACGACGCGGCCGAAATCCAGCTCTCCGTCGAAAGGGAGGCCGAAGTGATGCCGAGCAGGACCGGCTCCGACGTCGCCGGCTCCGCGTCCCGGTATTCGATCACCTTCTTCGCCTTCTTCCGGAGGTCGCCGTTCGTCTCACGCACCTTCTTCTTCACGCCAAGCTGGCCGTTCTTGAATTTCGAGTCCCCCTTGCTGACGATGAGGACCTTGTCGCGGAGACCGTCGTTTTCCTCCTCGAACTTCAGCTTGTCCACGTAGTCCCCCTCCAGGAACTTCGTGTCCCCGGAGTCCACGATGCGCAGTTTCTGCATCATCTGGCGGACGATGATCTCGATATGCTTGTCGTTGATTTTCACACCCTGGATGCGGTAGACCTCCTGGATCTCGTTCACGAGGTACTCCTGCACGGCCCCCACTCCCTTGATGCGGAGCACGTCGTGCGGGTCGATCGCTCCGTCCGAGAGGCGTTCGCCCGCGCGGACCACGTCGCTCGCCTGGACGAGAACGTGCTTGCCGAGGGAGATCGGGTATTTGCGGATATCCTTGCCGTCGTGGCTCGTGACGATCACCTCCCGCGATCCCCTCTTCTGCGCGCCGAAGCTGACAATGCCGTCGATCTCCGACACCACCGCGGGGTCGTTCGGACTCCGCGCCTCGAAGAGCTCCGTGACGCGCGGCAGTCCCCCCGTGATGTCGCGGGTCTTGCCGATGTCGCGCGGGATCCGCGCCAGCACGGTTCCGGCGATGATCTCCTGAGAGTCGTTGACCACGATGTGTGCGCGGGTCGGGATGATATACGCACCGACCTTCCCCTTCTTGTTGTGGACTTCCAGCGTCGGGGCGAGCGTCCGGTCGCGGGAATCGATGACGACCTTCTGGATGTGCCCTGTCTGTTCGTCGTCGATCTCCCGGAATGTCACGTTTTCTTTGAGCTGATGGTATTTCACGGTTCCGGAGTGCTCGGAGATGATCACCGCGTTGTACGGATCCCATTCGTAGATGATCTGCCCCTTCGCCACCTTGTCGCCGTCGCGCAGGAGCATTGTCGCACCGTACGGGACGTCGTACTTCGTCAGCATGCGATTGTCGTGGTCAAGCACGTTGACAACGCCGCTCCGCCCGGAGACGATGATCCTGGACCCTTCGTCGTCGGGCACCTCGATGAACTTCACCCCCTCGTACTGCAGGTTGCCGTCGAACTTCGAGGAGACCTGCGACTGGGAGGCAATGAGGCTTGCCGTCCCCCCGGTGTGGAAGGTGCGGAGCGTCAGCTGCGTCCCCGGTTCGCCGATCGACTGTGCTGCGATAATGCCGACAGTCTCCCCGGGCTGGATGAGCCTGGCGGTCGTCAGATTCCGCCCGTAGCAGAGCGCGCAGATGCCCCGCTTTGCTTCGCACATGAGGACCGACCGGATCTCCACGGCTTCGATCGAGGTTTCGGCGATGCGGTCAGCCCTCTCCTCGTCGATGAGCTCGCCGGCGCGGACGATCACCTCTCCCGAGAGCGGGTCCGCCACGTCGTGGACAGAAACCCGTCCCACGATGCGCTCGGCCAGCGGCTCTTTCACATCCTCCCCTTCCTTGAGAGCACCCGTCACGACCCCGCGGATCGTGCCGCAGTCGACGTTGGTGATGATCGCGTCCTGCGCGACATCCACAAGGCGTCGGGTCAGGTAGCCGGCGTCCGCAGTCTTGAGGGCGGTGTCCGCAAGCCCTTTCCTGGCCCCGTGCGTCGAGATGAAGTACTCGAGGATCGAGAGCCCTTCACGGAAGTTCGCGATGATGGGGTTCTCTATCAGTTCTCCCGTCGCTCCCGAGAGGCTCTTCTGCGGCTTCGCCATGAGCCCGCGCATTCCGGCGAGCTGGCGGACCTGCTCCTTCGAACCGCGGGCACCCGAATCGACCATCATGTAGAGCGAGTTGAACCCGTCGCGGGAGTGCTGGAGAGATTCAAAGAGCTTCTCCGCAACACGGTTGGTGACGCTGGTCCAGATGTCGATGACCTTGTTGTAGCGCTCCCCCTTCGTGATGAAGCCGCGGGTGTACTGGCTCTCCACTTCGTCCACGCTCTTCTGGGCGCGGCCGATGATCTCTTCTTTTTCCTTCGGGATGATGACATCGTCGATGCTCACCGAAAGCCCTCCCGCGGTGGCGTACCGGAACCCGATGTCTTTCAGCTTGTCGAGGAATTCCGCGGTCTTCAGGTTCCCGACCCTCCGGAACGCCGACGCGATGATCTGGACCAGGCGCTTCTTGTTCAGGAGCTCGTTGAAGAACCCGATCTCCTTCGGCACGATCTGGTTGAATATCACTCTTCCCGTGGTGGTCTCCACGATGTTTCCCTCGATCCGCACCTTGATGCGCGCGTGGAGGCCGACCTTGCCGTAATTGTATGCGATGATCACCTCGGCGGGGGACGAGAAAATGAGCCCCTCCCCCAAGTCGCCGCTCTTCGACTTTGTCAGGTAGTAGCACCCGAGGACCTGATCCTGCGTGGGCGTCACGATCGGCGCCCCGCTGGCCGGGGAGAGTATGTTGTGGCTCGAAAGCATGAGAATGCGGGCCTCGAGCTGTGCGTCGAACGAGAGCGGCACGTGCACGGCCATCTGATCGCCGTCGAAGTCCGCGTTGAACGCCGTGCAGACCATCGGATGTATCCGTATGGCCTTCCCTTCGACGAGGACCGGCTGGAACGCCTGGATGCCGAGCCGGTGGAGCGTCGGCGCGCGGTTCAGGAGCACGGGGTGGCCGTCGATGATGTTCTCGAGGATCTCCCACACCTCGGGGCCCTTCTTGTCCACCATCTTCTTTGCGCTCTTCACCGTCTTGACGATCCCGCGCTCGATGAGCTTGCGGATGATGAACGGCTTGAAGAGCTCGACCGCCATATCCTTGGGGAGCCCGCACTCGTGCAGGCGCAACTCGGGTCCCACGACGATCACCGAACGGCCCGAATAATCAACGCGCTTTCCGAGAAGGTTCTGCCGGAACCGTCCCTGCTTCCCTTTCAGCATGTCGGAGAGCGATTTCAGGGCGCGGTTGTTGTCGCTCCGCACGGCATTGACCCTGCGGGAGTTGTCGAAGAGCGAATCGACCGCCTCCTGCAGCATCCTCTTCTCGTTGCGGAGGATGACGTCGGGGGCCTTGATGTCGATCAGGCGTTTCAGGCGGTTGTTCCGGATGATCACGCGCCGGTACAGGTCGTTGAGGTCCGACGTTGCGAACCGCCCGCCCTCCAGCGGGACGAGCGGACGGAGCTCCGGCGGAATCACCGGGATGATGTCGAGAACCATCCATTCCGGCCTGTTGAGCGGACCCCCCTCCGCTTCCCGGAACGCCTCAACGACCCTGAGGCGCTTGAGAGCGTCCTGCTTCTTCTGGACCGAAGTCTCCTCCAGGATCTGCGCACGGAGCTCCGCCGCGAGCGCTCCGACGTCGACCTGCTTCAGGAGGCTCTTGATCGCGTCACCCCCGATCTGGGCGACGAACCGCCTCTTGTCGTTCGGCTCGAGATCATCATGGTTGTCGGGGAGCGTGGAGAGGATCTCAAAGAACTGTTCCTCCGAGATCAGATCCTTCTTCTGGAGTCCCGTCGTTCCGGGATTGACCACGACATAGGATTCGTAATAGATGATCTTCTCGAGGTCCTTCGAGGTCATCCCGAGGATGTACCCGATCTTGGACGGGAGGGACCGGAAGTACCAGATGTGGACCACCGGAACGGCCAGCGCGATGTGCCCCATCCGTTCGCGGCGGACGCTCTTCTGCGTGACCTCCACGCCGCACCTGTCGCAGATGATGCCGCGGTAGCGAATGCGCTTGTATTTCCCGCAGTGGCATTCCCAGTCACGCACCGGACCGAAGATCTTCTCGCAGAAGAGCCCGTCCTTCTCGGGACGGAACGACCGGTAGTTGATCGTTTCGGGCTTTGTCACCTCACCGTGCGAACGCTGCAGGATCATGTCGGACGACGCGAGACTTATCGTTATCCGCGTAAAGTTTTTCTTGGCTTCTTTGTCGTGATGGAACAACGCCATGGGATTCCTCCAAACCTATTGGTGTGCCGGACCGGTGGCGCCTGCGGCGCCACCGTGTTAGTCGAGCTTCACATCGAGCCCCAGGCCCATGAGCTCGCGTATCAGCACGTTGAACGATTCCGGAACGTTCGATTCCGGCAGGTTCTCCCCCTTGACGATCGCCTCGTAGACCTTTGCGCGGCCGGAGACGTCGTCGCTTTTGACCGTCAGGATCTCCTGCAGGACGTGTGCCGCGCCGTATCCTTCGAGCGCCCACACTTCCATCTCGCCGAAACGCTGGCCACCGAATTGCGCCTTCCCTCCCAGCGGCTGTTGTGTGATCAGGGAGTAGGGTCCGATCGAACGGGCGTGGATCTTGTCNNTGCGAGAGCTTCAGCATGTAGATGATCCCGACCGTGACCTCCTGGTCGAATTTCACGCCTGTCCGCCCGTCGATTAGGACGGACCGCGAGCTTTCGTTCAGTCCGGCTTTGTGGAGCTCTCCCTGGACATCCTCCCATGTCGCCCCGTCAAATATCGGCGATGCGAACTTGACGCCGAGCGCCCCTGCCGCCCACCCGAGGGCAGTCTCGTAGAGCTGCCCCAGGTTCATGCGGGAGGGAACGCCGAGCGGGTTCAGGACGATATCGACCGGCGTCCCGTCCGGGAGAAACGGCATGTCCCCCACGGGGACGATGCGGGAGACGACCCCCTTGTTCCCGTGACGGCCCGCCATCTTGTCGCCGACGGACAGCTTCCGTTTCTTTGCCACGTACACCTTCGCAAGCTGCACCACGCCGGGGGGAAGTTCGTCGCCGAGCTGGATCTTGTTCTTCTCGTGGCGAAATTCCTCCTCGATGCCGGTCAGTTTGTCGAAGTAGTTCGTGAAGATCTTGTTGATCAGGCCGTTCTTCCGTTTGTCGTCCACCCATTCGGCGGCGAAGTCGAGTTTCTCGAGGTCCTCGTAGGCGTCGAACGTGTCGGCGCGGAACTGGGTGCCGGCGCGGAAGGCCATGTTCCCGTCCTTGTCCCGCACGCCGATGGACTTCTCGTCCTCCAGCAGGACGCCGAGTTTCCTTGCGAGCCGTTCCCGCAGGTCGACGACGATCTTCCTCCGTTGCCTGTCGAGCGCGTCGCTCCTGCGTTTGTCTTCCTTCTTTGATTCTGCGTCCTTCTTCTTGCGGCTGAAGAGCTTGGTGGCGATCACCACCCCCTTCATGCCGGGAGGCGCCTTGAGGGACGCATCCTTGACGTCCCCCGCCTTCTCGCCGAAAATCGCCTTCAGGAGCTTCTCTTCGGGCGTCGGATCCGATTCCCCCTTCGGCGTGATCTTGCCGATGAGGATGTCCCCCTCCACCACCTCGGCGCCGACGCGGATGATTCCGTTCTCGTCCAGATCCTTGGTGGCCTCCTCGCTGACGTTCGGGATCTCCTTGGTCAGCTCTTCCTCTCCGCGCTTGGTGTCGCGCACCTGCAGCTCGAATTCTTCGATATGGATCGACGTGAAAATATCCTGCGAGACGATCTTTTCGCTCACGATGATCGCATCTTCGAAGTTGAAACCGTTCCATGGCATGAATGCCACGAGCACGTTCCGGCCGAGCGCGAGCTCACCGCCGTCGGTCGCAGAGCCGTCGGCAAGCACGTCCCCCTTCTTCACCTTGTCGCCCGGCTTGACGATCGCCTTCTGGTTGATGCACGTATCCTGGTTCGTGCGGAAGAACTTCGTCAGCCGGTATTCGACGTGGCGCTTGTCCTCGAACGAGATCAGGGCCTCGGTGCTGTTTTCATCGATGTCGTAAATCACGACGATGTGCGTTGCGTCGACGTGTTCCACCGTCCCGTTCCGCTCCGCGACGATGAGGGCGCGGGCATCCCGGGCGATCTTCTCCTCGAGGCCTGTGCCGACAAGAGGCGCCTCCGGGCGGAGGAGCGGGACCGACTGCCGCTGCATGTTGGAACCCATCAGCGCACGGTTGGCGTCGTCGTGTTCCAGAAACGGGATCAACCCGGCGGCCGCGCTGACGATCTGGTTCGGCGCGACGTCCATGTACTGGACCTCCTCGGGCTTGCAGACGGGGAAATCCCCCTGGAAGCGGGCCTTCACCCGGTCGCTTTCGAAGCTCCCCCTCGAGTCGACCGGGGCGTTCGCCTGCGCGATGGTGTGGACGTCCTCCTGTTCGGCGGTGAGGAACTCGATCTCGTCCTGCACCTTCCCGTTCTTCACCTTGCGGTACGGGGTCTCGATGAACCCGAATTCGTTGACCCGGGCATGTATGCAAAGGGACGAGATCAGACCGATGTTCGGCCCTTCCGGGGTCTCGATCGGGCAGAGGCGGCCGTAATGCGTATAGTGGACGTCGCGGACCTCGAACCCGGCGCGTTCCCGCGTCAGGCCCCCCGGGCCCAGCGCCGACATCCGGCGCTTGTTCGTCAGCTCGGCGAGAGGGTTTGTCTGGTCCATGAACTGCGAGAGCGGGTTGGTCCCGAAAAACGCGTTGATCACGCTCGAGATGGTCCGTGCATTGACAAGGTCCTGCGGGGTCAGATTCTCGTTGTCACGGATGTTCATCCGCTCGCGGATCGTGCGCGCCATGCGCGCAAGTCCGATGTTGAACTGCTGCGCGATCTGCTCTCCGACCGTCCGCACCCGCCTGTTCCCGAGGTGATCGATGTCGTCCACCGAGCGCTTCTTCTGTTGAAGCTCGATCAGGTAGTTGATTATCGCGACGATGTCCTGCTTGGTCAGCGTCGTCGTCGTCACGGGGATGTCGAGGCCGAGCTTCCCGTTGATGCGGTAGCGACCCACGTCCCCGAGATCATACCGCTTCTCGTTGAAGAACAGTCGGTCGATGAGCGTCTTGGCCGTCTCCAGGTCCGGCGCGTCTCCCGAGCGGAGCTGCTTGTAGATGGCCCCCAGAGCGTCCTCCTCGGAGCGGACGATGTCCTTGGAGATCGTCTTGGCGATGACCGATTCCTCGTTCCCCTGTTGCACGAGCAGGCGGAGCTTTTTGATGTTCGATTTCTTCATCCGCTTGATGTGTTCTTCGGTCAGCGTGGAGTCCTTGGCGATAAAAATCTCACCCGTCTTCTTGTCCACCACGTCACTGCAGATGACCCGCCCCTCGAAGTCCTTGAGGTCGACCTTGTTGACATCGACTTCTTCCACGAGGTTAAAGAGCTGGAGGATCTCGTCGTCGGAAGAGTAGCCCAGCGCGCGCAGCAGCGTCGTCACCGGAAACTTCTTTTTCCTGTCGATGTACGCATACATCACATTATTGATATCGGTCGTGAACTCCACCCACGATCCGCGGAACGGGATGATCCGGGCCGAATAGATGGGGGTCCCGTTCGGGTGGGTCGATTCGCTGAAGAACACGCCCGGAGACCGGTGCAGCTGGCTGACCACGACGCGTTCCGCTCCGTTGATGATGAACGTCCCGCGATGCGTCATCGTGGGCAGGTTGCCCAGGTAGACGTCCTGTTCGATCGTGTTCACGTACGATTTCCCATCCTCCGCCTTCTGGGACAGGCGCAGCTTCGCCTTGATGGGGACCGCATACGTGAGCCCGCGCTCCTCACATTCGGGGACCGAGTACTTCGGTTTCTCGACGTAGTATTCGACGAATTCCAGGAGGAAGTTTTCCCTCGCGTCGGTGATCGGGAAATTCATTTTGAACACCGACTGCAGGCCCTTGTTCCGCCTGCGTGCCGCGGCGGTGTCTGCCTGCAGGAAGCTCTCCCACGACTCGAGCTGGATGTTGAGCAAATCGGGTGCGTCGATGATCTCCGGGATCTTGCCGAACGAGATCCGCTTGCTGGATTGGTTCTTCAATCGAGCCACTCCTCAATAAGTGATGAACAACCGGACAACCCGTCCCTCCGAAAACAGAAAACAGCAAGCCGATACCCGGGACCCCGGGGAGATCCTCTCGTATCGGCCTGCATCAGCATGTGGGGCGAGGGACATGGGCAGCTGCAGAAAGTGCGACGAAAAAGACCGCCCCGCGGCAGACCATGCCGCGGGGTAACAGGGGGAGAACCTATTTCAGCTCCACCTTCGCGCCGGCTTCTTCGAGCTCTTTCTTCAATTTCTCCGCGTCCTCCTTGGACACGCTTTCCTTGATGGGCTTCGGTGCGCCGTCAACGAGGTCCTTCGCTTCCTTGAGCCCGAGTCCGGTCGCCGCACGGACGACCTTGATCACGTTGATCTTCTGCGCGCCGGCTTCCTTCAGAACGACAGTGAACTCCGTCTTCTCTTCCACCACGGGGGCGGCGCCCGCAGCGGGGAGCGCCCCTGCCATCATCATCGGCGCGGCGGCGGTGACGCCGAACTTGTCCTCCAGCGCCTTCTTCAGTTCGACCGCCTCGAGAAGAGTCAGCTTTTCAATTTTTTCAACGATTTCGGCAACAGCGGACATGGTGTTTTCTCCTATGGTTTATCAGTATTCTTGATTTCGGTTCTACGCGGCCTTCTTTTGAGAGATCTCGTCGACAATGCTGACGATGTCGCGCATCAACGCATTCAAGACCGTGGGGACGCCGGCCAGGGGAGCCTGGACGCTTCCGAGGATCGCGGCCATGACCTCTTTGCGCGACGGAAGTTTTGCGAGCTCCGCGAGCCTGGACCCCTCGAAGACCTGCCGTTCGAGCACGCAGACCTTCAGGGAAAGCCTCTTGTGTTTCTCCGCGAATTTCTGGATGATCCGGGCAGGAACAACGGGATCCTCGTAGGCGAATGCCACGCCCGTGGGTCCGGCCAGCCTGTCGTACACGCCGTCGTATCCGGTGACCTGCTTGAGCGCCGTCTGTATCAGCGTGTTCTTCACGACCCTGTAATCGACCCCCGCCTTGTGGAACTCGCGCCGGAGTTCCGTCGCCTGTTCCACGGTGAGGCCCGTAAAGTCGGTGAAGAACATACCATGCGCCTTCCGGACGGTCTCCGACACCTCGGCGACGATCTGTTCTTTTTCTTCCCGTTTCATTCGTTTTCCCTACCTCCGCAGGTTGTGCAGCGCGTCAAGTGAGAAGCCCCGGTCCCCCGCCGCCCCCTGAATATGAAAAGAGACGACGGACGCCGGGCAATGGACGCGCTTGTTGTGTGATGTGAGTGCGTAATATCTTTCAGTGCGCCGCGACCTGGTTGCGGTCGACCGCCACCCCCGGCCCCATCGTGCTGGAGATGCTGATGCTCTTGATGTACGTCCCTTTTGCAGTCGACGGCCTCAGGCGGGCCACCGTGTTGAGAAACGCGCGTATGTTATCCACAAGCTGGTTCGGCTCGAACTTCGCCTTGCCGACGCTGGCGTGCAGTATGCCGGACTTGTCGACGCGGAATTCAATCTTGCCGGCCTTGACTTCTTTGACCGCCTTTGCGACATCGTTTGTCACCGTGCCGCTCTTCGGGTTCGGCATGAGGCCCCGGGGTCCGAGTACTTTCCCCAGCTTGCCGACCTCCCCCATGACGTCGGGGGTTGCGATGATCACGTCAATGTCCGCCCAGCCCGCCTGTATCTTCTGTATGTATTCCGCCAGTCCCGCGTGCTCCGCCCCCGCGCCCCTCGCCTCCTCATCACGCGGAGGGCGCGCCAGCACAAGGACGCGCACTTCCTTGCCGATGCCGTGCGGGAGCGCGACCGTCCCCCGTATCGCCTGATCGGCCTTTTTGGGGTCGACGCCGAGCCTGACCGCGATATCGACCGATTCGTTGAACTTCGCCGTCGCGGTATCCTTCACGCGGGCGACCGCTTCGTCGATCGTGTAGAGCTTCTTTATCTCGATTTTCGTCGAAGCAGATTTGTATCGTTTGCTCTGTTTCATGACCCGCCTCTCTATAATAGTGGTGCAGACGAGGCGCCTCCGGCGTCTCTCCCACATGTGACGTTGTCTCTATTCTTCGACTGTTATCCCCATGCTCCGCGCGGTCCCCGCGACCATCGACATCGCGGCCTCGACAGAATTGGCGTTCAGATCGGGCATTTTCATCTCGGCGATCTCGCGGACCTGCTTCTTCGTGACATTCGCGACTTTGTTCCGGTTCGGCTCGGCCGAACCCTTCTCCACCTTCGCCGCCCTGGCGAGCAGTATCGCCGCCGGAGGCGTCTTTGTCACAAACGTGAACGACTTGTCCGAAAAGACCGTAATGACGACCGGTATGATGAGCCCCGCCTGGGCCGCCGTGCGGGCATTGAACTGCTTGCAGAACTCCATGATATTGACCTGCGCCTGGCCCAGCGCCGGGCCAACAGGCGGCGCCGGCGTGGCCTTCGCGGCCTCAATCTGTAGTTTCACGTATCCCGTAATCTTCTTCGGAGGTGCCATGTATTATTCCTTCGCAACCAGCTTCTAGCTCCTGGCTTCTAGCCTTTAGCTGGATATTCCCTTCATTCAATTTTGGAGCTGCCGCCCAAGCGTTCGCTTTCAACCGGCGCCCGCCAGGT
>PMJR01000065.1 GCA_003158475.1 Ignavibacteriota bacterium | reverse complement strand
GAAAGTTTCTCCATGGACTCCAGGGTCGTTTCCCCGGAGCTGTACAACAGCTTTCATTCCTCGCTCCTTTCGCGGAACCCGGCAAATCCACACCTGGTTGTCGGCGTCACCAGCGCCAGGGCCGGTGACGGTAAGACCGTGGTGGCCGCCAATCTTGCCATCTCCATGGCCCTGGGCGATGAGCGGGAGACGGTTCTTGTGGATCTGAACATGCGCCGTCCGAAACTCCACTCGGTCTTCACGATCGGGATCCGCCCGGGCCTCGCGGAAGCGCTGACCGCGCCGATGGTGCACGTCGCACGCACGACCGTCCGGCACCTGTACGTCATGACACTCGGCAATACAAATTCCACCTTCTCCGGCATCAGGTACCCGCACCGCACGGAAGCGGGGACGAACGGGAAAAGGAACGGAAAGTGGCACGGCAAAGAGGATGTCGCAGACGTGACTTCATTCCCCAGCTTCCGCCATGTCATGAGCTCGCTCAAACAGAGATTCGATATCATCATATTCGACATGCCGGCGATCTCGGATCCGATTCTTCCCGTGAACCTCACCCGTCAGATGGACGGAATGCTCTTCGTCGTCGATTCCCGGACAACCACCAAAACGGACATCTCGCGCATCTCCCAGAGACTTGGAAAGGACCGGATCCTCGGATTCGTGCTGAATAGAGCGGCGGTACCCTCATGACCGTCGCATTGGGGGGCCTTGTCGCGGTGTATGCCGTTGTGATCTACGCAGGGAAACACTCACGGCGTCTGAGTGTCGGCAGTGTCCTGTTCCTCATGGGTGCGGCGGCTCTCCAGGTTGCCGTAATACTGTACGTCACCTATAGCGCGAAGATGCCCATACTCCAGTAGCGTATGCCACGAGATGCCATCAACGAAGCCCTGCGATACCCGCGGGGCGAGGTACGATCACACCGCTACCCCGATGACCTGCGGTTGTTTCTCCTGGTCACCGCATGCTGTGTGATGCTCGCCCTCGTGATCGTCGCGAGCAACGGGTCGCTCCTCTCNNTCGTGAACCCGTTCGAGATGCAGTTCCTCTTCATCATCAGCGTCTGGCTCGCCCTCATTTGCATCAGAAAGGACTACCACGCGCGACCGGTCGCGCTCTGGATTCCCGCCTGCCTCTGGTTCATCTGGCTGGTGTCGGCGTTTGTGAACGGGATGTCACGGGGAGGAGATTTTCTCCCGGCGCTGTGGGAGGCACGCGCCCTGATGTACCTGGGGGTCATCTATGTATTTGTCCCGCAGGTGATCAGGACGAAGGAGCAGATCGCGGCCTTTTTCTGGGTCGCGATCGCCTGTATGACATTCAAGGCCTTCGAAGGGATCGCCCTCTTTGCCGGGAACGGCTGGTCGATGGGCACTTTCCAGACACTGGAGGCACATGAGGATCCGATCATCATGTTGACCCTCTTTTATCTTCTGCTGGGACTCATGGTCTACGGAGGACACCGGCGGCAGCGGGCAGTCCTCCTTGTTCTCCTCCTGCCTCTTCTTCTTGGATTTTACCTCGGCAAGCGAAGGACAGCGTATGCATCAGTGTTCATGTCGTGTGTCGGGTACCTCATCCTGATGCCCCGAAGGGAGCTCGTCCGGGCCGCCAGGTTCATCGTGCCAGGACTCATTCTCCTCACGGTCTACGCCGTCGTGTTCTGGAACAGCCAGGGGGGGATTGCCGGTCCGCTCCAGCAGGTCAAATCGGGATTTGATTTCAATGAGGGGGGAAATGCGGAAGTCGTCAGGGACAGGGACTACCTTTCGAACCTGTACAGGAAGATCGAGAACTATGACCTCTTGATGACGATCCGGCACGCCAGTGCAATCGGCATCGGCTTCGGGACGAAATATGAACAACCCCTGTACCTTGTCCCCCTGGACTTTGCACTTCGTGACTATGAGGCCCATAACAGCGTCCTCTGGCTGATGGTGAAGGGGGGCGCATCGGGCTTTTTCCTCTTCTGGATATTCATGAACGGCCTGGCGTTCCGGGGTGCCTCATTGTTCACGCGCCTGCGGGACCCCTATCTCAAGACCGTCTGCGCCCTGAGCGTGGTTTCGGTCATCATACTCGTGACGGCAGCATTCTACGACCTCCAGTTTGTCTGGTACCGAAACACGATCTACTTCGGCACGCTGCTGGGGCTGATCGCAAGCATCCAGAACATCACGAGGGATAATCCCGGTATTCTCGATCAACACAACGCGCCATCGTCCCATTGACCTGAACGTATAAACGTGCACATCCTTAACCTGCTTCCCTATTCTCCCTGCCCTCCTCACTTCGGTGGAGCGCTCAGGATTTTCCACCTCCTCAGAGAGATGCTGCGCCTGCATGACGTCACCGTCGTGATGTACGGCACTCCCCATGAGGGGGAGCTTGTCCGGAAAGCCTTCGGAGGCCGGCTGAAAGGGGTCCACACGGTCGAGAAACCCCTGAGGCTCACCGGCCTGCACAAGCGCCTCGCGCAGATACACTCCCTCGTGCAGGACAGGAGCGCCACCACGCATGCGTTCTATTCGGATGCAATGCAGCAGACGATCGACAGGGCGGTCTCCGCCACGAATTTCGATCTGGTCCAATTCGAAACCCATCATACCGGTTTGTACCGGATCGACTGCCCCGGCGTGCCGCATATCATCGATCTGCAGAACGTGGAGTACGACAATGTCCGCCGCATGGCGCGCGCCTCCGCCTCCCCCCTCCGCCGCGCTTTCTACAACCGTGAATACAGAAAACTCCATCGGGAGGAAACCGATGTTTTCGGCGCCCAGGACGCGATCCTCGTAACCTCCGCCAGGGACAAGTCACTGATCGACGCGGATTTCCCGCTTATCCCGAAATTCGTCGTCCCCAACGGCGTCGATACTTCTTATTTCCGGCCGCAGGCAGGCCCCACGGAGCCTCATTCACTCGTCTTTACCGGCGCGATGAATTACTTCCCGAATGCCGACGGCATGATGTACTTCCTGAGAGAGGTGTTCCCGCTGATACAGAAGGAGATACCCGACACGCGGGTCTACATTGTGGGAGGCGGGCCGCCGAAGCAACTCATGGCTATTGCCACGGAGAACGTCGAGGTTACCGGCTATGTGGAGGACGTGCGGCCCCATGTGCGCAAAGCGGCCATTTGCATCGTGCCGCTGCGCATGGGGGGGGGAACCCGGCTCAAGGTGCTGGAGGCGATGGCAATGGAAAAGCCCGTGGTCACGACGTCCGTCGGCTGCGAGGGAATTCAAGTTGTGGACCGCGAGACCGCCCTTATCGCCGACGATCCGGAACTGTTTGCCGCATCGGTCGTCGAATTGATGCGGAATCAGGATCTTTACCGGAAACTTGTGAAGAACGGCCGGGAACTCGTCCGTGCACTGTATGAGTGGTCGGATGTCGGCTACAAACTCGGAGAGGCGTACGACCGGATCATGGACAGCCGGCACCCCCGGAGCCCGGCGTGCAAGAGTGCAACCACGAGGGGTGCGACGAATGCGTGAGGACTCTGGTACAATGAACCCCTCACCTCCCCGCTCCCGGGAACGCAGGCAGCCGGAAGTCGGCCGCAACATCCGGGTGCTCCTGTATCACAGGATACTCCCGGGAAACACCAAGGGAGCCAAGGAGATCAAATTCGTTCCCGAGCGGCAGTTCCGGGATCAGCTCGGGCTCCTGGATCGATGGGGATTCACCCCCATCACATTCAACGACTACAGGCTGATTCTTGAGGGGGAACTGATTTCCCCCCGGAAGCCCATCATACTGACATTTGATGACGGTTACAAAAACACATACGATGTCGCGGTCCCCATCCTCCAGGAATTCGGCATGTGCGCGGTTCTCTTCGTTCTGGGCGATCGCGGAGTGAAAACGAACCGGTGGGATGCAGGGCTGAATTTGCCGCAGGTCGAGCTGATGAATGATCAGAACATTTTGGAACTTCACCAGATGGGATTCGAGATAGGATCCCATTCGCTCACGCATACACGGCTTACCGCGCTCCCGAAGGAGAGCGCATGGCACGAAATCTCGAGATCGCGGATGCTGCTGGAAATCACGCTCAATGCCCCGGTGCTGACATTCGCCTATCCCTACGGCCTCCTCAATCAGACACTCAAAGATATGGTGGCAGCCGCCGGGTTCAGGCAAGCCTGCAGCGCCTGGTCGGGGCCGATGAATTTCTCCTCTGACCCGTTTGAAATACGCCGGATTGAGGTGAACCGCTCCACGGGGATGCCGGAATTCGGGCTCAAAGTGCTCGGTCCGTATCCCGCAGTCCGTTCCATTCACGCAAAGACGCGCCAGTTCCTCTCCGACAGGAAACAGCCGGGACATGCCAGCCAGATAAAGACACTCCTGCTCCTGTCTGCCGGTCTTGGATGGCCCGACAGGGCCGGGTTGGAACAGAGGGAGGCCGCAGACAGGTTCCCGCGAATGGTTCCGCTGATCGAGAGCCTCAATGCATGCATACTCGACGAACGGTATCTGCAGTCGGCGCCACGATGGAGGTCGGCGGCGTACAAACTGACCGGAATCGGCATTGCACAGGTCCTCGAAGCATTCGCGGTCCGAAAAAAGTACGACGTCATTGTGAGCTGGGGAGAACACCTGGGACTCCCGCTGGCAGGCCTGTTTCGCCTCACAGGCTCACGCACGCCGCACGTATCGATCTTCTCCTGGATCTCCAAGCCAAAGAAGGCTCACCTGCTCAAGATGGTCCATCCAGCCATCGACAGGATCATTTTGATGAGTTCCGCGCAGGCGGAATTCGCGACCGGGACACTGCACATCCCCTCATCGAAGATATCGCTCCTCCGGTGGCCTGTCGATCAGAAGTTCTGGCGCCCGCTCGGCGGTCCGCAGGACGTCATATGCTCGGTGGGACGGGAAATGCGCGACTACGAGTCGCTCGTCGAAGCGCTCCGCCCTCTGGATATCCCGTGCCATATCGCGGCCGGCGGACAACTGAGCGTGGGAAAGGCCGATACATGGATGAAGTCTCTCGAGAATAACGCTTCCCTCCCCCGGAACGTCACTGTGGGTCCCATGGACTTCACCGATCTGAGGAAGCTCTATGACAGATCCAGGTTCGTCGTGATACCGCTCCGGGAGACGGACACGGACAACGGAACAACGAGCATCCTCGAGGCCATGGCCATGGGGAAGGCCGTGATCTGTTCCCGCGTGAACGGACAGAGAGACGTCATTCAGGAGGGAACAACCGGTTTGTTCGTTCCACCCGGCGATGTGGGAGCCCTCCGGGACGCGATACGATTTCTCTGGTCACATCCGGACATCGCCGCAGAGATGGGGATCCGCGCCAGGCAGCATATCGAACGCTTTCACGCGCTTGACGGCTGGATCACGGACGTGCAACAGGTGATCCTGGAAATGCTTGCCCAGCGGGGGAGAATCCTGGCACCCGACGTCTCGCACTTACAGAACGCCGCGAAAACGGAGGCCAACGCCGCCCCCCTGAGCCTGATTCATGAGACACACTGACCGGCCGGCGCGGAATCACATGGCATCCACACAGCGAAGAAGAATCTGATGTTACGCGACGTCGCAAAAGGAGTGGCAAAGAACACCGGCGTCCTCCTGGTGCAGCAGGTCATAACGATGACATCGGGTTTCCTGCTTCTACTTTTTATTCCCCGATATCTCGGACCGGAGGAATACGGACGGTTCTATCTTGCGACGGCGATCACCGGCATCTTTGCCATGTTCGTCAGCTTTGGTTCAAACTATTACATTTCAAAGGAGGTGGTCCGTGCGCCTGAGTCGACCGGTCAGGTGCTTGTTGATTCCATCGCTGCCAGGTTCACCTTTGCGATGCTTTCGGTTGCGGCAATCGTCGTTCTCTGCGAAATCCTGGGGTACCAGGGGGAGCAAAAGCTCCTCATCCTCATTCTCTCTGTTTCGCTCCTCCTCCTTGCCGGTACCAACACCCTGTATGCGTGTTATCAGGGGCACCAACGGCTCTCGTACACGTCGCTCGGAGCCATCGCCGAACGGGTCTCGATCGGCGTGCTGACGATCCCGCTTCTTCTTCTCGGCGCCGGCGCCCGGATGGTTGCCGCGGTGTGCGTCCTGGGCATATTGCTCAACCTCCTTGTCCTTGTCGTCAAGGCACGGACCATCGTTCCTTCACTCCCCAGGGTGCGGTGGAGAGGGGTGCGTGATCAGGTGACACATGGTGTTCCCTATTTCCTCCTCTCAGTATTTGGGGTCGTGTACTACAGGATCGACAGCATCATGCTCTCGAAAATGACGCCCGAAAAGATCGTGGGGTTCTACGGGGCCGCATACAGACTGTTCGATTCCCTCAACATTCCCTACCTCCTGAGTATCGCGGTCTACCCGGTTCTCGCGCGGTACTGGAAGGACGCACCGAACATCCATCAGCGGATGCTCCTCAAGAGCCTGGAGGTGGTGATCGTTGCCGCGATCCCCGTCACGATCGCGACCATTTTTTTTGCCTCCGACATCATCAGCCTTCTTTACGGCCTGAACGCCTATGGGGAATCGGTCATCCTCCTGCAGGTGCTCAGTGCGGGGATCCTTTTTCTTTACGTGGATATGATCCTTGCCACCGCTCTCGTCGCCGCAGACCGGCAGCGGTCGCTGGCAATCATCGCATTCATTGCGATACCGTTCAACATCGGACTGAACATGCTTATGATCCCCTATTGCCAGATGACTTTCGACAACGGAGCAATCGGTTCGGCCGTTGCGACGGGTGTCACAGAAATGTGCATCATGGTGGTCTCGGCGAGCCTTCTCCCCGGCTGGATCCGATTATCGTTCCGCTGGGGGGTTGTCGGGAAGAGTCTGGTGGCAGGACTGGCCATGTCGGCATCAATCCTGCTCTTGCCTCATTTCATCCCCTGGTTCATTTGCGCGGGATTCTCTCTGCTGGTGTACTGCGGCGTTCTGTGGCTGACAAAGCCGCTGGAACCGGGTGAAGATCAATTCCTCAGGGACCAGGCGACATCCGCCCTGCAAAGTCTGTTATCCCGGTTCCGGAGGGCATCCCGGACGCCTGCTCCCGAGCAGAATTTGTAGCAATCATCCGCATGAAAGTCCCGAACGTGAAATATAGATTCCTGTTTGCGAGCGCTCCCTTCAGCGGAGTGGAGGTCTTCCTTCAAAACCTCCGTACGGTCGTGGACCGGCAAGCAGACATCGATGCCACATGGCTCGAGCTCGAAATCAAACCACCCGAGCTCTTTACACGCGTCCCCCCCTTCTCTTCCAACTGGACAATGAAGGGAGGAACGGTGATGCATAACCGCATCAGAAACCTGGTGCGATCCGGACTACAGTTCGATGCGGCGCTGTTCAACCATATCATCCCGCCCATATTCCTCCTGAACTTCCGGCGGTCCGTCCCCATCGTCGTTTCCCTGGATGTCACCCCCGTGCTGATGGCGCCGTATTCGCGGTGGTACCTCGACCGCCCCCCCCGCCGGAGCCGAGTGGTCAAGTACGTCAAGGAGAGGCTGGTGCGCAGCCTGTACGACGAGGCCGCGAGAATACTCCCATGGTCGGACCTCGTCTTCCAGTCGCTGCACGTTAACTACGGGGTGCCCACGTCAAGGATGCAAGTTATCCCTCCGTCCATCGATCTCTCCCTGTGGTCCCTGCCACCCCGCCGGGAATGCGGGGACGCGCAAAGGAGCAAACGCACCAATGTTCTCTTCGTCGGCGCCGATTTTGAACGGAAGGGGGGCGACCTGCTCCTGCAGGCCGCGCAGTGCGACGGTCTGGCGCGGTGCGATATCCACATCGTGACAAAATCATGCGCCGGCAGCCCGCGCTCAAACGTCTTTGTTCACACTGATCTTGAGGCGAACTCTCCCGAACTCCTCCGTCTGTTCCGGAACGCAGACATGTTTGTGCTCCCCACCCGCGCCGATTTTTCGCCGTACGCCGTGGTCGAGGCGATGGCGATGGGCCTCCCGGTAATCACCACCAGTGTCGGTGCGCTCCCGGAGATGGTGCGGGACGGGGAAAACGGCTTTGTCGTCCCCCCCGGAAACGTCTCCATGCTCGCAGACCGGATGCACACGTTGTGCGGGGACCGCCAGATGCGGCAGCGGATGGGCGATCAGGGAAGAATCGCCGTGGAGGCACATCATGATCTTGAAACGAACGCAGGGATTGTCGTAGACCTGATGAAACGACTCGCGAATGAAAAGACCGCCGGCCGGAGGATTCCATGAACGCGCCTCCTGCCTGCGCCCCCGAGAGACCGCCCCGGGTCAGCGTGGGGCTCGCAGTCTATAATGGTGAGAACTTCATTGCACCCGCGCTGGAATCGATTCTTTCGCAGACGTTGAGAGATCTGGAGGTGGTTGTGTCCGACAACGCCTCGACGGATCGCACCGCCGAGATCTGCCGGGCATATGCATCGCGGGATTCCCGGATCAGGTATACGCGGAACGATGTGAATATCGGATCGACAAGAAATTTTAACCGCGTTTTCGAGTTGTCCAGGGGAGAGTACTTCAAATGGGCTGCTCATGACGATCTCATCGCGCCCGAGTTCCTGGAGGAATGTGTCGGGGTGCTTGACGCAAACCCGGATGTTGTCCTCTGCCATACCGGAACCTCGATCATCGACGTGCAGGGGAATGTCACGCGACGGCTTGAGGAGAAATCGGGCACATCCTCGTTCAAAGTCCATCGCCGGTTCCGAGCCCTGCTTTTTGATTACTGGTGCTTTGAGATTTTCGGCGTGATCCGTGCCGCGGCGCTCTCGAAGACGTCGCTGATCGGAGTGTACGGGCACGGAGAGGCGATCCTGCTTTCGAAGCTCGGCATGATGGGACGGTTCCATCAGATCCCCGAGTGCCTGTTCTACAACAGGGATCACCCGGCGAAATCACGCTACCTGTACAGCACATACAGAGATTACACGATCTGGCTTGATCCCACGAAAGCCGGCAGGATCATCCTTCCGAGGTGGAGAATGGGAATCGAATATCTCAAAGCGGTCGGCTCTTCTTCCCTCGGCCGGCAGGAACGCCTGCTTTGCTACGGCGCAATGGCGGGCTGGGTGCGGGTCTTCTGGAAGAGCCTGGCAGCGAATCTGGCAATAGCCCTTCGTGATGCCGGCCGAAAGGCTCTTT
The DNA here is from genome assembly GCA_003158475.1 of Ignavibacteriota bacterium. Taxonomy (GTDB): domain Bacteria; phylum Bacteroidota; class Ignavibacteria; order UBA10030; family UBA6906; genus Fen-1273. Next base: position 13,914 of record PMJR01000065.1, on the reverse strand, counting down.
CAACGGTTTACTCCCGGCGGCGGGCCCGGCGGTGCGATGAACCGGAGATTCACACTGCGTACGGTTCGGGGCCTGCCGTCCCGCGCCGGAAGGAAGTCGAACAGATCGAGCTATGAAGAAACCGGCCGAAATCGAAATCACGGCTCGCAGCGGTCAGACCGGGGGGCGGCGGGACACGTGCCCTGTCTGCGGCGGAGGGGACGCCCTGGAGTTCTTTGGTCTTGCCGGCGTGCCGACGCAGGACGGCGCAATGTGGCCGACCAGGACCGAGGCCCTCCAAGCCCCGGTGGGGGACATCCGGCTGGTGTACTGCCGCTCATGCCAGTACATCTGGAATCGCGCACACGATCCCGGGCACATCACGTTCGACCGGTATGATTTCTCGATGCAGTCTTCCCCCGTGTTTCAGCGATTCATAGGAAATCTCTCCCGACGCCTCATCGCGACGTATCACATACGGGGGAAGAAGATTGTGGACATCGGCTGTGGAGACGGTTACTTTCTCGGGACACTCTGCCGCATGGGAGGAAATACCGGCCTCGGGATCGATCCGGGGCACACTCCCGTTTCGGACGGTTCGGCCGGCGTCCGCTATGTGAAAGACTACTACTCCGAACGATACACGGCGCACGCACGGGGCCTCGTGAGCTGCAGGCATGTGCTGAATGCGGTGCCGGATCCCGTGGGGTTCACCTCGCTCATCAGGCGAACGATGAACGGGGACAAAACCTCGACACTCTATGTGGAGGTCCCCAATGCATCGTACAACTTTGGCGGCACGCTCGTCTGGAATGTCGCCTACGAGCACAAGTCCTGGTTTACGGCGGCATCCATCCGGGCCCTCCTCTCCCGCTCCGGCTTTCGAGTGCTGCGCGTGCGGCCATGCTGGGGGGCGGAGTATCTTAGCATCGAGGCCGTCCCTTCGGCCGGGGAAGGGAGCCGCGGGAGACGGCACCCCGCGCCGGCCCGGGAATTTGAACGCACACTGGCTGCTTTTGCCGGCACGTACGAACGAAAGGTCAGGAAGGTTCAACGGAAGCTGGACTCGCTGTCACGAAGCGGCCTCCGGACCGCCATCTGGGGCGCCGGGGCCAGGGCGCTGACTCTGCTGAGCGTCTGTGACGTCGGGGGGAGCGCCCTCCGTGTCGTGGACATCAACCCACGACGGCAGGGGATGTATCTCCCGCGCACGGGATACAGGGTATGGGCGCCGGATTCGCTCCGCCGTTTTCGGCCGGATCTCGTCATCATATCGAATCCCCGGTTCGCGACGGAAATCAGAAGTCAGGCCCGTGCATTGGGACTTGCAAGCCGATTCCTCACGCTGTAGTCTCGCCCGGGCGGCGGAATGCATTGCATCCGCACAAAATTGACGGAAAGAAATGCTCGACACAGCAGATGAAACAGTAGAAAGGGGCTCTCAATGAAAGTCGTTCTCTTCTGCGGAGGACTTGGCACCCGCCTGCGGGACTATTCCGACAACCTGCCGAAGCCGCTGGTTCCGATCGGAACCCAGCCGATCCTCTGGCACATTATGAAATATTACGCCCACTTCGGGCACACGGAGTTCATTCTGTGCCTGGGATACAAGGCCGAGAAGATCAAAGACTTCTTTCTCAACTATAACGAGTACATCTCCAATGATTTTACGATGACAAACGGGGGGCAGGACCTCCGGTTGCTCATGCGGAGCGATATTCAGAGCTGGAAGATCACGTTTGTGGAGACAGGCCTTCAGTCCAACATCGGGCAGAGGCTGCTTCAGGTGAAAGAGCACCTCGCGGGGGAGGAGATGTTCCTCGCGAACTATTCGGACGGCCTGACCGACGCCCATCTTCCCACCATGATCGAGACATTCGTTCACACGGGCAAGGTCGCAACATTCATGTGCTGCCGCCCGTCCCAGACGTTTCACGTTGTCGATCTCAAAGAGAACGGTCTCGTGAACAAGCTCGAATACGTCAGGGACACGGGTCTGCTCATCAACGGCGGATACTTCATATTCCGGAAGGAAATCTTCGACTACATGCGCGAGGGGGAGGAACTGGTGATCGAGCCTTTCCAGCGGCTGATCGACCGCGACCTGCTCACGGGGTACCGGTACAACAACCTCTGGTCGATGGACACATTCAAAGAACAACAGGAGCTGACGGACATGTTCAACCAGGGGAATGCGCCCTGGGAGGTCTGGAAGAAGAGAGAAGATACGACAACCCGGCGGCCTGCGGGACCTGCGGAGCAGGGTGGAGCGGGAGGCGGCGTCCGGGCAACGTTAACACACGGGATGAAGAGCGCGTGATGGGGGGACTGACTTTCCGGAGAGAGACATGAGAATACTTGTCAGCGGCAACCTCGGGTATATCGGATCGGTGATGGTCCCCATGCTGGAGGAGGCGGGACACGAAGTCACGGGGCTCGACACCGATCTGTACCGGGAGTGCACGTTCGGTGCGGCCGGAGAACGCGGCGAGACTCTCCGGAAGGATCTCCGCGACATCGTCGCAGACGATCTGCGGGGGTTCGACGCGGTCATACATCTTGCGGCACTCTCCAATGATCCGCTCGGAGATCTCAACCCGGAACTGACGTACGAGATCAACCACCATGCTTCCGTCGAGCTCGCCCGGCAGGCAAAATCTGCAGGCGTCAAACGGTTTCTGTTTTCATCTTCCTGCAGCAACTACGGCGCCTCCGGAGACCGCCTTGTCGATGAGACATCGCCTCTCAACCCGGTGACCCCCTACGGTATTTCGAAGGTCCTCGTCGAACGGGATGTGAGCATGCTGGCGGACGAAAACTTCAGCCCGACATTCCTCCGGTGCGCGACGGCCTACGGTGTCTCACCCCGCCACCGCTTCGACACAGTCCTGAACAACCTGGTCGCCTGGGCCTATACACGCGGGCTCGTGTACATGAAAAGCGACGGCACGCCGTGGCGGCCGATCGTGCACGTTGAGGACATCTCGCGGGCGTTCATAGCCGTTCTCGAGGCACCGCGCGAGGTCGTGTCTCATCAGGCGTTCAACGTCGGCCGGTCGGAAGAGAACTATCGAATCCGGGACATCGCCGAAATTGTCAGGGAGACCGTTCCCGACTGCAGGATCGTGTTCGCCAAAGACGCGGGTCCCGATCTTCGCTGCTACAGGGCGGATTTCAGCAAGATCGCGAGGCTGCTCCCGGGTTTCAGCCCCCGCTGGACGGCCCGACGGGGAGCCGAACAACTCCTCGACGCCTATAGAACCTTCGGGATAAAGCTGGAAGACTTCGAGGGGACGAAGTACAAGCGGATCGATCACATCAAGTACCAGATGGAGAGTGGACGGCTCGGTCCCGACATGCGCTGGAGGCAGGAAGTGCGCATCAATGCGTAACGGGAGCCACATGGCACCTGCGGCCGCACCCCTTATCGTCCCCCGGAAAAGGGGAAGCCCCCGGAGATGCCTGTTCTGCGGGGCGCCGCTCAGCGTCACATTCGTCGATCTCGGGATGTCGCCCCTCTGCGAGAGCTATGTGAGCCGGGATGAACTCGACCGGATGGAACGCTTCTATCCGCTCCACGCATACGTCTGCGCAAAGTGCTTTCTTGTGCAGCTTGAGGAGTTTGTGAGCCCCGAAGAGATTTTTTCCGAATACGCATACTTCTCCTCCTACTCGGAGAGCTGGGTGGAGCACATGCGAATCTACGCCGACATGATCACCGCGAGGCTCCGCCTGGACAGCCGGAGCCTGGTCGTGGAAGTCGCAAGTAACGACGGGTACATGCTGCAGCATTTTGTCGCGAAGGGGATTCCTGTTTTGGGCATCGAGCCGGCGGAAAACATCGCCGCTGCGGCGATCAGCAAGGGAATTCCGACATTAATCAAGTTCTTCGGCGAGGAGACGGCAGCCGAGCTCGTCTCCGAAGGGAAGCGCGCCGATCTCATTGCGTGCGCGAACGTGCTGGCACAGGTGCCCGATGTGAACGATTTCGTGAGGGGCCTCAGGCTGCTCCTGAAACCGGGGGGCACCGTTACGATTGAGTTCCCCCATCTGATGCGCTTGATAGAGGGGAACCAGTTCGACACGATCTACCACGAGCATTTCTCCTATTTCTCCTTCCTGACGGCGGAAATGATCTTCGCCGCGCACGGACTAACGGTGTTCGACGTGGAAGAGCTCCCGACACACGGCGGATCGCTCCGCGTGTACGCGCGCCGTTCGGAAACCGCCTTTCCCGCCGTCGATCCCCGCGTTGAGGAGTTGAGGAACCGCGAGGTGGCAGCGGGATTTACAACCCTGGATTTCTATTCTACGTTCACCGAGCATGTGAAGGAGACCAAACGCAAAGTGCTCGATTTCCTCATCGATGCTAAGCGTCGCGGCAAATCGGTCGCAGGGTACGGAGCTCCCGGGAAAGGGAACACCCTCCTCAACTACTGCGGGATCCGGACGGACTTCATCGACTATACGGTGGACCGCAACCCCTACAAACAGGGGAAATATCTGCCGGGGACACATATCCCGATCCATCATCCGGACCGGATTCGAGAGACCAAACCCGACTATCTGATGATCCTCCCCTGGAATTTCAAAGATGAAATCATGAAGCAGAATTCCTACATCAGGGAGTGGGGCGGGGCTTTCGTTGTGCCGATACCCGAACTCAAGACATTTTCGTAAGGTGGTGGGCGTGGTCTTTACCGAATCGAGTCTCCCGGGGGCGTATTTCATCGCGATGGAGAAGCAGGAGGACGACCGCGGGTACTTCGCCCGTTCCTGGTGCGAGCGGGAATTCAAACGACACAACCTGGATTCCGCTCTCGTCCAGTGCAGCATTTCGTACAACCGGAAGAAGGGAACGCTGCGGGGGATGCATTATCAGGCGCCGCCGTGTGCGGAATCGAAGCTTGTCCGCTGCACGCGAGGAGCCATGTTTGATGTGATCATCGATCTCCGGACGTCCTCGCCGACATTCACCAGGTGGATCTCGGTGGAGCTGACACCGGACAACGGCACGATGATTTTCATTCCGAAGGGATTCGCGCACGGGTTTCAAACACTGACGGACAACACCGATGTGTTCTACCAGATGTCCGAGTTCTACGCACCGGATCACCAGCGCGGTTTCCGATGGGATGATCCCATGATCGGCATCAAGTGGCCGCACCCGGTGACAACCATGTCTGACAAAGACCGGACATTGCCGGAGTTCAACACACGCGAGGTCCACCACGCATTTAAAAGCTGAAATGAAGGATGCATCATCTGACGCTCGGCCGTTGACGACCGCCGAAGGGACGGGGGATGCGATGCACCGCCTTATCGTCGACCTGTACCCGGTTTGCCGCAGCATTACCGGCAACGGGATCAGGACGTCCCTGCTGCGGCTCCAGGAGAATGTCAAGCTTGCAATCCATGAAGTGCCGTCCGGAACGCGGGTGTTTGACTGGAGTGTCCCCCGGGAATGGAATATCAGGGACGCCTTCGTAAGGAACAGCCGCATGGAGAAGGTTGTGGACTTCCGAACTTCAAACCTTCACGTCATGAGCTACAGCGTGCCTGTGAACACCCGGATGCCCCTGACGGAGCTCCGGCAACACCTCTATTCCCTTCCTGAGCAACCGGACCTGATACCGTACCGCACTGCGTATTACAAGGAAGACTGGGGGTTTTGCCTGAGTCACAGGCAACTGGAATCCCTGGAAGAGGGAGAATACGAGGTGGTCATCGATTCATCGCTCGAGCCCGGGAACCTGACATACGGNNCCGTCGCTCTGCAACGACAACCTGTCGGGGATGGCGCTGGCGACATTCCTCGCCGCGAGGCTCGCGGGCCGTCACCTCAGATTGTCCTACCGCTTCCTGTTCATTCCCGGTGCGATAGGCGCGATCACGTGGCTGGCGCTCAACGAGGAAACCGTGTCACGGATCAGGGCGGGGCTTGTTGTCGCCTGCGTGGGAGATCCGGGTCCGATGACGTACAAAAAAAGCAGGCGGGGCGATGCTGAAATCGACCGGGCCGTGATGCATGTGTTGCGACACTCGGGATCGCCGTTTTCGCTCAGGGAATTCACGCCTTACGGTTACGACGAGCGGCAATACTGTTCCCCGGGGTTCAACCTCCCCGTCGGCTCCCTGACGCGCACCCCCCACGGAGAATTCACCCAGTATCACACGTCCGCGGACAATCCCGATTTTGTCCGCCCGGAGGCCTTGGAAGAGAGTCTCAGGACGTACCTGAAGGTGGTCGAGGTGATGGAAAGAAACCGGACATACGTCAACCCGAACCCGAAATGCGAGCCGCAGCTGGGTAGGCGGGGGCTGTATTCCAGCACCGGGGGCCAGACTCACTCCTCTGATGATCAGAGGGCGATTCTCTGGGCGCTCAACTTTTCGGACGGGGATCACACACTGCTGGATATTGCAGACCGTTCGGGGATGACGTTGCAGGCGATCTGCCATGCCGCCGACCGGCTCCGCGATCAAGGACTTTTGGAGATGGTGGAACCGGTGAGTTCTCCGGATCGTACGGGCGCGGAGCGTACGTTTGAGCGTTCAAACGCAATGGGTTTGAGGTTTCACGAGACAATACCAGGCGGTGCACACACCTACGCCAAAGGCGACGACCAGTTCCCTGAACATTTCGCCCCCTACATCGTGAGCGGCAAGGGGTGCCGCGTACGCGATGCCGATGGAAACGAATTCATCGAATACGGCATGGGACTCCGCTCGGTGACGCTGGGACATGCGCATCCGCGGGTGGTTGATGCCGCGTACAGGCAGATGCGGATGGGGAGCAACTTCGTCCGGCCTGCAACGATCGAACTGGAATGCGCCGAGGAGCTTCTGAAGATGATCGGCGGAGCTGAGATGGTGAAGTTCGGGAAGAACGGGTCGGATACAACAAGCGCGGCAGTAAAGCTCTCCAGGGCATTCACGGGGCGGGACCTCGTCGCGATATGCGCGGAGCATCCCTTCTTCTCCGTTGACGACTGGTTTATCGGGACCACTGCGATGCCTGCCGGGATTCCGAAGGCGACACAGGATCTCACGGTCAAATTCCATTTCAACGATGCCGAGTCCCTCCGCCAGTTGTTCCGAACGCACCCGGGAAGAATAGCCTGCGTGATGCTCGAGGTCGAGAAGGAGATCCCCCCCGACCGCACGTTTCTGAAGGAGCTTCCGGATATCTGCCACGAGAACGGGGCCATCCTCATACTCGACGAGATGATCACCGGGTTCCGGTGGCACAACGGCGGGGGACAGGCCTTCTACGGGATCACTCCCGATCTTTCGACATTCGGGAAGGGGATCGCCAACGGGTTTTCGGTTGCCGCGCTTGCCGGGAAACGGGAGATTATGCAGTTGGGGGGAATCCGCGGTGAACGGGAGCGGGTATTCCTCCTCTCGCTCACGCACGGCGGTGAGACGCACAGCCTTGCGGCCGCCCTTGCGACCATGCGTACATACCGGTCGGAGCCCGTTATCGAGACACTATGGAGTCGCGGCGAGAGGCTCGCGCGCGGTGTGGAGAAGTCGATCCGCGAACATCATTTGGAAAAGAACTTTGTCCTGCTGGGGAAGCCGTGCTGCCTGGTGTACGGAACACGCGACGCCGAGAAGAAGCCTTCACAGGAGTTGAGGACATTGTTCCTCCAGGAAACCATCAGGCGCGGTGTTCTGGCGCCGAGCTTCGTCGTAAGCTACAGCCATACGGAAGAAGACATCGACCGGACGGTGGAGTGTGTTCACGAAGCGTTGGGAGTGTATCGTCGGGCCCTCGATGAGGGGATCGGGAAATACCTGAAGGGCCGTCCGGTAAAGCCGGTTTTCCGTCGATTCAGCTGAAGGATCAAACACGCAGGAGAGATGAGCCGATGCAATGTGTCTCGTTGACCAGGCCGAACAGTGACCCCGTGAAAATTCTTTGTCTCGGCGCACACGCCGATGACATCGAAATCGGCTGCGGGGGAACGCTTCTGACGCTTGTGGAGAACCGGAGAACCGTTCAGATACACTGGGTGGTGTTCAGCGCTCGCGACGATCGGGCTCATGAAGCTGCTCTCTCCGCAGAGACGCTCCTGAAGGGCGTCCCGCAGAAGTCGGTTTCTATCATGCCATTCCGGGACGGATTCCTTCCTTTTTCATCCACGGAGGTGAAGGAATACTTCGAGCTGCTGAAGGCGGAGTTTTCCCCCGACATCATATTCACGCATTACAGGGATGACCGGCATCAGGACCACAGGTTCATATCCGACCTGACATGGAACACGTGGCGGGATCATCTCATTCTGGAGTACGAGGTTCCCAAATACGACGGAGATTTCGGGACGCCGAATCTCTTTGTCCCGATCCCCGAAGCCCTCTACCGGAGGAAAGTCGATCACCTGCTCACCGCATTTCCCTCACAACGGCAGGCAAAGTATTGGTTTACGGAGGAGACGTTCCTGGCGGTCGCGAGGCTGCGCGGGATGGAATCGGGGCCAAACAATCGATTCGCCGAGGCGTTTTACTGCAGGAAGGCGGTCCTTTGTTGAGCACGCTTTGATGAAACCCGGCGCAGTTGCCGGGAAGGCCGTCCCGGTCACTTGCGGATCAGAGCCGCAGGGTGCCGGAGAGAGGCAGGCTGAGGATTACGCGTCATGTGAAGCGGTCTCCCTGCAAACGGGTCCACCATTCGCCGTCGAGACGCGAGAGGAATGCCTCGCCTGCAAGAAGCGGCCGCAGAACATCCCTGTTCCTGGAATGTGCGACGGTGTACATATCGCGGAGGACTATAATGCACTTCTGCGCGTGGTACTCCCTGATGAACCGAGGGTCGAGCATCCCCATGAGAGCCGTGCAGCCCTCTGCGTACGCACTGACGAAGAGATGATTGAGTACTCTCATCATCGACTCGGGACGCGCCGCTACCTGCAGCACCTGGGCCGTATCGCCGCGGTGTCCGTAATAAAGGTACCAGCCGAGCGGCTCATCCCGCTCGGAAATCGCAAGGGCTTTCAATTCTCCAAACTGTTCCTTCGCACGCGCCATCGAGAGAAGCCATGTGACATTCTCCGATTCATAGACGGGTCGAAGAGGACGGCTCCCGGCTATGTTCTTGAACCCGGAGACGATGAGACTTGCCGTGAGCGGGCGCGCGGTCAACATTCCCGCCGCCGTGATATCCGGCGGAGGAACGAAGAGCCTGCCGAGCCCGTCTCCGATCGAAAGGGCAGGAGCCAGGAGAGCGCGCAGGGCCGGTACGGCTGAAGGCATCCTGGTCAGGCTCAGCGAATAGCTGAGAGGACGGAGGACGCGCACCCAGCGAAGGCTATAGTTCAAGAGGGTGGCTGCACCCACCTTCTCCCATAGCCTCCGTGAGATCTCGTTCGCCGAGTCGGTGAACGTCAGATCCTGGGGCCCGTCGAGCAGCCGCTTGAGGAGGTTGGAGCCTGCGAACGGCTCCCGGGCGCCCTTGTCCACCATGTGGTTCCCGGCAACGACGACGCGAATCTCTTGCTCGCCGAGCATCATGCTTCGCGGCATAGCGCCGATGAACCCCGCAACGGTCCCGTCGGGCCTTCGGGCGACAAGGGAGTTGATCGTCCCATCGTTCCACGGACTGTTGAAGTAAAGCTCCTTGAAGTATATCTTCAGAGACTCGGGGGCAGCCTCTCCCCTGCTGCGGAAGATCCGCATGAAGAGGTCGGCAACGGCCGGAATGTCCGCGGGTAGAAACTTCTGTATTTCGCTCATCATCCGTAATGTATATATTGTCCGGCTTAAATAACACGCTTCCCGACAATCCGGAGGTTCGACTCTGACAGCGTTCGATGTGATTGAAATAGCCCTCCTCACCGCAACCTTCGTGTTTCTGGGCTATCTCCTCCTGCTGACCCTCCTTGCCTCGCTTGCGGCGAAGAGAACCGCATTTGATACCCGGGCGATCAGGAGGTTCGCCGTCGTCATTCCTGCACACAACGAGGCGCAAGGTATCAACGAGACGATCAGGAGCATTTTGCAGGTAGAATACCCTCACGACAGGTTTGATGCTGTTGTAATCGCCGACAACTGCACAGATGAAACGGCATCCAGTGCCGGGAGAGCCGGCGCGGGAGTCCTTGAGCGCAATGAGCCCGCCCTCCGGGGGAAAGGGCACGCGCTCAGGTGGGGCTTTGACCGGCTTTTCGCCGGAGAGAAAGCCTACGACGCATTTATTGTGGTCGATGCCGACAGCATCGTATCAGCAAACTATCTCGCGGTGATGAACTGGTACCTCGAACACGGCTCCCGGGTGGTGCAATCGAGCGACCTCGTGGACCCCGGGAATGACGCCTGGAATGCGCAGATGACGCGCACCGGATTTCTTCTCTATAATTACGTCCGGCCCCTGGGCCGGAAGGTCCTTGGAGGATCCGCGGGGCTGCGGGGGAACGGAATGTGTTTCAGCGCGCAGGTACTCAAGGACTTTCCATGGAACGCGTTTTCCATCACCGAGGATCTCGAATACGGGGTGAATCTTCACCTCCGCGGCATACAGGTGACATTCGCCCCTGAAGCCACAGTGTTCGCCGTCATGCCCCGTGATCCGAAGAACGCCGAGGGACAGCGCGCACGCTGGGAAGGCGGACGATTTGCGCTGATACGGCGCTTTGCATGGCCGCTGCTGAAGGGCGCCTTGCGACAAGGATCCCTTGCATCTCTCGACGCTTTTTTTGATCTTGTCACTCCTGCGCTTGTCAACCTTATCGGTTTTGTTTTTGTAGCTGGGCTCATGACACTGTCTCTCGCGTGTCTTGGAATTGCATCAATGCGTGCGTACGGTGTCCTGTGGATCGCGGCGGCAGGAATGGGATTCGTTCACCTCATTGCCGGGCTGAGAATCGCTTCCGCGGACCGATCGCTCTATCGAGCGCTCCTACAGCTACCGCGGTACGCACTCTGGAAAATGAGCGTGTACGCAAGGATGCCGGGACGCTGGACGAAGGACGTCTGGACGCGGACGACAAGGGAAATCCGGTGATACTGCAACGAAGGGTGCCAATTCATGCCTAAAATTCTTGTGATTGATGACGATGAATTCATGCTCTCGGCTCTGACCGACTATCTGGTGAGCGGGGGATTCATCGTAACGAAGACGACCGATGGACCTCAGGGAATCGAACTGTACACCAAGGTGAAACCTGCGGCAGTCATCCTCGATCTCGGCCTGCCGAGCATGGACGGCCTCCAGGTGCTGAAGAGGATTCGGGAAAAGGATGAAAATGCCAAGGTGGTTGTCTTAACCGGATATCCCAGCAAGGCCGCGGAGCGCGCCGCCCACGCCATGGGTGCTGCCGAGTTCCTCTCAAAACCGATTGATTCGAAACTGCTCCTGGCAACTCTCGACGCGGTGCTCGCCATCCCTTCCTAGTTCTGCCGGCGGGGAACTTCCGTCCGGTTGCAGTGCTTCTTCTGCTTCAGGGATCTGTGCCTGACGCGAACGTCTTTCTACGGTATGCTTGCAGGGGATCACGGGGAAGCAAGACGACTTGAACAGCCATGAGGCACGTTGATGGACAATATCGAGCGGAACAAGGTCCATTATGATAACCTTTACAGCAGCATAGAAGCGAGCAGGGTCGTGGAGAAGATTCGTAATTTCGATGCGTTCTTTGATGATGCCTTGAAGACTGACACCTCCTGGCACGGGATGTATCATGGAGGGTTTGCGGGTCGTTTGCGCGGAAAGAAAGTGCTCGAGATCGGATGCGGCGATGGCTTGAATGCCCTGGTTATGGCTCACCTTGGTGCGGTTGTCGTGGCAATTGATATTTCCAAGGAGAGTGAACGGGTGATCAATGAAGCGACAAAAGAACTTCACATGACCGGAGTTCAGGCAATTACCGGAGACTTCGCTGATCTCTCCTTCGCGGCGCATTCGTTCGACATCATCGTCGGAAAGGATCTTCTTCATCATCTCACCCACGAACAGGAAGAGATCTATCTCAGGAAAGTGGCGACTCTTCTGGCGCCGGGCGGAGAGGCTCGGTTCTTTGAGCCGGCGACGAACAGTAAATTTCTCGATGACCTCCGGTGGATGATCCCGGTACCAGGGCGGCCTTCCAAGCTCAGGGAAAAGGCATTCGCGGAGTGGAGAAGAGACAGGGATCCCCATCCTGTGCGCGATAACAGCTCTTCGCACTTCGTGAAAGTCGGCCTCCGTTTCTTCGAGGGAATATCGATCGTGTGCATAGGCTCGATTGAGCGGTTCGAACGACTTTTTCCGAGGGGGAACTTGAATCGGCGGTTCCGAAGGTGGGCGCATCGAATGAACGAGAAGCTGCCCCTGAGCATCCGCGATAAGACGGCACGTTCTCAGCTCATTGTGTATACGGGATGGAGAACAGAAGAACAACCTGCGAACTGATGCTTCAAAAGGGTAGCGCGACCGGGGCGGGGTTCACACCGCACTCCCGGAGTGCCGGGAAAGCGGACAACATGTGGCTGTTGACATTAAACCCGTTTTCTGTTATATAAATGCACGATACGCGATGAACCTTGCCGCCCCACATACCACTCCGGACTTCACAATTGCATGTTGTCGGTGTCCCTTTTCCGTGAGGGGCAGCTGTTGTCCGCCTGCATCGTAGTTCACTGTTGGTGCGGTCAATCCAGTTTCGGCCCTTCCTTCGTGAAGGGCTCTTTCATTATGTGCCCTCCAGGAAACGCTGCCGGACAATCACATTCACATACAAGGAAAAGGCAAAATGAAAGCGAACAACATTCTTGAGACCATCGGCCGGACTCCCACCGTCAGGATCAATCGCCTCTACCCTCCCGGGCCGGAGGTATGGGTGAAGCTTGAACGGTCAAATCCGGGGGGCAGCATCAAGGATCGCATCGCGCTTGCGATGGTCGAGGACGCTGAACGAAAGAGCCTGTTGCGGCCGGGAAGCGTCATCATAGAACCCACCTCCGGAAACACGGGAATCGGCCTTGCGATGGTGGCGGCGGTCAAAAAATATCGCCTTATCCTCGTGATGCCGGAATCGATGTCTATCGAACGCCGCAAATTGATGTCCGCGTATGGCGCAGAGTTCGATCTCACCCCGAGAGAAAAGGGAATGAAGGGCGCCATTGAGAGAGCGCTGGAACTGGCGAAAGCGACGCCCAATGCGTGGATCCCGCAGCAATTTGAAAACGAAGCAAACACCGAGATCCACCGAACCACCACGGCCAGGGAGATCCTGGAGGATTTTCCTCAAGGCTTCGACGCGCTTATCACGGGCGTAGGGACCGGCGGGCACATCACGGGCGTGACGGACGTACTGAAGAAGAAGTTCCCGCAGCTCAAGGCGTTCGCAGTTGAGCCGGCTCTCTCACCGGTGCTGAGCGGGGGAAGTCCGGCACCGCACCCCCTGCAGGGAATCGGAGCCGGATTCGTGCCCGCAATCCTCAAAAGGGAATTGCTTGATGGCGTTATCCAGGTGACCAAGGAGGAAGCCTTCACCTACACGGCGCGAGCGGCCCGTGAAGAGGGGATTTTTATGGGGATCTCATCCGGCGCCTCACTGGCCGCGGTGGCAAAAAAGCTTCCTGAACTCCCGCCGAAATGCCGGATACTGACGTTCAATTACGATACCGGTGAGCGGTACTTATCGATCGAAGGATTGTTCCCGTAATTGTCTATATGACAAAGTCGACTCCGCCGTTAGTTTCGTCCGGCGTGTGGACGTTGACTTTGATCTCCTGGTAGACGTACGAGAACGGGGGCACGCTTTTGGTGACCCATGAATTTCCTCCGATCACGCTGTCATGGCCGATCACGGTGTTTCCCCCGAGTATGACGGCCTGTGCGTAAATGATGACATTGTCTTCAATCGTCGGATGACGCTTGGTGTTTGCAAGGGATTTGTCGACGCTCAGCGCCCCGAGCGTGACCCCCTGATACAGTTTGACATTGCTCCCGAT
>PMJR01000029.1 GCA_003158475.1 Ignavibacteriota bacterium | reverse complement strand
CAGAACGTGTTCGATGACTTCATCGCGTGCGCGGAGTACCTTGTCGAAAAAAAGTATACCTCCATTTCGCACCTTGCAATCGAAGGTGGGAGCAACGGGGGGCTCCTCATGGGGGCGGCGCTGACGCAGCGTCCCGATCTCTTCCGCGCCGTCGTGAGCCACGTCGGGCTCTACGATATGCTCCGCGTCGAGCTCTTCCCGAACGGCGCGTTCAATGTGACGGAATTCGGGACTGTGAAGGATCCCGAACAATTCAGGGCGCTCTACGCGTATTCGCCGTATCATCATGTCGTCGACGGGACGAAGTATCCCGCAGTGCTGATGCTGACCGGGGACAATGACGGACGGGTCGACCCGGCGAATTCCCGGAAAATGACCGCGCGCCTGCAGACGGCGACGGGTTCTCCCTACCCGGTTCTTCTGCGCACGAGCCCGGCAAGCGGGCACGGGTACGGGAGCTCCCTGGACGAACTGATCGGACAGGACACAGACGTGTTTGCGTTTCTCTTCGATCAACTCGAAATCAAGGAGAAATATTGATGCGCCTGTTCCCTTCCCGGAGCAGTCTCCTCCCTGTACTGGCGCTCTGTTTCGCGTTCGGCGGCACGCTGGACGCACAGACCCGCCCGTCAATCACACCGCCGGTATTTACCCGCGCCGATACGCTCCGGGGGATGCTCAGGAGCGAGCGGACGTGCTACGATGTCAGGTGGTATGACCTCGATGTGCGTATCGACCCGGAACACCGGTTCATCTCCGGATCCAATACCATCAGGTTCACGGCTCTCGAGCCTTCCGCCCGTCTGCAGATAGACCTGTTTGAAAACATGGCGCTGGAATCGGCCGCGCTGGACGGAGGCCGGCCCCTCTCCTTCACACGGGAGTACAATGCGGTGTTTATCATGCTGGAGGAGCCCCTCCGCCCGGGGACGATGCACGATCTTCTCCTCAGGTATTCCGGCAGCCCGCGCGTGGCAAAGGATCCACCATGGGACGGCGGGCTGATCTGGACGAAAGACTCCTCCGGGAATCCATGGGTGGCGGTGGCCTGCCAGGGGACGGGAGCGAGCCTCTGGTGGCCGAACAAGGACCACCAGTCGGACAAACCTGACAGCATGCGAATACGGGTGACTGTTCCCCCGGGACTCGAAGACGTTTCCAACGGGCGGTTGAGGGGGGTCACGACGCTGCCGGACGGCTGGCAACGCTACGACTGGGCGGTGACATACCCGATCAATAACTACTGCGTCACGGTGAACATCGGGAAGTTCGCTCATTTCGGGGAGACGTACGCCGGCACGGACACACTGACACTTGACTATTACGTCCTTCCCGCCGACCTCGAGAAGGCGCAGAAGCAGTTCGCGCAGGTGAAGCCGATGATCGCATGTTACGAGAAATACTTCGGCGCTTATCCGTTCAGCCGGGACGGGTACAAGCTCGTCGAGTCTCCCCATCTCGGGATGGAGCACCAGAGCGCCGTGGCGTACGGCAACGGCTTCCGGCAGGGATACCGGGGGACATCCGGCTCTCCCTGGGGGTTGATGTTCGACTACATCATCATCCACGAGTCCGCACACGAATGGTGGGGGAACAGCGTCACGGCGAAGGACATTGCGGACATGTGGATACACGAGGGCTTCGGTGCACATGCCGAGGCGATGTACGTCGAGTGCATGTTCGGCACCCATGCGATGCTCGATTATGTGAATTCGAAGAAACCCGAGGTGGGAAACCGCAGGCCTATTCTCGGCGCCTACAATGTGAACAACGAGGGGTCAAGGGACATGTATCCGAAAGGATCGCTCATGCTGAACACACTCCGCGGCGTGCTCGACAACGATTCCCTCTGGTTTGGACTGATACGCGGGATTGCAACGGAGTTCAGGTACAGAACGATCACCACGGAGGAGATCGTCGCGTTCGTCAACCGGGCGACCGGGACGGACTACACGTATTTCTTCGACCAGTACCTCCGCTACCCGGGTCTCCCGAAGCTCGACGTCGTCCTCACGGCCGCATCGGGCACCCTGACGTGCCGGTACCGCTGGCAGGCGGACGTGAAGGGTTTTCGTATGCCTGTGAAGGTGACCACGTCTCCCGGGACATTCGCGTTCATTCGTCCCACGAGCGACTGGCAGACCATGGAACTCGGATCGATGGATCCGAAGCAGTTCCGCTGTGCGGATGAGTGGTTCTACATCGACACGCAGATCAGGACCGTCTACCGGGCGGCCGACTGAGGGAGGGAGCCACGCTCATTCCCTGCTGACGACAAGTTTCAGCCCTTTTCCGGAGACACTCAGGATTTCGACCCCCGTGTCACCGGCGAGATACTTCCTGAGCCGGGTGATGAAGACATCCATGCTCCGGCTGTTGAAGTAGGTGTCGTCCCCCCAGAGTTCGCGGAGCGCCCCGTTTCTGTCGAGAGTTCCGTTCCTGTGGAGACACAGAAGACGGAGGAGGTCCGATTCACGCGCCGTCAGTTTCCTTGAGCTCCGCCCACGCCGGAGTGTACGCTTCGCCGGATCAAATGTGAACTTCCCGAGTGAAAACTCCTGAGGGGAATCTTTCCCATCTTCCTGCTTCCCGCTCCGCCTCAGCACGGCACGGATCCGGAGGAGGAGCTCCTCCATGCTGAACGGCTTCGTCAGATAATCATCCGCCCCGATTTTCAACCCCTCGATCCGGTCTTCCTTCATTGCCTTCGCCGTCAGGAATATGATGGGGATCTCCCGGTCGACCGCACGGACGTCGCGTGCAAACGAGAACCCGTCTTTCCGGGGCATCATGACATCCACAAGGCAGAGATCGAACTTCCCCTTGCGGTAGGCAGCCTGCCCGTCCTGGCCGTTCACGCAGAGTTGTGCTCCGAATCCATTGAGCTCCAGGTGTTCCTGCAGAATAAGTCCCAGATTGGGGTCGTCTTCCAGCAGAAGCACGATGCGTTTCACGGGTGCGCGCCCTCCGGGAACCTCAATTCCACTTCTGTCCCCTCTCCCTCCCGGCTCTTCAGCGTGATGGTCCCCCCGTGAGCCTCCACCAGGAGCCTGACGTAGCTCAGGCCAAGACCGAACCCTCTGACGTCGTGGAGGTTTCCCGTCGGGACGCGGTAATACTTGTCGAACACCCGTTCGGCATGCTCGGGTGCGATTCCGATTCCCCGGTCGCTCACCCGGACCACGAGCCACCCCCCCGTATTCACGGTGCTCACGTGTATCACGGGCGCACCGCGGGAGTATTTCGATCCGTTGTCCAGAAGGTTATTGATGATATTGACAAGGTGCACCGCGTCCCCCCGCACGGTGTGCCGCTCCGCCCCGAGTGCGCAAGTGATGGTCCCGCCGCGTGACTCGACATGCAGGGCTGCAGTATCGACGGCCGTCCGTATGACGGTGTGCATGTCGAGGTCGGAGAGTGAAAGCTCGTAGTCCCCTTCCTCGATTACCGCCATCTGGAGTATACGGTCCACCTGCTTTTTCATCCTGAGCGTTTCCTCGGCGATCATGCCGTTATATTTCCTCACTCTGGCACTGCTCCTTATCACGTCGGGTCGTCCTATCGCCTCGCTCGCAAGAGTGACGGTGGCGATCGGGGTCTTGAATTCATGCGTCATATTATTAATGAACTCCACCATGTGCCCTGCCAGCCGTTGCTGGCGCATGATCGTCCTGACGGTGTAGCCGAAGCAGAGCATGATGATGAGGATGAAAAGGACCGATGCACCGAGCGCGGGCCAGAGCTGCCCGAACAGATACGCGTTCCTGCCGCTGAAGTACACGGCGAGCTCCCCCTGCGGCGGGCCGAAGGCCAGATGGAAAAGGGGGACGTGGAATTCCGCCGAGCGGAGGTCGGCGGCGGCGCTCGCCGGGTTCGCCATGAGGACGGAGTCTCTCCAGGGAGAGAGTATACCGTAGGCGAAGGCGACAGGTATCCCCGCGTCGCGCATGCTCCCCTTCACCACCGAATCAAGGAGCGCCGGGTTGATCTTCCTCTCGATTCCTTTTCTTTCCGAAAGCAGATCGTCGTAGACCGTGGAGACGACAAACAACCGGTCCCTGTCCGACGCCCCAGGATGTAATGCTTCGCCCGCGATTCCTCCCCCGACGCTCACAACCAACGATGCGCTGTCCGCGGCAAAGCGGTAGGAGTTTCCCCTCTTTCTGGAGAGCGCGGTGTCCACCCGAAGCGTGTAGTTCCCCGGCTGCCGTATCGTATCGGAAAGGAGACTGTCACCCCCCGCATTGTCAACGACACGTACGCTCACCCTCTGCGGCGAACCGACGTGGTACGACAGCGAGTTTCCGTTCACCAGGACGGGGGGTGAGGAAGATACTTCCGTTTCCACTTTTTTCCGGTGGGCGGGAGACCCGGACCCGAGATCGTACCGCAGGACCCGGGAGAGAGTCTCGCCCGCCTGGAGTTTCAACGCGGCGGCACTGAGCGCCGCTCCCACGTTCTGCCGGAACGCCTGCTCTTTCAGGGCGAACGCGTTCTCCAGCAGGTACACCTGCAGGAGGATCAGACCGGCAAGCGCGATCACGATCAGGCTGACAACGGGGACCATTGTCCGGAGTTTCATCGTCATGGTCTCAATATACATTCTGCCCCAAACATTTGCGCGCGAGGCTCCCCCCCGTTAACAATCGTTAACATCCTTTAACTGTCACACGTGCAACAGAGAGCATATATTTGCGTCACACTTCCGGAGGGGGCGCCCGTGCGCATCCTCCGGCAACCACAGGATACCCGCTCATGATAGCTCCACGCACACTCCGTTTCCTCGCCGCGGCCGCCCTGCTGGCGATCGCCTCGCTGCCGGCGTCGACACAGGTGAACTACAACCAGCGTGACGACAAGTACAGGGTGCTCGGCCTGAAGCGGGCGAAGGAGGCGTACGAAACGTCGCGGCGCGACTACGAGCGGCAGGAGGAGCTTTTCAAGCGAAGCCTGATCTCGCAGGCGGATCTCGACCACTTCCACAATATCATGGCCGACGCGGAAGTCAACTACCAGCAATCGCTCCTCGCCGTTCTCTTCGAGCAACAGTTTGTGTCGGTGTCACGTGCGGTGAAATACCAGGCGCGTGACGGCTCGAAGCATGTCCGGCTTACCGTTGCCAACACGTCGGGGGGAACGGCGGAATTCCAGAAGCTCCTCAACATCGACGACAGGCTTTTCCGCTCGCTCCAGCCCGATGTCGTCAACGACGTCTATATCTCCATTACGAACACGGACGGCGCGATCATCAGCCAGCCCTACGAAGTGAAGATCGCCCAGCTCAGGTATGGCGAGCCGACGATGCTGGACTTTGCGCTTTTGCAGGACCTGGATGCGGTTACCGTGAACATGATATACGGGAGCGGCTCCTCCCGCTCGATGAAGATATTCCTGCAGAAGGACGCTTCCGTGAACAGGGTCGCGGTTCAGTCGGAACAGTTTTCGCAGGAGGTCGAGCTCGGGAAATCGGCGACGTTCGACCTCACGCTCGAGCTCTTCAGCGGGGTCAGCAACACGTTCAGCCTGGAAGTGCTGAACCTCCCGCCACAGATCGACCGGTTCTTCAAGGACCCCTCGGGGCAGGCCCGTTTGAGCCAGTTCAAATTCACGGGGACGACAAACACGAGGAAGGCCGCGCTGGAGGTTTCCCTGCCCGATCGCCCCACCCGGGAGGTGCCCATGGACGGGCCGATTCCGTTTTTCGTGGTCGTCGTCCCCCACGACCAGGCGAACTCCGCCGGCGACCTGCAGTCGCGCACGTGGACCCAGCAGGAGATCGAGAGGCTGAATGTCGGCTACGTGAAGCTGGAGCTTGTCCCCCGGGGAGAAGGGAAACTGCTGGTCCGCGCCCCCCAGCTCTTCTATTCCATAAAACCTGAGGGGACCGTACAGATGAGCGTCGATCTGGTCAACGAGGGGACGCGCCGGCTTGACAACGTGGAAGTGAAGATCGACATGCCTCTCAACTGGACGAAGAGCGTACAGCCGGCGGTCGTTCCCACTCTCGGCATCGGCGAAGAGCGGCGCGTGGACCTGACATTCACTCCGTCGCGGGACGTGTCGGTGGGACGGTATGAGATTCGCCTGCGGACGAGCGCCCTTTCCGACAACCACCCCGTAAATGCAGAGGACAAGACGGCGACAGTGGAGATCGCCGCAGGAGCGAACATCCCGGGGACCGTTCTCGTCGTCCTCCTCATCCTCGGCCTGGTTGGAGGGATTGTCGTGTTCGGAATCAAATTAACAAGGAGGTAACACATGGCGGAGAGACCGATGTTTGAAGCGGCAGGGCTGACGAAACGCTACGAGGACGGGGTGCTGGCGCTGGACCACATCTCGTTCAGCGTGCAGCCCGGAGAGGTGTACGCGATGCTGGGAGGGAACGGAGCGGGAAAAACGACGACGATTAACCTCTTCCTGAATTTCATAGAGCCGACGGAGGGAGAGGCACGGATCGACGGGATCGTGACGCACAGGGAGCCTCTGAAAGCGAAGGAGAAGATCGCGTTCGTCTCCGAGAACGTGATGCTTTACCCGAACTTCACCGCGATGCAGAACCTGGACTACTTCACGCGCCTCAGCGGCCGTCCTGCTCCCTCGCGGAGCGCGTACAGGGAAGCCTTGCTGCGGGTCGGCCTCGAGGAGGAGGCACACGGGAAACGGCTGAAGGGGTTCTCCAAGGGGATGCGACAGAAGTGCGGCATCGCGATCGCCATCATGAAGAACGCCCCGGCGATACTCCTCGACGAACCCACGTCCGGGCTCGATCCGCAGGCGGGGTTCGAGTTCATCGGGCTCCTCCGGTCGCTGCGGAACGAGGGAAAGGCGATACTCATGTCCACGCACGACATATTCCGCGCAAAGGAGGTGGCCGACGTGGTCGGGATCATGAACCGGGGACAGCTGGTGATGCAGCGGCCATCGGGAGAGCTTGCGGGGCAGGATATGGAGAAACTCTACATGCAGCATATCGCCGGCCACACCGGCCTCGCCTCATGAGCCGGACACGGGCAAACCACGGAGGACACTCCATGCTGAAACTGGTGATCGAAAAAGAGCTCCGCGACATCATCACCTCGACGAAATTCACCGTCTCGTTTGCGGCCTGTGCCTTACTCATACTGCTCGCATTTTTCATGGGCGCGGCGGGATACAACGCAGACGTTGGGCGGTATGAAGCGGCCAGGCGGGAGAACCTGAAGAAGATGGAAGGGATCACAGACTGGATGATGGTACGGAACAACCGGATATTTCTCCCCCCCCGCCCCCTGGCGTCGCTTGTCGCCGGAGTGTCAAACGACATCGGCCGGACGACGGAGGTGCATGGCCGCGGCGAACTGCCGCAGGATGACACGCGCTACGGCGAGGAGCCGGTGTTTGCCATGTTCCGGTTCCTCGATCTGGAATTCATTTTCCAGACCGTCCTCTCCCTCTTCGCCATTCTGTTCGCCTACGACGCGATCTGCGGCGAGAAGGAACGGGGGACGATGCGGCTGTCGTTCGCCAATCCGCTCCCCCGGCATACGTTCATCGCCGGGAAACTCATCGGTGCGTTCATCGCGCTTGCGGTTCCCCTCCTGGTGCCGGTACTCCTCGGATGCGTGATGTTCTCGCTTCTCGGCGTCCCGCTTTCGGCGGACGAGTGGACGAGACTCGCGCTGATTATCGCGGCCGGGATACTGTATTTCGGGGCATTCCTGACGATCGGGATCGCCGTCTCCTCGATGACCCTCCGTTCATCGAATGCCTTCCTGACGCTTCTCGTACTCTGGATATTCGCGGTGCTGATTGTCCCCCGGAGCGCAATACTCATCGCGGGACGCGCAGTCGACGTGCCTTCGCTGGACGACATCAACGCGAAGAAGTTCCGGTATTCCGAGCAGCTCTTCACGGAGGACCGCCAGAAGATGAGCGGTTTCTCGCCGGCGAAAACCGGCGACATGCGGAAAATGGTGGAGGAATTCCAGGGGTTCATGGGCGCAATCGCCGACGAGCGTCAGAAAAAACTGGACGAGTTTTCCGCCCGTTTGAACGAAGAGCGTGCAAACAGGCAGGCACTTCAGTCGGCGGTGGCTCTCGGGATCGCGCGGATATCCCCTTCGGCCTCATTCTCGCTCGCGGCGGCGACGCTGGCGGGGACGTCCGTGTCGATGAAGGACCGCTATCTCGGCGCCGCCCGGGGATACCAGCAATCATTCGGCAAGTTCATTCTGGACAAGACCGGGATGAACCCCGGAGGTGGAATGGTATTCCGGGTGAGGACCGATGAGACGGAGAAGCCCAAACCGATTGACACGCACGAACTGCCGGTGTTCGTCTCAGAGGAAGCCGTGTTGGCGGATGTGCTGCCGCCGGCCATGACCGACCTGGCGCTACTCGTCCTCTGCATCCTGGTGTTCTTTGCGGTCGCCCACGCGGCATTCCGGCGGTACGACCTCCGGTGAGCGGAGAAGCCAGGGACGGTGATCTCATCACGACGAAGGGAGTACGTGTATGCTCGGAACATTGATCGTAAAGGAACTCAAGGCGATTCTCGCCAGCCCGAAGTTCGCCGCGACGTTCGCGGTCTGCTCTCTCCTCATCCTCCTGAGTATCTTCATCGGCATACGTGAATACCGGACAGCGGTACGCCAGTACGACGAGGCGCTGCAGCTTGCCGCTCAAAATGTCCGGACGCAGGCCTCATGGATGGGGCTCACGACCACGACGTACCGGATGCCCGACCCGATGCAGATATTCATACCCGGGGTCAACAACGATATCGGGCGCCTCTCCGCTATCAACGGGTTCGAGGACGTGAAGCTGAAGAACAGCACGTACGCCGACGACCCGATCTTCGCACTCTTCCGGTCGATCGATTTCTCGTTCATCGTCCAGGTGGTCCTCTCGCTCTTTGCGATACTTTTCACATATGATGCTGTCAACGGGGAGCGCGAAGGGGGGACACTGCAGCTTACATTCTCCAACCCGGTCCCCCGGTCCGCGTACATACTGGCAAAGCTCGCCGGGTCGTGGCTCGCCCTGGTCGTCCCCCTGCTCGTCCCGGTGCTGCTCGCGGTCCTTCTCGTGATGCTTCACGGGATACCGCTCGCACCCGACCACTGGGCCCGGCTCGGGTTTTTTCTCCTTGTCTCGCTTCTGTTCTTCACGTTTTTCATCGCGCTGGGCATCCTGATCTCGACCCTGACGCGGCGTTCCGCGACATCGTTCCTCCTCTCGCTTGCTGTATGGGTGACGCTGGTGCTGATCGTCCCCCGCCTCGGCGTGATGGCGGCCGCAGCGGCGGACCCCGTGCCGAGCATCGCAGAGATCGAAGCCCGGATCGATGCATTTGCAAAGGACAGGTGGGAGGGGCAAATGAAGGAGATGGAAGGGCGGTGGCAGGGGAGGCAGGAGGCGATGAAGGGAATGACGAAAGAGGAACGGGAAGCGTATGAGCAGGAGAAGGAAAAGGAGTGGTCGAACGACGATGAAGCGGGGAGGATGAGCGTGCAGAAGGACATCGACACGTATTCCACCCGCGTGAACGAGGATCTCAGGAACCGGAAGCTGAATCAGGAACACCTCGCATTTGCCCTCTCGCGGATCTCTCCCGCATCCGCCTATCAGCTGGCCTCGATGAGCCTCGCGGGAACGGGCGTGTCCCTGAAGTCACGCTACGAGGACGCGATGCGCGAATACCGGACCGCATTTACGCAGTATGTCGGGAGGAAACAGAAGGAAACGGGGGGGCAGGGAGGATTCCGCATCACGGTTGACAGCCAGACGGGATTCCATTTCAGCGCGCCGAGAGAACGGGGGACGCTCGATGTCAGCGATCTGCCGGCGTTCCTCCCACCCGTGATCCGGTTTAGCGAGACTGCGGCCTCCGCGGTGATCGACGCCGGCCTGCTGGCTGTTTTTTCCCTGATGGCGTTCGCGGGCGCGTTCCTTGCTTTTCAGCGGTACGATGTAAGGTAAGCGATCTAAGGTACGCCGGCACGTTGCTTGATTCTCAGAGTCGATCAGGGTAGATTCCCGAGGAGACCATTCCCTGGGGGATGCAATGCTCACACGACGGAGGAATCATCAATGAAAGACGCTGCGAACGACGCTGCCAGCACGGACCGACACGATGGCCATATCTCCCGGAGAAGTTTCCTCAGGACCGGCTTTTCCGGAGGGGTGCTTATGGCGGCCCTTCCGGGAGGGATGCTCACCGGAGAGACCTCTCCCCTTCCTGATCCGCTTCCGGGGGTCCAGGCTTCCGAGCTCGATGAGAAGACGATCGGTGACCTTGCCGAGGGCATGAAGTCGGGCAGGTACACAGGACGCTCCATCACGGAATCATACATCGCGCGCATCGAGACAACGGACAGGCAGGGCCCCGCGCTCAGGAGCGTGATCGAGCTGAACCCGGACGCCCTCTCGATCGCCGACGGCCTGGACAGGGAGAGGAAAGTGAAGGGCCCGCGGGGACCGCTGCACGGCATACCGGTGCTTATCAAGGACAATATCGACACGTCGGACAGGATGGCGACCACCGCCGGTTCGCTGGCCCTTGTCGGTTCGAAGCCGCCGGATGACGCATTCATTGTAAAGCAACTCCGCCGTGCGGGGGCAATCATTCTGGGAAAAACAAACCTGAGCGAGTGGGCGAACATACGGTCCAACCACTCGACGAGCGGGTGGAGCGGAAGGGGCGGGCTGACGAAGAATCCGTATGCCCTCGACAGGAATACGTCAGGCTCGAGTTCCGGTTCCGCGGCGGCGGTGACGGCGAATCTCTGTACCGTAGCGGTGGGGACGGAGACCGACGGTTCGATCGTCAGTCCCTCCTCCATCAACGGTCTCGTGGGCATCAAGCCGACGGTGGGGCTTCTCAGCCGCACGGGGATCATACCGATTTCCCACTCCCAGGACACACCGGGCCCCATGGCGCGCACCGTGCGCGATGCCGCGATACTGCTCGGGGCGTTGACGGGAATCGACGGTGAGGACAGGGCAACAGGAGAGAGCGGGGGGAAAGCACTGGCGGACTACACGCAAAACCTGGACGCACAGGGACTGAAGGGGGTGAGAATCGGGGTCGTGAGGAAGTACTTCGGATTCCTCGACAAGGTGGACGTGGTGATCAACCGGGCACTGGAAGTGCTTAAGGCACAGGGAGCCGTGCTTGTCGATCCCGCCGATATCGAGACGATAGGGAAATTCGACGATACCGAGAACACGGTGCTTCTCTACGAGCTCAAGACGGATCTGAACGCATACCTCGCACGGCTGGGTCCCGGTGCCCCTGTCCACACGCTGAAAGAGATCATCGAGTACAACGAGCGGAACAGGAGCAGGGAGATGCCGTATTTCGCCCAGGAGATGTTCCTGAAGGCGGAGGCGAAGGGCGCCCTCACCGAGAAGGAATACCTCGACGCGCTTGAGGCAAACCGGAGGCTCTCCCGGAAGGAGGGGATCGACGCGGTGATGGACAAGTTCAACCTCGACGCGCTCGTGGCCCCGACGGACGGCCCCGCCTGGGTGACCGACTTCATCGACGGTGACCATTACATCGGAGGAAGCTCAACGGCCGCCGCGGTGGCCGGGTATCCCAGCGTGACGGTCCCGGCGGGGTTCGTATTCGGTCTGCCGGTCGGCATCTCATTTTTCGGCCGCGCATGGAGCGAATCAACGCTCATCCGAATGGCATACGCCTACGAGCAGGCGACGCACAACCGCAGGGGGCCGAAGTTCCTGGCGACGGCGGATCTCACGCTTTGAGCCGTTCATACGCCGCCCTTTCCCCCAGGACTACCGGTGTCTGATGCTTCTCCGCTTCTGCGCGGTCCTCTGCAAGGAGCCGGAGGAATTCCTCTGATCCTTTGTGCGTGAAGAGCTCCGCCACCGGGTGGTAAATGCATTTCACGATTTGCGCGGCCACTTCATCGGCCCTCATCGCCCCCTCGATGGCAGGGAGCGCAATGCCCCGCTCCATCGCGATCCGTTTGATAACCGGTCCCGAGGCCGAGAAGAACGGAAGCATGGATCCTCCCTCCGTCACACCCGCCCACTCCGTCAGGACTCCTGCCGGACAGACCACTGTCGCCTGTATGCCTGTTTCCACGAGCTCCATCCTGAGCGCATGTGTGAATCCGACGCAGGCATGTTTCGCCGCAACGTATGCGCTGTTGTAGGGGTAGGCGAGCTTCCCTGCCATGCTGGCGACGTTGATTATATGGCCGCTCCCCTGCTTCTTCATCTGTGTGAGAGCGGGACGTGTCGTGTACCAGAGGGAATAGACGTTGAGCTCGAACATGCTCCGTATCATTTCGTCAGTGGTCTCCTCCACGCTGGCGAAGTGCCCCCTGCCCGCATTGTTGACCAGAACGTCGACCCGTCCGAACCGTTCGATCGCAGTTTGGATGAGCATTTCCGCGTCATGACGCCTTGTCACATCGGCCGGGATGGGGAGCGCGATGTGCCCGGCACTGTTGATCTCGTTGGCCAGTTGTTCGAGCTTTTCCTTCCGGCGGGCAGCCAGGATGACCGCAGCCCCTTCCCGCGAGATCTGCATGGCAAGAGCCGCCCCTATTCCCGACGAGGCGCCTGTTACGATTGCGACTTTTCCGTTGAGCATCTCTCCTTCTCCCGGGTCTGATGATGTGTGAATTCGATCAAACTGATTCCAGCCAACTGCGCGCAGCAGACATGCCGGCAACGAACCCGGTGGAAAAAGCGGCCTGAAGATTGTAACCGCCGATCGGACCCGCGATATCGAGGACTTCTCCCGCAACGTAAAGGCCCCTGAGGTTCCTCGATTCCATTGTTTGAGGGACTATCTCGTCGAGCGAAATCCCTCCGGCGGTCACTTCCCCCCGGTCCATATCGATCCCGGCAATCTTGCCAATCTCCCAGGATTTCAGGAGACCGACGATCCTCCTCCGGGCGTCACGGGTCAGGACGTATCCCCGGGTGGATGGGGGTACCTGAATTATCCCGAGAAGGAACGGTACGATCCTGTCAGGGAGCATCCCGCATACAACCGAACCGATCTGCTTCCCACGGCCGGCAAGGATGAGCCGGCGTAACTCCCCGTCAAGTTCTGTAAAATCCGCAGCGGGGAAGAAATCAAGACAAAGCGCCACATCCCCCTTTTCAAGTGCAACTGCGGCACTGCGGCTCAGGCCGAGAGCCGCCGGGCCGGAGATCCCTTCATGGGTGAAGAGTATGTCCCCCAGCCACGAGTCGATCTGTCTGCCGCCGGCGGAGAGCGAGAGCCGTCCTCCCCGTATCGCAATGCCGCGCCATCCAGTGGGGATCGGGGGATGGACCCGGAGAGGGGCGAGCGCCGGGCGAAGCGGAATGATCGTGTGGGAGAACCCGGCTCCCCACGATATGCCGTCACCTGTTGTGCCGGTTTTTTTATATGATGCCCCCCCCGTTGTGAGTATGACGTGGCGTGACGCGATTTCCCCCCCCTCCACCGTGACACCCGCGACTGTCCCGTCACTTGAAAGTATTCCGGTGGCGCGGGCATTCAGTCGGATTTCTCCTCCTTTGGTCCGGACACGGTCAACGAGTGCTCCTACGACATCATTCCCCCTAAGGCTTTCGGGGAAGACTCTCCCGTCCGGCTGGACAAACGTCGGGACTCCGCTTTCTGCGAGGATACTCCGGATATCGTCATTTGTGAACGAATGAAAAGCGTACCTCAGGAAACGCTCCTCACGCTTCAGGAAAGCTTTTCCCATTTCATCCATCGGTCCGTCGTGTGTGACGTTACACTTTCCCCCTCCGGATATCAGGATCTTGATCGCCGGCTTGTTGTTCCTCTCCAGCAAGAGGACGGGGGCCCCCATCGAAGCAGCCTTCCAGGCTGCAATGAGCCCCGCGGCTCCTCCTCCTATGACAACAATCTGCTTTTCCTGCTCGGGCATATTCAAGTATAATCAAGGAGTTTGTAAACTCCCAAATCATTTCAATTCCGCGTCTCATATTATCCTTTAAGTGATCAGGCTGAAGAATATACGCTGCAAACGTCAAATTTTACGATTAGCGAAAACGATAATATCTTTGATTCTTTGCGAACTATTGACATTCGGGCCAATAATTGGTAGGTTTTACATGCGGAACGAGCCGACGGTATCGTCCGCAGGAGATCCTCCCCAATGAAAGCAGGCCAACAACAGTCCGCAGCAACACGAGAAATCATACGCGTTGCAGAAAAGTATATACAAGCCCATGAATTCGATCTCGCGATGCACCATCTCACAATGGCGCAGAGCATGGAACCCGATAACATCTATATTACCGCCATTGTAGAGCGGATTCATCGCATCGCTTCAGAATCTTCGAGTGGTGGGAGATTTCTCGGACTCACAGTCGGAAACGGATTCGAAAACGGGATAAAGCCGGTGAGTGAGAGGGCCCAGCAGCCGGAAGGTGTTGACGCGCAGATCAGGAAGCTCACATCGAAAGCCGGCGAGCTGATCCGCCAGGGCGCGTATGAGACCGCATTCGATTCGCTTATGAATGCGTACTTCCTTGACCCCGTCAGTCCCACGCTCATGGAATCGGAAAAGACGCTACTTCCCGCGATCGAAATGATGAGGAGACAGAAGACAGGAAAAGCGGGGAGCCAGAGAATGAACGGCCTGTTCGCCTTCCCCCCTTCATCACGCAGGCCTGAGAGCTCGACACTGAGCACACAGGATTCCCAGAGGCTTGAAGAGCTGAGGCGCCAGAAAGAAGCCGAGCGGGTGGAACGGGAGCGGGCGATATGGCGTGAAGCCTCCCGCCTCCCCAGAATACTCGAAGAGATACTCGAGCCTGTGCCGCCGAAAGATGCGGAGGATCCCCCGCCGGCCGCCCACGACCAGGATGAGCAGAAAGAGCCGGGAGGGTTCTTCTCGAAATTGCGCCACGGCAAATTCCTCGGCTGAGTTTCCCGGGGGGAGCTGTCAAAGGGCGCCTTGCAATGCAGGGCGCCCTTTTGTATTTTACGCACAAGCTCCGACCCGCGGCTGCCCGATATCACGTGCCACGCGGGATTCACTTACCCCAACCCCGCACCACCCTGCATGCGTCTGCTCCTCCTCTCCCTCTTCGCACTCCAGGCGGCAATCGCATTCCCGGCAACGGCGTCACTTACAGGAACCGTGCGCGACGCCGTAACAGACGAACCGCTTGCGGCCGCGAACATACGAGTGATCGGCACGTCACGGGGAACAATCACGAATGCCGCGGGGGAGTACTCGATTTCGCTCGCGATCGGGGAGTACAAAATCCTCTTCACGATGCTGGGGTACGCCCATGACACGATTGCGCTCCGGCTGGACGGGGACATGCGGCATGATGAGCGCATGCGCCCATCGGACATCGTGCTTCCGGAGATCGTCGTCACTTCGGAGGACCCCGCGATCGGGATCATCCGCAAGGCGATCGCCAACAAGCAGCGATGGATCGATCGCCTCCGGTCTTACGAAATGCAGGCATTCACACGCCAGACGATCTACCGGGACACGGCGGTCGCCGCCATCAATGAATCGTTTACAAAAGGCTACTGGCAGAAAGGGGACACGCTGCGGGAGATCGTTACGCAACGCCGGCAGACGGCAAACGTTCCGCCGGCGTTCAATTTTGCGTCCGTGGGGCGCATTCTCAATTTCGCTGAGGAGAGGATCAGCTTCGTCGGATACACGTTTGTCGGTCCGACAGCCCTCGATGCGCTTGACTACTACGACTACAAGCTCCTCCGGACACGGTCCGCGGGGGGGAACGATGTGTACGAGATCCGGATGATTCCGCGGACGCTGACTGTCCCGCTGTTCGAAGGAACGGTGAATATCGCGGGGGGGTCGTACGCGCTTGTCGGGGTCGACGTTCAGCCCAACGCCGCCTTCCAGATCCCATTCACAAAGAATGTCTACCTCCGGTACAGGCAGGAATTCGGTCTGTACGAATCGTCCTACTGGATGCCGGCGGATATTCGAATCAAGGCGGCGTTCACTGTCAGCGTGCTCGGATTCTCCATCCCGCGCATCATGCTGACACAGACTTCCGTCATCTCCGATTACTCCATCAACACGGCGATCCCCGATTCGATATTCAGGAAACCGAGGCTCAGCGTCGATTCGAGCGCCACCCGGCTCGATTCCTCCTACTGGGCAGCCAACACAGTGCTCCCGCTCGACTCGCTCGAACAACTGGCATACCGCACGCTTGATTCCACACAGAGCCTGGATGTGCAGTTCCGGCCGGGCGGGGCCGGCGTGACATTCGGCCTCGGGACCGGATCCGTGGGGACAGCACTCTGGACAATATTCTCCTATGCCGACGTCTCGTTCAACCGGGTCGAGGGGTTTCATGCCGGAGCAAGCGCACGCTTTGACTCGGTGACGGAAAACCTCTCACTCACCGCGGGGCTCGCGTACGGGTTCTCCGACAGGCACGGAAAGTACAACATGGGCGCCACATACTACCCGGGCCCGCACAGGTCGTTCGGTATCGGCGTCGAGGTGTACCGCACGGTCGATCACGCACCCGACCGCGGATATTTCGATGCGTTCGCAAATTCACTCTCCTCGTTGTTCGACAAGCAGGATTACCGGGACTATTTCGGGACCGAGGGGGGAAGGGGCTTCCTCGTTTTCCGGCCCTCCGGAAACTTCCATTCACGGCTCACTTATACTCTGGAGGACGAGGGGCCTCTCTCCCAGCGTACGAATTTCAGCCTGTTCTACCCATCGCGTTCCTACCGGGTGAATCCTCCCGCCACAACGGGGAGGCTCAGCGCACTGCGCTTTGACTTCCGTCTCGGAAGCGACCCGGTCCCTCTCGATTTCATTCTGCAGAACGGGCTGGATGTCGGAATCGAGCATTCATCCCCCGGCTTTACCGGGGGGGATTTTGACTTCACACGGGTGGAAGGCGTCCTTTCGCTCAGCGTCCCGACGTTCGGACAGAGCTATCTGCTGAAGCCGGGGTTTCGGATTCGCGCCTCCGCCGGAGAGGCGGCCGGGAGTCTTCCTCCGCAGCGCCTGTTTTCCATCGAGAGCGCTCTGGACGCTTTCGCGCCATTCGGCGTCATGCGCGGGGCCCGCCCGAGAGAATTCACGGGCACGGGGTACGCCGCGCTGAATGTCGAGCACAATTTCCGGAACA
Organism: Ignavibacteriota bacterium; assembly: GCA_003158475.1. Taxonomy (GTDB): domain Bacteria; phylum Bacteroidota; class Ignavibacteria; order UBA10030; family UBA6906; genus Fen-1273. Next base: position 46,711 of record PMJR01000029.1, on the reverse strand, counting down.
TTCCGTTCCTGGCGCTCGGCATTCCGTTCCTGTATCAGAGCAATCTCGAACTTATTGTTTTCGGCGGGGTCGCGCGCGCATGGACGAGGAATGCACCTGCGGCGCTCGCACGGGAAGGAACCTATTCGGAAACCGGATTCAGCCTCAGCAGGATATTCGACCTGTTCCGGGCGGATTTCACATGGCGGCTCTCCGCACCGCGCGGTTTCTATTTCACGGTGGGCGTGTCGAGCATCCTGTGACTGACGAGTTTCCGCACCCGCTCCGTCAGCGGGCGAGAGGGGCGAAAGAGTCCGGATTTGGCACGTCCGCGGTTTTTTGGAATTGTTCAGATTTTTCCGTATTTTTGATGGCCCTCGCTCCAGCCGAGGGGAAGCAGTTGAATCAAGGATTCGACCTCCGGCAATTGGCATCCGCCTGAGGCCTTTTTTTTCGCACGATGGACGGTATCAATGGACGGCATGCAGAGACAGGACATTCGCAATATCGCGATAATCGCGCACGTCGACCACGGCAAGACGACGCTGGTGGACCATATGCTCCGCCAGACTGGGACGTTCCGGCTGAACCAGCAGCTTGTCACGCGCGTGATGGATTCGAACGACCTCGAAAAGGAACGCGGCATCACAATACTGGCCAAGAATACGGCCATTCACTACAACGGAGTGAAGATCAATATCGTCGACACCCCGGGGCACGCCGACTTCGGCGGGGAGGTCGAGCGGACGCTGACGATGGTCGACGGCGTTTTACTCCTCGTCGATGCCGCGGAGGGTCCCCTCCCCGGAACCAAGTTCGTCCTGAAGAAATCCCTCGACCTGAATCTGAAGCCCATCGTCGTCATCAACAAGATCGACAGGAAGGACGCCCGCCCCCACGAAGTCCTCGATCTTGTCTTCGAGCTTTTCCTCTCGCTCGGGGCAAACGACACGCAGCTCGACTTCCCGACGATCTACTGCATCGCCAAACAGGGGATAGCCCGGAAGGAACTGGATCAGCAGAGCAACGACCTCGTCCCCCTCTTCGACGCCATAATCACGCATGTCCCGCCTCCCCCGGGAGATGTGACCTCGCCGTTCCAGATGCTCGTCACCACGATCGACTACAACGACTACCTGGGGAGGCTCGGCATCGGCCGGATACACAGAGGGACGATTCGCCTGGGCGGTCCGATGAAGATCATTCACCGGGACCGCGTGGTCGACGATGCGCGCGTCACGAAGATCTACACATTTGACGGTCTCAAGAGGCTCGAAGTGACCTCCGCCGGCGCCGGCGACATCATCGCGATCGCAGGCATGGAGGACGTGGATATCGGGGAAACGATCGCCGACGAAGCCGACCCCTCCCCTCTCCCGTTCGTGGCAATCGAGGAACCGACGCTCTCGATGAATTTCCTCGTCAACAACTCGCCGTTTGCCGGGATCGAGGGGAAGTACGTCACCACCCGGCACCTGCACGAGCGGCTGACGAAAGAACTCCGTTCCAACGTCAGCCTCACGATCGAGCTGACCGATTCGCCCGACACGTTCAAGGTGAGCGGACGAGGCGAGCTTCATCTGGCGATATTGATTGAGACCATGCGCCGCGAAGGATTTGAGCTCCAGGTTTCCCGGCCGGAGGTGATCTACAGGCGGATCGCCGACGTGCTGTCGGAGCCGATGGAACACGTGATCATCGACGTCCCGGATGAATTTGTGGGTGTCGTGATCGAGAACCTCGGCCGCCGCAAAGGCGAAATGAGGAACATGGTCGCCAGTACCGGGAACACGCGACTCGAGTTTTTCGTCCCGGCGCGGGGCCTGATCGGGTTCCGCGGCGAATTCATGACGCAGACGAAGGGAACCGGAATTCTCCACCACAATTTCCACGGCTACGAGCCGTACAAGGGGGAGATGGCGCACCGGACAAAGGGGGCGCTCGTGACGATGGAGGCGGGCGAGGCGGTCGCCTACGGGATGTGGAAGCTGCAGGACCGGTCGGTGTTCTTCATCGCCCCGGGAACGAAGGTGTATTCGGGGATGGTCGTCGGCGAGAATTCCCGCGAACAGGACATGACCGTAAACGTCTGCCGTACGAAACAACTGTCAAACATGCGCGCCTCGGGCTCCGACGAAGCGGTCCGACTGGAACCCCCCCACATCATGACGCTCGAGCAGGCGATCGAATGGATCGGGGACGACGAGCTGGTGGAGGTCACGCCGCAGAGCATCCGCGTCCGCAAGAAGACCCTCGATGCGAACGTCCGCAACCGAATGTCGAGAAAAAAAGCAGACGCGGCGGAGGAGACCTCCCGCCCGTGAGGGGGGAGACGACCCACATCATTCCACATCACCCGGCATGACGTCTATCGTGAGAACGACAAAGGTTTCCGAAAAAGCAGTCAGCGCAGTGATTGAGGATCTCCGGAATCTCTCGTACAACCTCTGGTGGTCGTGGAATCCCGCGGCACGGCAGATCTTCAGGGATCTCTCCCCGTATGTGTGGGAGACAAGCAACCACAATCCGGTGGAAGTCCTCCACTGGGTGAGCGAGCACGAACTCCGGGTGAGGCTCCAGAACCAGGATTTCTACGCACAGGTCCGGAAGGCCTGCGGGGATTTAGAGGCGTATATGTCCGAGAAGCGGACATGGATGGCGAAGAACGGCCGGGCGCTCAAAAAAAATGGGGGGGGGCCCATTGCGTACTTCAGCGCCGAGTTCGGACTGCATGAAAGCATCAGAATCTATTCCGGTGGCCTCGGCATACTTGCCGGCGACCACGCCAAATCGGCCAGCGACCTGGGACTCCCCCTGGTAGGGATGACCCTCTTCTACCGGCAGGGGTACTTCCAGCAGCAGATCTCGGGGGACGGATGGCAGCAGGAACGGTACCCGAGCTATGACCCCGCGCGGCTCCCGATTACACCGGTGACCGACGGTAAGGGGAAGCGGGTTTTCTGCACGGTGGAGATCGGCAATGATGCGGTGCGCATGCAGGCGTGGGCAATCCAGGTCGGGCGCATCAAGCTCTACCTGCTTGACACTGACCTGCCGGAGAACGACCAGAGATACCGCGAGCTTACGGCGCACGTGTACGGCGGTGACAACTCGACCCGCATCGCGCAGGAGATTGTCCTGGGTATCGGGGGCGTCCGGATGCTGCGCGCGATCGGGCTGAAGCCCGCGACGTTTCACATGAACGAGGGTCATTCCGCTTTCCTGACGCTCGAACTGCTGCGCGAACAGCTCGCGGCGGGGAAGCCCTCCGAACAGGCCGCGGAGTTCGTGCGGGCCCGTTGCGTCTTCACAACACATACGCCCGTGCCCGCGGGGCACGACCGGTTTGATTTCGGACTGATGAACGCGTCGTTCCAGGCGTTCATGAACTCGGCGGGACTCACGGCCGATCAGCTGATGCGGTTCGGTCGCGAACACCCGGACAACACCGGCGAACCGTTCACAATGACGGTGCTCGCCCTCAGGTTCTGCCGTTCCGCCAACGGCGTGAGCGAGCTTCACGGCCGCATCAGCCGGCAGATGTGGCAGTCGCTCTACCCCGGGACGCCGGTCAACAAAGTCCCGATCGGGCACGTGACCAACGGCATTCATACCGCGGGATGGACGCTCCCCACAGCCAGCCAGTTCTGGACGACGCGGCTCGGCCCCCACTGGCGCGAGCGGCTCAGGGAGCCCCGTTTCTGGCAGGAAGCACTCTCGCCACGCCACGTCACGGACGAGGAACTCTGGGCGCTACGCATGGCTCTGCGCCGCGAACTGATCGAATTCGCGAGGAGGCGGCTGAGTGAACAGAACCTCCGGTACGGCAAAAGCGACATGGGGATGTTTGATCACCTGCTCTCTCCCGACGCATTGACGATCGGTTTCGCCCGGAGGTTTGCGACGTACAAACGCGCCCCGCTGTTCTTCCGTGACTTCGAGTGGGCATTACGCACGCTCAATACCAAAGAGACGCCGATCCAGCTCGTGTTCGCCGGGAAGGCGCACCCGCGCGACGACGCAGGCAAGAGCTTTATCCGGGAGATCATCAACATCTCCCAACGGGGGGACCTCTTCGGCAAAGTGGTGTTCATCGAAGACTACGATATCAATGTCGCACGGCACCTGGTGGCCGGCGCCGACGTCTGGCTCAACACGCCGAGGCGCCCCATGGAGGCGAGCGGCACGAGCGGCATGAAGATCGCGATACACGGCGGGTTGCACCTGAGCACAATGGACGGCTGGTGGCGTGAAGCGTACGACGGACACAACGGCTGGAAGATCGGCGAAGACACCACCGCGAGCACCGACCAGATGCAGGACGATATTGACGGCGCGTCGCTGCGTGCAGTGATGGAACAGGAGATCATCCCGCTTTTCTACGACCGGGGAAAGGACGGGATCCCCCACCGCTGGCTGAAGAAAATCCGGCATGCCATGGCGACGCTGATCCCGGTGTACAATACCGAGCGGATGGTCGTGGAATATGCCGAGAAATACTACGGTGCCGGCAAGCACGGAAAATAGACACGAGTGACGCCGCAGCAACGTCTTCCCCTCATCCACATCCCGTTGCCTTGTTTTCGCAGGGCAACTTTTCCCTTCTTCGAGCATCTTTGATGCAGACACGCTCTGTCCAACACACTCTTCAGTCCACGTTAGAGTAAGACGGTGCAAAACACGAACGACAAGGAGCTCCTCTTCCTCATGCATTCGGGGGACAGAAGAGCCTTTGCCGAACTCTACAGACGATACAAGCGTGCACTGTACGCGTTCTGTGTCAGGCTCCTTTCCGACGCACAGGCCGCTGAAGACGCGGTCCACGAGACGTTCCTGAAATTAAGCTCCGGCTCGGACGCAATCGCTCAGCCTGCGGCGCTCAAATCATGGCTCTATAGTGTTGCCAGGAACGAGGCGCTCATGGCCCTTCGGCGCCGCCGGGATGGGGGGAACATTGACGCGGGATCCGTCTGGGACGATGAAACGCCCCTTTCGCTCGCAGAAAAGGAGGATGTCCGGAACCTCGTGCAATCCGCACTGGCACGGTTGAAGCTGGAGTATCGGGAGGTCATTCTCCTGAGGGAATTCGAGGGGCTTTCATACGGTGAGATCGCCTGCGTGACCGGGGACAGCGCGAGCTCCGTGAAGTCAAGGCTGTTCAAGGCGCGAAGGGCGCTGGCAGAGAAACTCGCTGGAGTGTGGAACGAAGAAAGGGATAACAGATGAAGTGCGACGATTTTCAGCTCATGGTCAGCACGTACATCGATAATGCGCTTGATCCCCCTTCGCAGGGGACCATGTTTGAGCATCTTGGCACGTGCAGCGAATGCAGGGTCTTTCTCCGCAGCATGCTCGATCTGAGAGCCGGGTTGGCTGCGCTTCCTGCGCCGGAGGTTCCCCCGTCGCTCGACAAGAAAGTGATGAAGTTGAAAATGAAGCGGATAAGCGTGATGAAGGGAGCCGGAGAGAGGATGCGGGCCCTCTGGTTGCACAGGCTCTCCGTCCCTCTCCCCTCTGCGGCGCTGATCGCACTCGCGCTCATTACCGTGACCGTGCTTTCGATATCACTCTGGCAGAAGCCGGACGTGATTTCGGTGTACTGTCTCCCTGCAGTCGATGTGTACGCGGAGCAACCAACGAATCCAGCAAACAGCGAATAGAGGCGCCATTATGAAACCGCTGACTATACTCACAACCATACTCGCAATCGGCACTTTCACCGCGCACGCACAGGACCCGGCGACCGTTACGGACAGCGCGGCGGAGATTGCCTCAATTACGGCTGAGCCGGCCTTTCAGGGGGACACGACAAAGCCACCCGCCGATTTCGTCGACGTGGACAAAGAGCCGGTCGTTATTGCGAAGAAGGAACCGGTGTACCCCGCACTGGCCCTCAAGGCAGGGATGGAAGGAAAAGTCTGGGTGAAAATATGGGTTGACAAAACGGGGAAGCCCCGCGAAGTCGTCATCATAAAAAGCGACGCGGACGTATTCGACGGGTCTGCGATGGAGGCGGCCAGGCAATTCCGGTTTACGCCTGCCTATATCAAAGACAAGCCTGTGGACGTCTGGGTGTCTGTCCCGTTCAGATTCAAACTCGCGGAAAAACGAGAGACGGACAAAACAGTCACTGACACAGTCTGGGGGAAATTCCCCCGGGTGATTATGAAATTTACCCGTGAGGTTCTCGAAGGAGGATCACCTGACTCTGACGTAGTGAACGCGTTTGTTCTTCACGGGGCACAATCGATCGCGAACGGGTACCTGAGACCGCTCGTGCTGGCACTCAGAGAACAGGGTGAAGGGAAACACACCATCGAGGAACCGGGAAGGAAGGTGGCTTTTTCCACCGGAGGAATGGCGGACGACGGGCGGAGCGGATATCTCGTCGTGCGAACAGAAAAGAAAGGAACGAAGCCCCACTATCACACGATTGTCATGCAACAGGACGTCGGGTTAAACTGGAGGATCGTGCACTGGCACACATGGCATAGCAGCAGGTAATCAGTTGTCTTTCCCCCCCTGCTTTATCCAGGTGGCAATCACCGCCGTGATGCTGTCGGAGAGATAGGGCCCCCCCTGCGGCATGCGGTCTCCGAACGGCGGCGTGGGTGACATTTTCTTCATGATAAGGCTCGAATCTGCGTTGCCGGGAGTGATTGCGGGACCATGGACCCCCCCCCTCAGGAGGTCGGCTACCGTGTGCACCACAAGCCCGTTTGTCCCCCCGTGGCAATCGTAGCAGCCGAATTTGTTGAATATGGGAAGCACGTTGTTCTGGAATGAGACCGTGGAGAGAGTATCAACGTGAACCACGGCGGGTGGCGGGTTGACGCCCATGTCTTTGCACCCGGCGCAGGGGAACATAAGTCCGATCGTCAGGACCAGGACAGGCGCATATCGCCGGAGCAATTTCGGAGCCTCGCGTAGTATTGGTTACATCCGGATCCCCCGTTGTGTTCACACTGAACGTGGGGATCCGGATTTCATTTGAGCCGGAACTCACTTGAGAAGCATCATCTTGCGCGTCTCAAGGAGAGCGCCGTCGGCCGTGAGCCGGTAGAAATACACGCCGCTCGAGAAACGGGACGCATCGAACCTCACCTGATATGCTCCCGGGGCTTTCACGCCTTCGACGAGCGTGGCGACCCGTTCGCCCAGTATGTTGTACACGATGAGCGAAACCTGTGAGGACTTCGAAAGCTGGAAGCCGATCACGGTCGCCGGGTTGAACGGGTTGGGATAGTTCTGATCAAGATTGAATTGTCCCGGAAGAACGCCTCTCACCGGCCCGACAGAAGCGACAACGTCGCTCCCGTACAGGAGCTGCCCACGTGTCTCCCCCCCCGGAAAGAGCGCCGAGTGGAAATTCACGTACATTTTCCCGACAAAGAGGGACTCCGCATATGCCTGCGTGAGCGCCTGTGAGGCGTCCGTGCTCGTCCAGTTTCCTGTGTACGTTATCGCCGCACCGGCAGCCCCGGTGATCGATTTCACGACGCCTCCGGCATGACCCGCCGGGGCGATATGGAAATGTCCGGCGGTGGTGTTTCCCGACAGCCCGTAGTACGTGATGCTGTAATTGATCGTGTCCCGCCCCGGGCTTATGCCGAATGACCCGGTCCCGACAGCGTGTGATGTGTCGGATGGGGAGGTTTCCTGGCTCGCATCGATCCGGGCTGTGAAGCCTACACCCGTGGTCAAATTCAGCGCCCCCCGTATCTCACCCCCGGGGTTGTTTGTCGTGTGGAAATTCGCATATGTGCTCCCAATCAGCATGGAGTCGACAAGCGCCGCGGTAAGCGGGTACAACGCGTCGGTTGTATTCCACGTGCCGATATCAGTGGCCTCAGACGAGTCGCCCGTCACCCCGACGGGCTTGACGACGCCACCGTTTACTCCGGGAGCCCCGACATGGATATGGCCCCCTGTTGCGTTCGACGAGAGACCGATATACGTGATATTGTATGAGACCTGGTTCCGCGCGGCATTCAGTATGAATGAGCCGGTTCCCGTGCCGGGGAACGCGTTCGGAGTGAATTCGTGGGCACCGTCAGGCGATGCGACAAAGCCGGTTCCCCCTTTGAGAACGAGTTGACCTCGAATTTCCCCCCCGGGGTTTTGGGCTGTGTGAAAATTCAGATACATGTGTCCCGCGATCAGTGAATCAATAAGTGCGTTTGTCAGCGGCTGCGTTCCGTCGGTGAACTTCCAGCTTCCGTTGAGTGTGTTTGAATTCGGCGCTTTCCCTGTGATAAGCCCCCTGACAAAGGGACCGGCGATCCCAGCCGCTCCTGTGTGGAAATGCCCCGCGGTTGCGGAGTCACTCAGCCCGCGGTATGTGATCCAGTAGTCGATCTGTCCCCTCCCCTTGTTCAGCACCACGACAGCAGTTCCACCACCTTTGAGTGTATTTGGCGATGTCTCCTGAGAACCGCTGAAGCTCGCCTCAAAATGGAGGGAGGTGGCAAGAGTAAGCTGCCCGCGTATCTCCCCACCCGAGTTTGCGGCAGTATGGAAGTTCACGTAGACTTTCCCGGCAAGGAGTGAGTCCACGAGCGCGGGGGTCAGAGGTTCCGAGCCATCGGAGACCGACCAGGTCCCGGAGAGCGTGGAAGAGGCCGGACGTCCCGCCGTTGCGATATGTCTCACAATCCCACCCGCGACACCGGGAAGACCGGTATGAAAATGCCCGCCGCCGGTCAGGGGTCCGCTGAGTCCCTGGTAGCTGATAATATAGTGAAGTTGCGTGAGATCTTCACTCAGGTCGAATGAGCCTGTGCCGGTAGCGGCGGTGATCACACCGCCATCCTGCGCACCGTCCAGACTTGCCGTGAAATGTATCTGGGCTGACGCGGCACACGGCAAGAGAGCCATGAGCATGACCCCCAGACGAAACAGAAGCGTTCTCTTCATATCTCCTCCGTACCTGGTGCTGGTATTGGATCTTGAATTATCGAACGTGACACAGGAATACAAGCGGACCGGGCAAGAGGTCCTCACATACTAAAGACGTACGGCGAGCGTAAAGTTCCTGGGAGGTTCTCGAAAGAGAGGACGACAATGCTCCGGGAGTATTGTCGCTCAAACACGGGGGATGGGATGGGTCTCCAGGATGTAGTCCAGCCACCTGTTTGTAATTTTTTCCAGCACGCTGTTCGCTTTCAGGCGACGGCCGAGGTTGCCGAAATCGACCTCGTCCATGAGCTGATCCTGGTTGACGCATGTAAAGACGAATTCCTCCTTCCCCGTCACGGGATCGACGTGGCGCTGGAGACACTGGGCGCAGACCGCTTTCATCATGCACTGCATCGGGGAGTTGATGGAGGCGATTGCCACGTGGTTTTTGTTCAGGTAGGGGTGGAGCGTGTCATGGCGGGCACGGGCGACGGCAGCCATCATCCGGTCCGACCCGATTGCGATGATCCTCGATGCGGCGCTCAATGGGAGGGACACCTGACCGAGCCCCCCTTGCCCGTAACGGAGCATCGCCTCTATGATCGTCCCCACGCAGGACCTGTCCTGCGGACGCAGGGTTCCGATAGGTTCTCCGGCATCAACGCTGTAGACGACGATATCGGTGTTCGCTTCGATCTCCTCCCGTTTGAAGAAGTCCTCTTTCTTTCTGTAGCCGGCAAAGTAGATGACCCTGTTATTCTTCTCTTTGAAGGCCTTTGCGATGGAGAAAAGGACGGCATTCCCGAGCCCCCCCCCGAGGAGGAGGACGGTCCCGTTTTCCGTTATCTCGGTGGGAGAGCCGGTGGGACCCATCACCACCACGCGCTGGCCCGGCGCAAGGAGCGCGCACATACGGGAGCTTGCGCCGACTTCCAAGGCGACCAGCCCGATCGTCCCCTCCTCCCTGTCCACCCACGCACCGGTGAGAGCGATTCCTTCCATCATGACCAGCGTATCCTCGATGCGGAGCGAATCCACCTCGTAATTCTGCAGGCGGTAGAACTGGCCGGGGCGGAAACTCCCGGCCGCTCTGGGAGCTCTGACAACGACTTCTGTAATCGTTGGCGTGAGGCGGTGTACGGCAACGACGCGGCCGCGGAGTTCGTTATCGAGACGGCCGATCAGCTCTCTCCATGGACGATCGTTCGTGTCGACCATGCGGGCGGCGCGCAGCTCCTCTTCCAGCAGATGAAGAACCGCCCTGTATCCCTGCTTCGCTGAGGCCATGGCTTTGACGACGTTTCCCGCGAACGCAGGATGGTTGTCGCCGTAATACGTCACAAATCTGCCGTTGTGCGCGTAGGAGGTGAAAAACCCCTCTTCTCCTCTGGCGGCAGGGACGAGGTGCCTTCCGCTCAGATCGTCGTCGATCGAGTGCGCGCTGAAGAATTCGTCGTCGCCGTCCATGCCGAACGTCCCGGGGTGTTCCCGCTCGTACATGACGTTCGGGACTGTCCCTGCCGCCACCATGGCGCTCCGCGCGGGGACACGGAAGATTTCACCTGTCCGCACCCATTTCCCGCCTGACTGGCTCATGCGTTCAAATATCATTTCACGGATTGCACCGTGTTCGTCGGGTACGACTTCGACGGGATTCATGCACTCAATGAACGATATCCCTTCCTCGAGACCTTTGATGATCTCTTCATGGTTGAGCCTGTAGGCGGGCGAATCGAGCATCGATTTCCTGTAGTAAATACGGACTCCTCCCCATGATCTGAGGAGCGGTATGAAGTCCGGCGTTTCCCCCGCCTCCGCCGCGCGCTTCCGCTCTGCATCCACCGCCTGCGCGTGCAGGAGGAATTCGTCGAGGATCACTTTCTCTTCCGCATCGAACATGGCATCGACGTGCGCTTTTCCATAGCGTGCCACGAGGAGATCGTACCGACGCCTGATTTTCGACACCTGGACCGGGTAGTAGCTCATGAGCTCGGTGGCCGTGTCGATTGCCGTCAGTCCACCGCCGATTACCACGGCAGGAAGACGGACCTGGAGGTTCGCCATCGAGTCTCTCTTCCCGGCACCGGTGAGCTGGAGCGCCATCAGGAAATCGCTCGCCTTTCTGACCCCCCGGATAAGGTTGTTCTTCACGGAAATGAACGTCGGCTTCCCGGCTCCGGTGGCAAAGCAGACGTGCGCGAATCCGTATGTCCATGCCTCTTCCAGCGAAATTGTGCCTCCGAACCGGATCCCGTCGTAGACCCGGAAATGCCGGCGGCGGATGAGGTTCAGGTGCAGCACTGTCAGAAAGTTCTTGTCCCACCGGACGGTGATACCGTATTCTGAGACTCCGCCGAAGCCCGCAAGGACCCGTGTGCTCAGTGATGTTCTTACGGCGCTGAAATCCCTGATCGGGACGAACGAGCCCGATCCGTCCCCGACGAGCTCTTCAGGCAGAGGCTCGATTTTCAGGCCATCGACTGCAACGACGCCAAACCCTTCATTCAGAAAGTAATGGGCAAGCGTGTAGCCGGCCGGACCGAGACCGACGATGAGGATGTTCATCCCGTTGTAGGGGAGCGCGTGGGGGCGCGACGCGTTGAGCGGGTTCCAGCGCGTGAGGAGCGAATAAATTTCGAACCCGTACGGGAGGCCCAGCACCTGCGTCAGTATGCGCGTTTCGATCTGCGGGATGTCCACGGGGTCCTGCTTCTGGTAGATGCAGGCCTTCATGCAATCGTTGCATATCCGGTGTCCGGTTCCGGGTACCATCGGGTTGTCGAGCATGATGACGGCAAGGGCGCCGAGCGCGTCCCCCCCGTTCATCAGAAGGTGGGATTCGGAGATCTTCTGGTCGAGCGGACACCCTTTCAATTCAAAGCCGAGCGGATTTTTCCGGTACCCCTCGTCGGTGCGAAACCCCTTGGAGCAGGAGTCCTTGTCCCGCGCGTGGCAGAAAATGCAATAGTCGATCTCGCTCTCCACCTCCCTCAAGCCAAAGCGCTTGTCGGTAAGATCGAATCCGTCCCGGCGCCTGAGGTGTGACGCGATTCCGCTGTGCGATCCCGGAAGGGGACCCCCGGAAACATCGGAATCCACAAGATGCTGAAAGTCGAAGGAGCCGGAAACCCGGAAGAGCGCCCACCCGCTTGTCCGGTGACCGCCCGTGTAATAGAGGAGTGCCAGGAATTTTTCGAATGATGCAAGGAGAGACGCGAGGAACGACTTCAGGTCGTCATCATGATTCCCGGGATCAGTCACCAGAACGCGCGCGATCCCGGAAAGGAATTCCCGCGTTTCGGGAGGAAGATCAGATTTGATGTACCGTTCGTGAGCGAGGAGGAGATGAACCGCCGAAGCGATTTCCAGCTCATCACCTGTCCGGGGGATACCGGGGAGCGCGTCCATGATCCTCCGCGTTTCCCGTTCCAGCGGCGCGAGATCGCCCCTCATCAGGGTGGATTCGCCGTACTTCTTCAGGACGCGTCGAACGAAGAAATCCCTCTTGATACTGAATATGACTGCGTCGCGGGATGCCCGCAGCTTCATGGCGGCATACTCCTGTTCGACGCCGAAAATCCGGGCGAGAAAACTGCCGACGTGCGGACCGAGATCCGTCAGAAGGGCCGACAACGCGACGCTCCCGAGTAAGCGCCCCGCGCGGTACTCCGAATAGCGGCCGTGGAGATCAGGATCGCTCGTGCGGATCTGCTCTGCGAACAGGTCCGTCAGCCCTGCAAGGCGACGGGGCTCAAAAAGGTCCTGGAACGTGTACCCGGGTGTGTGAAGCTGCATGAAATCTCCCTGCTTTGAATCAAGATAGAGGCGCGTCCTGCAAGATACAACCGGGCGGATGAATTCGCATTAATTCTCCAATTATGAGAATTCTGATGACCCAAAGTTCGGAATCGTCTCCGGGTACAAAAGAGGAACCTCCAAATTATGCCAAATTCCGCGATTACGCAACTGGCACAAAATCTGTTAGTTTTAGACATAGTATCAAGGGAGTCTTGCTATGTATGCGAATACGACGTCAGCAATGATGCAGAAAACCGGACAGAGACTCTACACGATCGGTGAGGCGGCGGACCTGATCGGCGTTTCCGTCCCCACGATACGGATGTATGAACGTGAAGGTTTGATCATCCCGATCAGGAAAGCCTCGCGGCACAGACTCTTCGCGGAAGGGGATCTCGAGAGAATACGCTCCATCCGCAGGACGATCAATACGGAAAAGGTGAGCATCGCCGGGATACGCCGGCTGATGTCGCTGGTCCCGTGCTGGAAGATGAACGGGTGCTCCGAGGAGCAGAAAGCGGCATGTCCCCGGGTTACAGCCGACGAATCTCCGTGCTGGATGGTGAGCGGGAAAACGTGGCAGGGGAAGAGCGATACGTGCAGGAACTGCGGTGTCTACATGAGGACTGCAGAGTACGCCGAGTTGAAAGCGCTCCTGGCGGAGTATGGTGTGGATGTCACTCCCGAGCCCGTGAGCAAAGAGTAAGCCCGGAGAGACCGGAGCGTTCACTGCATGCCGGCGGAGGAACTGACGTCGAAGCGGATGGTTTTGTCCCACGTCCGCTTCTCTTTTTTTATGTACTCGATCCAGAGCGCCTTGATCACGATGTAAATCCAGAGCTGGCAATAAGTGAAATACATGAGGACCAGTACCGGTATGCGCCTGATATGGTCCTCCCCGTCGTAGGAGATCGCAAGCATCGTCTCGCCCAGGAAGAGAAAGAACGCCATGATCCAGACAAACGTGTACGGACCCGGGAGTGAGATAGTCACCAGATTTGCGGCGCTCACGATGAACAGCAAATCGGAAATCACGATCGCGACAAAAAAAACGTAGTACAGGGAGAGGGTGTAGAGCACGTCGAACATCACCCGCTTGTTCCGGAACCGGCGGATCTGCTTCAGGAATTTTCCCAGCACGTAGTTGTTCCCCCGCACCCACCGGGTCCGCTGACGCACCCAGACACCCCAGGTCTGGGGCTCCTGCTCGTAGGTGATCGCGTACGGCACGAACTTGATCTTGTATCCCTCCTGGTAAATCCTGATACTCAGCTCCGAATCTTCCGTCAGGGCTTCCTCGTCCCACCCTTTGAGTTGCCGGATCAGCCAGGTCCAGATGACGAAGTTCGTCCCCGGCAGCGTTGCAATGTTGTGCATCTGCCAGCGCCCGGCCTGAAGCATGGACTGGAAACTGAGCGTCTCGATGTTGATGAACCGGGTCAGGAGGTTGACGTCCTTGTTCACCGTGCGGAACTTGCCGAGCGCGGCGCCCAGTTCCTCGTTGCCAACCAACTGTGCAACAAGGTACCGGAGCGCGTGTTTGTCCGGCGTGTTGTCCGCGTCGTAGACGGCGATCACTTCGCTCGCCACCAGCGTCATGGCGAGGTTGAGCGCGCGGGATTTTCCCCTTCCCCCCTCCCCGCGGGGAACGTCGAACAATGTGACACGCCGGTCCCTCGCAGCAGCCCCCAGGATGATGTCGCGCGTTGCGTCGGTGGACCCGTCGTTGATGACGAGAATGTTCAGCCTGTCCTTCGGGTACTCCAGGCGGAGCATCGAGTCAATCGTGGCCGCGATGACTTTTTCTTCGTTGTGGGCGGGAATGAGTATTGTGCACGAGGGGTAGTCGAACGTCATGCGGTCGATGGCGAGCTTCCGGTTCAACGATTTCAGGTAGTTGATGTAACCGAAAACGGTCAGGACGAACTGGTAGGCGATCATGAACCAGATCAGGATGACCGCAATGACGAACAGGAGGCTGAGATCGATTTCCAGGAAGGTCATGCGTACCGCCGCTTCACGATTTTCAGCGTGATGTACATCGCCAGAAGCAACAGGACGGCAAACGACCCGAAGACCGCAATGGCATTGGAAGACCAGAAGGATGTGAGGCTGACCCCGTACGAGACGACGTCCCCCACGACAAGGCGGACGCTGTGCTTCCCCGGGGGTAGCACGATGGTGAAGCAGTCGTTCCCCCTGAGCGCCGTAAAGGGGTACGCCTCGCCATCCACGCTGAGTGCCGTGGCTTCGCGGTTGAGCGCCACCAGCGCACGCGTGTCCGATTCATACGTGAATGACATCGTGCGGATGCCCTGAACGACCGAGAGGAGATTTCCATTGATGGACAGGATCCTGGAATCCAGTTCGTGGGTCGAAAAGGCGGGGCTCTGGTCTCCCCCCGCTTCGACCGTGTGCGTGCCCGCGGGGATCAGGAACACATTCTCCCTGGAGGGGGAATGGAGCATGCCGTCGATGCGGATCTCCTTGACGCCGGGGGGAAGTTTCAGGGTGAATGAGTACGGTGAGGAAACCTCGTATCCGTGCCCCGTACGCCGGTACTGCACCTCACTGGCAAGCGCGAAGGCAAAGAATTTCAGGTCCTGCGGATTGACGCTTGATTCGGAGTAGATCGTCATACGGGGCGCGCCGAGTGACGCCGCGCGCACGAGGTGGAAGCTCTCGGTCCCGGTTTGTATGAGCGTCGGAAAGGGGGTCACCTGGTCGGGCTTGCTCCTCGCAATAATATTCAGGTCGAGCAGCAGGCTTCCCCGGCCACCGAGGAGCCGGGAGTATCTGTTCCCGATGTCGATGTACCGGGAAGGGAGTGTCGCCCAGAAGCGCTCGGCATCTTCGACCTGGAGCAGGAACCCGTATTTTTTCTGAAGGGCGAGTATGGAGTTCATGTCAACCCCCAGATTCTCCCGCATTTCGGGAGCGCCGTAACTGTCGATCGCCGTGACGATCACCTGGAAGCCCGGGTGCGCGGCGGCGATTTCTCCGAACATGGGGAGAAGCTTCTCGTACACCCCCTCGAGGGCTTTTACCCTGTATTCCACGACGAGCCGTCGGGCATCCGGATTCACCTTCCAGTAATAGACGGACGTCGAATCGAGAACCTCGTCGAGATCGAACCGGTGTTTCTTCCTGAAGTCGGCGAGCGCGGACGGATGCATCGGGGTGAACAAAAGTGGATCCTGGAACCCGCGGCCGGATTCAAAGTAAAGCTCGGCCAGGTCCACACCGTCCCAGTCGAACTGCCCGAGAAGCTTCCGGTACTCCGCTGCCATCGCGCGGAGGCATGCCGTGTCGGTCAACGCGACCGGGTACCGCCAGGAGGCCCGGGTGTCGGCGTCGTCCACGTTCTTTTCGCGCCACTCCGGATGCTCGTTCCAGAATTTCTGGCTGACCTGCGGCGGCTCAATCCACGCATAGACCAGGATCCCGTTTGCGTGAGCGAGAGTGATCAGCCGCTGATAGTCGTACGTGTATTTCGGGTACTCATGCCACCCGGAGACGTGCAGGATGCTGACACCGAGGCGCACCCATTGTTTCACAAGCGCCTCGGTGCTCATCGTGCGGGCCCTCGAGCCCGGCTCAAAATAGACCTCGAGGCGGTCGTGCCGCACCACGGGACCGAGCCGGAAGTACTTACCGATGTACTCGAGGAGATAGGGATAGAGGCTGTATCCCTCGCGCGAGCGCGGATCGAACCGGGTCGCGAAATAGATGACCTTCCCCTTGCCGAACGATTTACCGACGGCCAGAGGCGCGTCGGAGTCCTGGTCGACGCAAAAGACCTCCTCGATCTCCTCGGCGTCGAACTTCGTCGCCAGCTCTGCATAACGCCAGACGATCCGCTCATCCGGGAACATGCGGTCCCGGACATGCGTGACCTTCAGGCGCGTTTCTCCCGAGGTAATGCCCAGTTCCTTGGAGAGCTCCGTGGGCATGTCGGTGACGACACATCCCCCCTCCCTGACGAACCGGGTGATGGCATCGTGGTCTTCGTCACTGAGCGAATCAACGAAGGTGTAGGGAACGAACAGGAGGTTGTACGGACCGGGGTTGACCTTCTGACCGACGAAGAGCGTGTCCAGGACGATGTTCACGCTCTTCATGACCCCGGCAAAGGAGGCCTGGTCGTTGAATGCCGCCCCCTCCGCAAATTGATTCCAGAGTATGGCCACACGTGCTTCCTGCCATGATTCCTCCTGCCCGGTCAGGCGTTCATACACCTTCCCCGCACCGCTGAGGACTCGTTCGGCGAGGGACGGACTTTTCTCTCTCATTTCTGCCGGCTCTGCCTTGTATATCTGCCCCTGCTCCAGCGTGATGTGGCGCGTCACCGCCCCTTTGATCCGTTTTTCCGACGTCGTCGTGGCAATGATGTCGCCGTTCCTGTCAAACGTGGTCTCCTGCAGGTACTGGTCGTCGAGCGTGATTGTGTAATCCTGGGAGCCGCACAGGATGATCCGGTCTTTCAACCTGACCCAGTGCGTGAGATCTTTGACATCCATGTAGGTGTAACCGAGCGCCTGCACGCCGTCCACGATCTCTTTCAACAGGCCAAGGTCGACGAAGGCGTGAAAGAAGCAGGATGCAAACCCGTCGCGCACGGCCAGGTTGATCCTGGCCGCAGCGATGATGCGCCGCACGGCCGCCTCCCCCACGGCAGGATCGGGGTCAAGCGGGACGTACCCCAGGTTCTCCGGGATGATGCGCTGCCCGTACAGGTCTCTGTTTATCATGTAGGGAAAATACTGTCCCGCTTCGGCATCCTCGATCGCCAGCCTCTGCTCCATGGCGGTACTGAAGTACTTGCTGACCGTCTCGTACAGTTTTGTGGAGGCCGTGTAATGCGGGGTCTCCCATACCAGCGGATAGAGCCCGTTCTTCATGAACTCCTGAATTCCCATGTCGAGCTTGTGCGTAATCCCCTCGACGGTTTCCTCCCTGACTGCGCGGTTGGTGGTTTCATCCCAGAATTCGTAGTCCACCGCCGTGGTACCCCGGTACTGATGCGTCACGCCGTGCATCACGATCGTGCCGCCGTTCTGCACCATGTATTTGAGGGCGTCAACGAGGTCGGGCCTGTCGGAGAGGGTGACCCTGATTCCTTCGCCGGGACTGACGTAAATGGGGATGACACCGACAAGGAAGGGGATATTGCGCGAGGAGAGAATGTCGGCAATCTCACGGAGTTTCGCGGGGTTTTCCAGCGGATTGACGTCCTCGATACGTATCAGCGCGGTGTGTGATGCCTCGTGAGGCTGCCGGAGGAGGTCGTGGAGCATGTCGGCAAAATACAGGTACCGGTCGGTTTCTGTCGCCGAGGCAAACGGGCAGTCCGCGATATACAGGAGATTCCCCGAGCGGACCATGTAGGGGATTTCCCAATTCTTGCCGGAGGAAAGGGCGGTGGCAATGACGGTCACTTTCTTCCTGTCGGCGATTTCGATCATGTTGATGTTCGGCTCCCCCTTCGTGAACGTGAGGTCGCCGGCACGGACCACGTCGAAGACGCCGAGGGAGTCGATATGGGAGACGCTGAACCCGTATTTTTTCTTCACCTCCGGGCGGGAGGAGAATTCGTGAAATCCGGTGTCCATCCATATGACCGGCGTGGGGGACGAGAGGACGTCGTCCTGGAACCTCACCGGGGGCGTGTAGACGGCACTAAACCCGATGTAGAAGACAAGATCGTACCGGGAGAACGTGTGCGGGACGTATTCGTCTACACCGAGGACGCGGCTTGTCGCATTGAAGTGCCCGAGAAGGGTCGCGAGCTCCCGCCCGCGAGCGATGGCGGAGCTCCTCATGGAGGTCCCGCCTTCGACGATGATAAGGACTTTTGTCGGCGATCCTTCGTCCCCGGAGGCAGCCGGTGCATTCGTGATCAGAACGAAGAGCAGTACAAGAGGCAGGACGCAGCGTCGGAGCACACAACTCCCTTATTGTTCGATGGATGAGAACAATATACGGACAATCCCGTCCATTCGGAATACTGCGATTTTTCAAATGTGGCAAAAAAAGGCTATCTTCCTGGCTGAGCTATTCTCTTGAAGTGGAGAACATGTATGAAGGTGCTTGTCCCGCAACGGCTGAAGAAGGGGGATCTGATCGGCATCATTTGCCCGGCGAGCCCTGTGCATGATCCATCCCGGATCGAGATGGGGGTGCGCTATCTCGAAGGACTCGGGTACCGGACGACGGTGGGCCGCAACGCGTCAGGACGCCTGGGATATCTTGCCGGCACGGACGGTGAGCGTGCGGATGACATACACGCGATGTTCAGGGACAGAAAAGTCAGGGGGATCTTCTGTGCGCGCGGCGGGTATGGCACCCCCCGCCTTCTCTCCCGCATCGATTACCGCCTCATCGCCAGGAACCCCAAGATACTCGTGGGGTACAGCGACATCACGGCACTCGCACTTGCAATCTGGAGGAAGTGCCGGCTGGTGACGTACCACGGGCCGATGCTCGCGGTGGATATGGCCGTCGACGTGGACCCGTTTGCAGAGGAGTCTCTCTGGAGAATTCTCACGTCGCCGACCCGGCGCGCAACGCTCGCGCTGGCCGAGGGATCCCCCACGCGGGTGAAGTACCCCGGGAGGGGGACGGGCCGGCTGCTCGGAGGGAATCTTTCGCTTCTCGTCTCGTTGCTCGGGACACCGTACATGCCGGACCTCCGCAGGGGAATTCTCTTCCTCGAGGAGATCGGCGAGGATCCCTACCGTGTGGACAGGATGCTGACGCAACTGGGGAACGCCGGAGCCCTCTCCCGTTCAAGCGGCGTTGCAATGGGGCATTTCACCGATTGCGTTCCCAGAGACCCTGCCACCCCGTCTCTTCCTCTCGATTCAATCATGGCCGGAATGGCGGAAAGCACGGGAAAGCCTTTTATGACCGGGTTTCCGATCGGTCATGAAAAGCGGATGGTGACCGTCCCTGTCGGCATCCGGGCCATGCTGGACGCCGATGAGGGAGTGATAACTCTCCTTGAGCCCGCAACTGCATGACCACCCTTCCGGCGCGGCCCGGGGTCCTCTCCTTGAATTTCTTTGAAATTTGTCGTAGTTTTTTGCATGCTGAGTATCGCCGTATTTGGTTCCGGGGCCGGATCGAACTTCAGGGCGATCCTGACGGCTATCCAGCAGGGGGATATCCCGGCCGCCCGAATTTCTCTGGTTCTCAGCAATAACTCCGGCGCGGGCATACTCGGCATCGCCCGGGCCAACGCTCTCCCCGCCATTCATCTGAGCCGGAAGCAGTTTCCTGACGAACGGTCGTTCGCCGACACGATCCTGTCCACGCTGGGTGATCACGGTGTGAACTTCATCGCGCTGGCCGGTTACATGAAGCAGGTGCCCCCGGTTGTCGTCGGCGCGTACCGGGGGAGAATCGTCAACATACATCCCGCCCTCCTGCCACGGTTCGGGGGGGCCGGGATGTACGGAATGCGCGTGCACGAGGCGGTGCTGGCCGCGGGAGACACGACAAGCGGGGCGACCGTTCACTACGTCGATGAAGAGTACGACCACGGACCGGTGGTGCTGCAGCAGACGGTCCCCGTTCTTCCCGGGGATACACCAGAGTTGCTCGCCGCACGGGTTCTGGCAGCGGAACATGAACTCTATCCCGCAGCGATCAGGCGGATCGCGCTGAACGAAAGAACCCCCGGGCATCATCGCAATTAATCGTATCGCAGGAGAGTATTGTGCCCAAGATCCGTCGCGCTCTGATCAGTGTTTCCGACAAGCGCGGGTTGGTTGAATTCGCGCTCGCCCTGAGGGAGATGGCAGTCGAGATCATCTCCACCGGTGGGACCGCTTCTGCGTTGCGCGGGGCCGGGATCGATGTCCGGAACGTGTCCGACGTGACGGGATTCCCGGAGATCCTCGGCGGGCGCGTGAAGACCCTCCATCCGCGGATCCACGGGGCCCTCCTGGCACTCCCCGACGACCCCGACCACATGCGCCAGACGACGGAGCTGGGGATCGAGCCGATCGACATGGTGGTTGTCAATCTCTACCCTTTCGAAGAATCGATCGCGCACCCGGGCGCGACACTTGAGGAAGCCCTGGAGCAGATCGATATTGGGGGACCGTCAATGCTCCGTTCGGCCTCCAAGAATTTCCGCCACAAGGCGGTGATCGTGAACCCGGACCGGTACCCCGGCATCGTCGCAGAGATGAAATCCTCCGACGGATGTGTATCCGAGACGACGTGTGCGGCTCTGGCATGCGAGGTGTTCCGGCGCACCGCTCTGTACGATGCAGCCATCGCCGATTACCTCGAGCACCGGACCGGGCCTGCGGAGGGGCATCCCGCGATGCTGAGAATTCTTGCCGCCAGGGAGTATGACCTCCGCTACGGGGAGAATCCCCACCAGCGGGGAACGCTGTACGGGAAGTTCTCGTCACTGTTCCGCACTCTTCACGGCAAGGAGCTCTCGTACAACAACATCGTGGATATGTCGGCGGCGGCATCGCTCGTGGCCGAGTTCGATGGGCCAACCGCCGCCATCATCAAACACACGAACCCGTGCGGCGTCGGCACAGCCGCGACGATCGGCGATGCTTACGGGAAGGCGCTTGCGACCGACACGACGTCCGCTTTCGGCGGCATCGTGGCGCTGAACCGGCCGCTCGATATGGAATCCGCCGTGCGGATCAACGAGGTGTTCACGGAGGTCATTCTCGCACCCGGGATCCCGGCGGATGTCCTCGAGTTCCTTCGCAAGAAGAAGGACCGGAGGATCGTCGAGGTCCGCGCCGACCTCCGCGGGAGGCGTGACCCGGATATCCGGAGCGTGCCGGGGGGGTTCCTCATGCAGGATCCCGATACCGGGGAGACAAAAGGGGAGGGGTTCCGCGTCGTGACGCGCCGCGCCCCCACCGACGCAGAAACGGACGCTCTCCGCTTCGCGTGGCGCGTGGCGAAACACGTGAAATCCAACGCCATCGTCTATGCCGCCGCGGACAGGACGCTGGGCGTCGGCGCAGGTCAGATGTCGCGCGTGGAATCAGCAAGGATTGCGGCCGCAAAGGCAAAGGATGCGGGGCTCAACCTGCAGGGCTCGGCGGTTGCCTCCGACGCCTTCTTTCCGTTTTCGGACGGGCTTCTGGAGGCGGTCCGCGCCGGCTCCACCGCGGTGATCCAGCCGGGGGGATCCGTGCGCGACGGAGAAGTCATCGCTGCCGCCGATGACAATGGCATTGCAATGGTCTTTACAGGTACACGGCATTTTCGCCACTAGTGGCGCCAGAGGCGCCACTGTCAGTACATCCATCACTAATCGTCTTCGCTCCCCCATGGGCATGTTCTCGCTGTTCTCCGCAGATCTTGCGATCGATCTCGGGACCGCAAATACTCTCATCTACGTCAAAGGAAAGGGGATCGTGCTGAACGAACCCTCGATCGTGGCGTTCGACCGGAACACCAAGAGGATCGTTGCCATCGGCAAGGAAGCCCAGGAAATGCTCGGAAGGACACACAGGGATATCCGCACGATTCGCCCGATGAAGGACGGGGTGATCGCCGACTTCGAGATGGCGGAGGGAATGCTCCGTGAATTCATCAAGAAGATTCATGCCAACTGGATGCCGAGCCGTCGGATCGTCGTGTGCGTCCCCAGCGGCGTGACCGAGGTCGAGAAACGGGCCGTGAGGGATTCCGCGGAACACGCGGGCGCGAAGGAAGTGCACCTGATCGCGGAGCCGATGGCGGCCGCGATCGGCGTGGGACTGGATGTCGAGGCTCCGGTCGGCAACATGATCGTCGACATCGGCGGCGGGACGACGGAAATCGCCGTTATCGCACTCTCCGGCATCGTGAACGAAGAATCCGTCCGCATCGCGGGGGATGAGATGAACAATGCGATCATCCAGTTCTTCAAGAAGAACCACAACATCCTCATCGGCGAGCGGACGGCCGAAGCGATCAAGTGCGAGGTGGGCTCCGCCATGCCCATGAAGGAGGAGGTCACGATCCAGGTGAAGGGGCGCGACCTTGTCAACGGCATCCCCAAAACCACGGAGGCAAGTTCGGTCGAGATACGGGAAGCGCTCAGCGAGGCCGTGCTGCAGATCGTCCAGGCAGTGAAGCTGACGCTCGAACGTACCCCCCCCGAACTCTCGGCCGACATACTGGACCGGGGCGTGATGCTGAGCGGAGGGGGAGCACTTCTGAAGGGGCTGGACGAGCGGCTCCGCCTGGAGACGAGTCTGCCGGTCCATGTCGCCGAGGATCCGCTGACGGCGGTGGTCCGCGGGACGGGGAAGGTCCTGGACAATCTCGGCAAGTACTCGAAAGTGCTTATCAAGAGCCGCCGTTACTGAGTTCCTATGATACAACGTCTGTACGAATTTGTGTTCCTCTTCAAGGAGTACCTCGTGGTCGGGGTGCTCCTTGCCGTTTCGGTGACGCTTCTCGCACTGAACGACGACCCACAGATCCGCACCATCCGGACCGTCGCCGTCGTGTCGGTCGGGACGCTGCAGGATGCCGTGGGGATCATCCCGAACTATTTCGACCTCCGGCGTGAAAACCATGTGCTGAGGGAACTCAATCTCACACTGGCCGACGAGGTCAACAGGCTCCGGGAGGCACGGCTTGAGAATCTGAGGCTGCGGCAGCTGCTCGGTCTGAAAGAACGGGGGGAATTCGGTTTTGTCGCCGCCAACGTGATCGGGAAGAACCTTCAGCTCCTCCGGAACACCGTGACGCTGGATGCCGGTGAACGTAATGGCGTGCGGGCGGACATGCCGATCGTGACCGAGAACGGCCTGGCCGGGAAGATCGTCGCCACCAGCAGCCGTTTCGCGGTGGCGCAGATACTGTACAACAAGGACATCCGCGTCAGCGCAAAAATCGAACGGAGCAGGGTGGACGGGATCATCCGGTGGGAAGGCGGTTCGACGCTCGCATTGCAGGATGTCGCGAAAACGCTCGACATCCAGGCAGGGGATGTCGTCATCACGTCGGAATACAGCAGTTTCTTTCCCCCGGGGATACGGGTGGGCGTGATTACATCGGCCAGGGGAGCGGAAGGATCGCTCTTCCAGTCCGTGGAGGTCAGGCCCGCCGTCGACTTCTCGCGGCTTGAAGAGGTGTTTGTCATCACCTCGATACCCGACAGCGACCGGATTGCGCTGGAACACCGGCCACGTGAGTGAGAGCCCGTGCGCCAGACCTTCATTGATATCGCGCTGACCCTCATGGTCGTTCTTCTGCAGACAACGATCGCCCAGTATCTCGCCGTGGCGGGATTCTCCCCCGACATCGCACTGATCTGGATCGTCTACCTCTCGATCCGGCGTGGACAGATTACGGGCACGGTGGCAGGTTTTCTTGTCGGGCTGGTGCTCGATCTGCTCAGCGGCAATGACGGCATGCTGGGACTGGCGGCGCTTTCGAAGACGGTCGGGGGTTTCACGGCGGGTTATTTCTTCAATGAGAACAAGACGGTCCAGACCCTCGGCTCCTACCGCTTTATCCTGATTATCCTCTCCGTGTCGCTGGTGCATAATCTCATTTATTTCATTATCTTTCTGCAGGGTAGCGGCGCGCACTGGTGGCAGGCAATCCTCCTGTACGGCATTCCCGCTGCGCTGTATACCGCAGCGGTCGGACTTATCCCGACATTCGTGTTTGCACGACGGGCACTTCTGTAGGTTGGGGCGCGGCCGTTCGCACGCCCTCCCGGGTTTCCATCCCGCCTCGGAGCCATGGCACAACAGGACGATATCGCGGTATTTGGCAAGCGCCGCACGATGTATGCCGCCATCGGGCTGATGTTCCTCTTCTTTTTCGCCCGCCTCTTTCAGCTGCAGATGATCTACAGCGACGAGTACGGAAGAAAATCGGAAGAGAACAGCATCCGCACCATCCCGAAGGAACCCGTGCGCGGCTACATCTTTGACCGGAACGGGACGCTGGTTGTCGATAACCGTCCGGCGTTTTCGGTGACGATCATGCCCTTCGAGTTCGACAAGCACACCATCGATTACCTCTCCAGGCTCCTCTCCCTCGATCCGGAGTTCATTCGCGACAGGCTCAAGAAGGGCGAGGCCTATTCCCGCTTCGCGCCGGTGAAGATCAAACGGGACATCGACTTCAGGACCCTCGCGGCACTGGAAGAAAACCGTGACAGGCTTCCGGGAGTCGAGTGCCAGGTGGAATCCAAGCGATGGTACACGACGCGGGCGCTGGCATCGCATACGCTCGGCTACACCAAGGAAATTTCCGAATCCCAGATGAAGGTGCAGGTGGACGAATACGCTCCCGGTGACGTGGTAGGCTCCTCCGGGCTGGAAGCGCGGTACGAACCGACGCTCCGGGGACAGAAGGGGGCGGAATTCAGCATGGTCAATGTGCGGGGACAGGTGATCGGACGATTCGATGACGGAAAGAACGATGTCCCGGCGGTGGAAGGGAACGACCTGATTCTCACGATGGATTTCGGGCTTCAGGCCTTCGCGGAGTCCCTGATGACCGGCCGGCGGGGCGCTTTTGTGGCCATCGATCCCACGGACGGCGGGATTCTGGCAATGGTGAGCAAGCCGGATTACGACCTCTCCACATTCAGCGGGGTCACCCCTCCCGACATCTGGCGATCGCTCAATGAAGACGAGGCGGCGCCCCTGTTCAACCGCGCGACGCTCACGCGCTATCCCCCGGGGTCCACGTTTAAAATGCTTCTTGCCGTTGCAGCGCTGGAAACAGGGAGCGTCACCCCTTCCTGGCGCGTGAACTGCGGTGGATCGTTCCGGATGGGGAACAAGGTGTTCAGGGACCTGCATGTGCACGGGAGCGTCGACCTCGTGACTGCCATCCAGCAATCGTGCAACGTCTATTTCTATCAGGCGATGATGAAAACCGGCCTCGATGCATGGTCTCATTACGGCGATGAATTCGGGTTCGGACGACTGACAGGGATCGATATGTATGAGGAGAACCCCGGACTCCTGCCGTCGACGGCATACATGGACAAGCGATACGGGAAGAGCGGCTGGACGCGCGGTTTCCTCCCGAGCCTGGGGATCGGCCAGGGAGAGCTCGGCGTGACGCCGCTCCAGATGGCATGTTATGCGGCAGCGCTCGCGACGAAGGGTGAATACCGCCAGCCGCACATTGCTCGTGCGATCGTGACGAAATCCCCCCGCGCTGTGGATACGCTGACATTCCAGACCCGCCACATCGAAGTTTCCCAGAACACATGGAACGTCGTCCGCGAAGGGATGCGCCGTGTTGTCGAGGAACGCGGCGGTACCGGCGGCATGGCCCGCATCCCGGGAATCCAGAGCGCCGGCAAGACGGGCACCGCACAGAACACGCATGGACCCGATCACGCATGGTACGTCGGGTTTGCCCCCTATGATAATCCGCGTATCGCGGTGGCGATGCTCATCGAGAACGCAGGCTTCGGCGGGACGCAGGCGGCACCCCTGGCCGGGCTCTGCATCGAGCGTTACCTGAAGGGGAGGATTACGCGCTACGACGCTCCGCCGGCCCCGCACAGGCCGATCGCCTTCCCCCAAGCCCTCCCCCCACTGCACGCCGTGCTCCAGCGATGATGTACCAGGATATCAAAGAGCGGATCGACTACAAGACCGCATTGATCGCCCTGGCGCTTGTCATGATAGGAATCATCTCGATCTACAGCGCGACATACGACGCGCGCGCTGCGGAGATATTTCACAAGCAGGTGGTCTGGGTGGGTATCGGACTTCTTGCTCTTGCTGCCATTGCCGTTGTCCCTTTCCGGCTTCTGCAGCTGGCCTCGTACCCCGCCTATTTTGTTTCCATACTCCTGCTGGTCTCCGTCCTGATCCTGGGGAAAACCGTGTCGGGTTCGATGAGCTGGTTTAACCTCGGCTCGGTCCGCCTGCAGCCTTCAGAATTCGCCAAGATCACCACCGTCCTCGCTCTCGCAACGTACCTTTCACGGAGCGACGTCTCCCTCAGGAAAATGCGGGATCTCGCGATCGCAGCGGGCATCGTCCTCCTCCCTGTCACGCTGATCATGATGCAACCCGATACCGGGACCGCCCTCATCTTCTTCGGCATGTTCTTCCCCGTCCTTTTCTGGGGGGGTGCGTCACGGTTCACGCTCGTGGCAATCGTCGCTCCGGTGGCAACGGCGGTGGCTGCGCTCTTCGGTACGACCCCGTTCCTGACGGCCGTGCTTGTGTTCGGCGTGCTCATCTATCTTACCAGGGAGGACTGGATTTTCGCGGCGGCAGTGTTCTCCCTGACCGTCCTCATCGGCGTTTCCGTCCAGTTCATCTACGAAGGACTCAAACACTATCAGCAAAAGCGGATCGCGACATTCCTCGATCCGAATGCTGACCCTCTCGGGGCCGGCTATAATATACTCCAGTCGAAGGTCGCCATCGGCTCGGGGGGATTCTTCGGCAAAGGGTTCCTGCGGGGGACGCAGACGCAGCTGAACTTCATCCCCGAGCAGTGGACGGACTTCATCTTCTGCGTGCCGGGCGAAGAATTCGGTTTCCTCGGGGCCGCCACCGTGCTCCTCCTTTTCATGGCGTTCCTCATCCGCGGGGTGACGCTCGGGTCGATCGTGAAGAACCGGTACGGCGGGTTCGTGGCAATCGGGCTGACGGCGATATTCGCCACCCACATTTTCCTCAACATCGGTATGTCGATCGGCCTCCTCCCGGTGATAGGCATCCCTCTCCCCTTTGTCAGCTACGGAGGGTCGGCGCTCCTCTCGGCAATGTCGATGGTGGGGATACTGATGAACCTCTACGCTAACAGAAAAGAATACTGACAATGCCGAAAAAACCTCCCCGCCGCCGTACTCCACGCCCGAAATCCGGCCGGACGGAGCTCCCTGCCGACAAGCTTCGCTGGCGCTGCACCCCCGACATGCTTCACATTGCCGACATGGCCGATGTCATGCCGTCGCGCAGCATTATCGGACAGGAGCGCGCCCTTCAGGCGATCCAAGTCGGCCTCGAAATGAAACATTACGGATACAACATATTTGTCACCGGACTCCCCGGGACAGGCCGGATGACTGCCATCCAGCGGATGCTGCGCGAGTTCGAAGGCCGGAAGCTTCCTCTGACCGACAAGGTGTATGTGCACAATTTCCGCAATCCGGATGCGCCGATCATGCTCGCCTTCCAGGCGGGCCAAGGGATGGCGTTCAAGCGCGAGATGGGCACTTTCCTCGACGACCTCCAGAAGGGCATTCCCGGCGTGTTCGAAAGCCGCCGTTACATCGAGCAGCGGAAAGGAATGCTCGAGCACTTCCAGGACCGGCAGCGGAGTGTGTTGAAGGACTTCGAGAAGAAAGTGAAGAAGAAGGGCTTTGAGGTTGTTCAGGTGCAGGGTGGACCGACGAACCGTCCGGAGATCGCTCCCGTCATCGAAGGGAACCCCATCGGCCTGGATCAACTTCAGGGGAAGGTCGAGTCGGGTGAACTTTCGCGGGACGAGCTCAATCGCCTGACTGCAGAGCAGGCGGAGCTGGAAGGACAGATGGACATCGTCATGAGGGAGATGCGGAACATCGAGCGGCGCGCAAAGAAATCGCTTGACGACCTCAACCATAAGATCATGGTGCCCGTGGTGGAGGAGCTCCTGGAGGAAATCCGCGGGAAGTTCAGTGCGGAGGGGCTCGAGGCATACGTGGGGGAGGTGAAGAAGAGCATCCTGGACAACCTTGCAAGGTTCCACCAGAAGGAGGAGCAGCAGGCGTCCGTGCTCGGGATGCAGATCTCCCGCGAGGAGGATACATTCTTCGAGTTCGAGGTGAACGTGATCGCAGACAACAGCGGCGTGCAGGGAGCACCCGTCGTCCTCGAAATGAACCCCCGGTACAAAAACCTCTTCGGGACGATCGACAGGGAGGTGGACAGGAATGGAGTCTGGCGCTCCGATTTCACGCTCATCAAGGCCGGATCAATCGTGAAGGCGGACGGCGGATACCTTGTGCTGAACGCGCTGGACGCACTCTCGGAGCCCGGTGTGTGGAACACGCTGAAGAGGATCCTCCGCAACCGGCAGATCGAAATCCAGCCTCCCGAGTCCGGCCTCCTCGGCTCGAACTCCGCGCTCAAACCTCAGGCGATCGACCTCGATGTGAAGGTGATAATGATCGGCGATTCTCCGATGTACCAGGTCCTTTACGAAAACGATGAGGATTTTAAGAAGATCTTCAAGATCAGGGCCGACTTCGATGTTGAAATGCTGAACGAGGATAAAGGCATCAGGAGCTACCTCTCATTCATCAAGACACTGTGCGACCGGGAGCAGCTGTTCACGTTCGATACCTCCGCCCTCTGTGAGGTGGTGGAGTACGGGGTACGGCTGGCAGGACGTCAGAACAAGCTGTCGACGCGGTTCAGCATACTCGCCGACGTCCTCCGCGAGGCGAATTACTGGGCCACCCGCGAGAAGGCTGTGCAGGTGACGGCGGACCATGTGCGCAAGGCGATCAACGAGCGTATTGAGAGGGTGCGGCTCGTGGAAGAGAAAATCCAGGAGATGATCGACGATGGTTCGATCATGATCGATACCGAAGGAAAGGTGACGGGACAGGTGAACGGGCTGAGCGTGTACCAGACCGGGGAGCATGAATTCGGCAAACCGGCCCGGATCACTGCGAAAACTTCGGTGGGCCGCTCGGGGATCATCAACATCGAGCGGGAAGCTTCCATGAGCGGTCCCTCGCACAACAAGGGGGTGCTCATACTGGGAGGATATCTCAGGGGAAAATACGCGCAGAAACACCCGCTCGAGCTGAGCGCCAGCCTCGCCTTCGAGCAGTCGTATTCGGGAGTGGACGGCGACAGCGCTTCGTCTTCGGAGGTCTATGCCATTCTCTCCAGCCTTTCCGGAATCCCGATCGACCAGGGGATCGCCGTGACGGGCTCGGTGAACCAGCACGGAGACATTCAGCCGATCGGGGGTGTCAACCTGAAGATCGAAGGATTTTTCGACTGTTGCAGGACCAGGGGGCTCAACGGAAGGCAGGGGGTGATTATTCCTCATCAGAATGTCGGCGACCTGATGCTCAGACACGATGTGACCGACGCTGTTCGGAAGAACCTCTTTCACGTTCATGCAGTACGGTCGATCGACGAGGGGGTCGCCATACTGACGGGCGTCCCCGCCGTGAAAGTCCATGCGAAGGTCGCCGCGAAGTTGAAGCAATTCGCGAAAACCCAGAAGAAGCATGCATGAAGAGCCCGGACACCCCGGCGTCCCCATGATGACGAACCAGGAATTCCGGACGTACGCCCACGAGCTCGTCGACTGGATGGCCGACTATCTTCAGGAGGTGGAACACTTCCCCGTCAGGTCGACCGTCGGGCCCGGTGACATCATCGGACGGATTCCACTTCATCCCCCGCCGGCCGGAGAGCCGTTCGGTACGATATTCGCCGATTTCAGGAATACGATCGTCCCCGGAATGACACACTGGCAGCATCCCTCGTTCTTCGCATACTTCCCCGCGAACAACAGTCCCCCGTCCATTCTCGCGGAAATGCTGACCGCGACGATGGGGGCTCAGTGCATGAGCTGGGTGACGTCGCCGGCGGCAACCGAGCTGGAAGAGCGGATGATGCAGTGGCTCGGAGAGATGACCGGCCTCCCTCCCTCCTTTACCGGCGTTATACAGGATACGGCATCCACGGCAACGCTTTGCGCGATTCTGACAGCGCGCGAAAGGAGGACGGAGTTCCGCGTGAATGCGGAAGGCTTCTCCCGAGAACGGCGCTTCACGGTGTACGCGTCGACGGAAACACATTCCTCGATTGAACGAGCGGTGAAGATCGCGGGGCTCGGCGCTGCCGCCCTTCGCAAGCTCCCCGTCGACGCAGGGTTTGCGATGGTCCCCGAGGAGCTTGAAAGGGCGATTGCCCGCGACCTTTCACTTGGCTTCGAACCCCTGTGCGCCGTGGCGACAATCGGCACCACGGGTTCGACTGCGATCGATCCTTTGAAGCGTCTGGGCGAGATATGCAGCAGGCACGGCATCTGGCTGCATGTCGATGCCGCCTATGCGGGGACGGCCCTTCTTCTCCCGGAGAAACGGTGGATGATCGAGGGAATCGAATTCGCCGATTCATTCGTGTTCAACCCTCACAAGTGGATGTTCACGAATTTCGATTGCTCTGCATACTTCGTGAGGGACGCGGCGTCGCTCGTCAGGACGTTCGAGATACTCCCCGAATACCTGAAAACCCCGGAGCAGGACCGCGTCCACAACTACCGGGACTGGGGAATCCCGCTCGGCCGGCGGTTCCGGGCGCTGAAGCTCTGGTTCGTCATAAGGAGTTTCGGCGTTGAGGGACTCCGTGAGCGGATC
This sequence comes from Ignavibacteriota bacterium, assembly GCA_003158475.1. Lineage (GTDB taxonomy): Bacteria > Bacteroidota > Ignavibacteria > UBA10030 > UBA6906 > Fen-1273. Next base: position 15,687 of record PMJR01000029.1, on the reverse strand, counting down.
AGAAGCCACCTGGCGTTTGCACAATCGTTCTCGCGGAATGTCGGTGAGGCGTCGGATTTCGAACTTCTGGCCCCGGTCCCCCTGACGGCGGTCTGTTTCCGCTACCACCCCGCGGGGACCGACGATCCGGCGACGCTCGACACGATGAACTCCGCGCTCCTGGATGCACTCAACAAATCCGGACGCCTGTTCATTACCCATACAAGGCTGAACGGCCGATTCGCGCTCCGACTCGTCGCAAGCCAGACCAATGTCACACAGCAGCATGTCGATGCGGCATGGGATTTGATCCGCGCGACGGCGCGTTCAAAGGAGGTCCTCCATGAAGGAGCACGCTGACATATTCGCACTCTACGAGTCGCTCCGCGCCACCGGCGCCAACGGAGTCCTGGCAACCGTTGTCAGGACGACCGGTTCAACGTACAGGAGACCGGGCGCGCGCATGCTGTTGACCGGCGACGGCCGTTCCGCGGGGCTCATCAGCGGCGGTTGCCTGGAAAGCGATCTCCGCGAGCGTTCGGCGGAGGTGATTGCGACCGGGGTACCGCGCCTGGTGCGATACGATTCCACGTCGCCGGACGATGTGCTCTGGGGGCTCGGTCTCGGGTGCACGGGTATCGCCGATGTGCTGCTCGAGCGCGTCTCGGGCGCGGAGGTATGCAGGGTTTTGGAGTTCATCGAGGAGTGCCGCCGCATGCGCTCAGCCGGCGCAATCGCCTCGCCCTACGCCCTGGCCGGTGCCACGGGAGAGAGTACAGGTTCCCGGGTGTTCATGAGAGAGGGAACCACTCTCGAGGGGGGAGGGACGGATGATTCGCTGACCCGAGCGCTCGGGCGGGCCTGCGCCAGCGCGCTCTCCACCGAGAAATCCTCGCAACTGACGGTCACTCTCCCCGGTGGGAAGACGGAAGCATTCATCGAGTTTCTTTCCCTCCCCGTTTCACTCTTCGTGTTCGGCGCCGGACCGGACGCCGCACCGCTTGTGCGATTGGCAAAGGAGCTCGGCTGGCACGTGACGGTTGTGGACTGGCGACCCGCGTACCTCAAAAAGGAGTCGTTCCCTTCGGCCGATGAACTGGTGCTGGCCCACCCGGGAGAAACCCGCGATGGTATCGCCGTCCCACGGGGAGCGGTGGCGGTGATCATGACACACAATTTCGAGATTGACGTGGCACTGGTCAGGTCTCTGCTGGCCTCAGGGGCGCTGTACGTCGGTCTTCTCGGCCCCCGCGCGAAGGCGGACCTCGTCATGGGGCGCCTGGCCGAGGAAGGAACCATTCCGACTGAGGATGAGATTGCGCGATTACACTCTCCCGTCGGGCTCGATATCGGAGCCGAAACCCCGGAGGAAATCGCGCTTGCGATCGTCGCCGAGATACTCTCGACGCTGCACGAACGGCCCGGCACGCCCCTCCGCACCCGGAAGGGCCCGATACACCGGTGAACGTCTCGGCGGTCATACTTGCAGCCGGCGCTTCCTCCCGCCTCGGCAGGCCGAAACAACTCGTGCACTTCCAGGGGCGGTCATTGCTTCGGCGTGCTGCCGAGACGGCGTGCGCCTCGCGCGCCGAAGAGGTCCTGGTGGTTCTCGGGCACGACGCCCCCGAGATGCGCAGCGACCTCGACGGACTCCGCGTGCGTGTGCTGGAAAACGCTCTCTGGCGTGACGGCATCGGCTCGTCGATCCGTCACGGGATCACATCCCTCTCTCCTGCGTCCGAAGGGGCTCTCCTGATGGTCTGCGATCAACCCCGGTTGACGGTGGGGCATCTGAATGCGCTGATCGATGCTTTTGGACGGACGCCGGAGCGCCCCGTTGCAAGCGCGTACGGCGGATCCGCGGGGGTCCCGGCCCTCTTCCCCCGCGCTCTGTTCGGGGAACTCCTTCTTCTCAAAGGGGACAGGGGAGCAAAACGGGTATTGCTCGCGCACGCGGAGGAACTCGTTACGCTTCCATGGCCTGACGGGATGCTCGACGTCGACACAGCACCGGACGTTTCCGCCCACCGCTGATTTGATTTTGGTGCGGTTCTCCCCTACCTTGCCGCCATCAGTTCTTTGATGAGGGCACCCCACATACCTCTCCATAAGAGGTGTCGGATGCCCTTTTGTTTTCCCTCCTGAAGAGGAATTGTCGTGCCGAATCTCATCGGTCAGACGGTCTCTCACTACAGAATTCTTGAGCAACTGGGCGCCGGCGGAATGGGCGTCGTATACAAAGCTGAGGACAGCAGGCTCAAGCGGATTGTCGCCCTCAAGTTTCTCCCTCCTTCCCTTACCAGCAATCCTGACGCCAAAGAACGGTTCAGCCACGAGGCGCAAGCTGCTTCAGCACTTGACCACCCCAACATCTGCAACATTCACGAGATCGCTGAAACGGTCGACGGGCAGATGTTCATTGCAATGGCCTGCTATGATGGGGAGACGCTCAAAAGAAAAATTGAACGGGGACCACTTCCCATTGATCAGGCTGTGAGCATAGTCACCCAGGCTGCACAGGGACTGGCCAAAACCCATGAATCTGGTATTGTTCATCGTGATATCAAACCGGCAAATATCATCGTCACAAAAGATGGGACGGCAAAGATCCTGGATTTTGGACTTGCCAAACTCTCGGGGAGGACACTCCTTACCAAGACCGGCACAACAATGGGGACTGCGGCATACATGTCCCCGGAACAGGCGCGCAGTGAAGAGGTGGACAAGCGGACCGACATCTGGTCACTCGGCGTGGTGTTCTATGAGATGCTCACTGGAAAGAGACCATACGAAAGTGACTATGAGCAGGCCCTCGTCTACTCAATACTGAACGAGGATCCGAGGCCGATGCGAGAGCTTCGACCTGACGTGCCCGAGGCGCTGGAGAAGATTTGCCGCCGAGCTATGGCGAAGGACCCTAGGGACCGGTACCAGACTATCGCCGACCTCCTTACTGATCTTGAATCATACAAAGCGGGGGCTCAACTTTCACATCAAACAAGAAAGATCGTCGGCAAGAACCGTAGGCTCACTTATGCCGGGCTCGCGGTAGTTGTCGTCGCCATTGCCGTCATCGGGATCTTTTACACCACAGGAGGAGGTGAAGTATTCGATCGTGTGGCGGTCCTTCCCTTCCACAATCTTTCAAAGGATTCAACACAGGAATACCTGGCAGACGGTATGACTGAGGAAGTCATAGCCAGGCTTCAGCATGTTGCGTCTCTTAACGTGCCTTCGATCAGAGGTACCATGAGGTTCAAGGGGAGCCAGGCGAGCTATGCAGACATCGCTCGTGAGCTTCACGCGAAAGCATTGGTCGATGCATCAATTCTCTCCGTCGGGAAACGTGTTCGGATCATCGCAAAGTTGATTGACCCTGCGACGGACCGATCGCTCTGGTCAGAGACCTACGATGGCGCCATGGATGATATTCTCGATCTCCAGAGCAAGATAGCCCAGGCGCTTGTAGGTGCGGTACGAGTGGAAGTTACACACGATGAAGCCACACGCCTAAGTCGCTCTCGCAAGGTCGACCCTAAGGCCTATGAACTCTACCTGAAGGCTCGACAGACCTTTTTCAACTGGTGGGTGGATGAGCGAGAGTTTGAATCAGCTTTCGGTTGCCTGCATCAGGCAATTGCGATTGATTCATCCTATCCCGCCTTTTATAGCCTTACAGTAAGGATGTACGAAGGTGGTATGGCGCGCGGCTACTATTCTGCAAATGAGGTATTCCCTCTCATGCAACAGGCAGCAGAAACTGCTCTTACTCTTGATGACCAAGACTCCAATACGCATTTGGCCCTGGCAACGGTTTGTCTAGCGAAATATGACTGGAAAGGTTCCGAAGCAGCTTTTCTTCGCGCCTTGGACATCAGTCCCGGCGATGCTGAGATTCAGTTGCTTTACTCATGGGTTCTCATTTGTCTTGATCGATCAGAAGAGGGGATTGCACGATGGAGTCGGGCATTGGAGATTGATCCCTCACTCGATGCGCATGGAACCTACAGGGTTAACGGATATTGGTACTTGGGACGCTACGCCGAAGCCATTCAAGTCGGGACGAGCTTTCTGCGGCGTTTTCCGGAAGATCCTTTGTTGCACGCGACCCTTAGCATGTCATATGCAACAAAGGGATTTTGTGATAGCGCGGTATTCCACATGGAGAGATCCGTTGCACTTGAATCCGCTGACGGCGACGCCTGGATTGAATTGACCTGTGCAGCGAACTATGGAATTTGCGGACAACGTCCAAAGGCGATGGAGTTATTGAATAACTACCTTGCTAAGCACAAGGGAAAGACCATAGACCCTTACTCGGTCGCAGGTGTGTACGCAATTCTCGACGACACGAACAATGCATATTCTTGGCTTGAAAGAGCATATCGAGAAAAATCTCAGCCTCTTGATATGCTCAAAGTTGACCATTTATGGGAGAGTCAACAATCGAACCCGCGATATCGTGACATGCTGAGAAGGGTCGGACTGGACAGGTGACAAGTAGCGTTTCACGAAGCGCAGAGCAGGCTGCGACAAGCAGCAATTCACTTCTGAAACTGGGGACATTTAACAGCTGGCAAAGACGAATAGGCAGTCTTTCTCAAGCAGTGGGTAGAGATTCGAATGAATCCCTTCAATTACTTGTGAATGGAGGTGTTCCGTGAGACGTGCCGCCGCAGTCCTTCTTCTGCTTTTTGTTCCCCCCAGTATCCTTGCGCAGAGCACTACTGGAAACCTCGAAGGTTGGATTCGTGATGCAGATGGTTCGGCCATTGTTGGTGCGAACATAACCGTGAACTCATCTGATCTTCAAGGGATCCGTGGCATCTCCACGGACGAGTGGGGGTTCTTCCGGCTGCTTGCTCTTCCAAGCGGCAAGTACACAGTCAAAGTCCGGCACGTCTCATACCAGTCCACAACTTTTGAGAACGTGCACATCTGGCTCGGTAAAACCACGACGCTTCCGGAGGTGAAGTTGCAGCAGAGCAGCGTTGAGATGGGTGAAGTCGTCGTTTTGGGAGAACGGCCGCTCCTGGATCCCACGTCTGCTACGAGCGGTGCAAGTCTCCCTCTTGAGAAGTTCGATGTTCTTCCCCTCAACCGGAACTACCGGAGCATCGCTTCGATATTGCCTGACGCCAATCAAAGCTACTACGGTGATGAAGTCAACATAGCCGGTGCGACCGGCTCGGAGAACCGGTATTTCATCAATGGGAACGACGTAACTGATATGTACATTGGTGTGGGCGGAACAAACCTCCCCTACAATTTCATGCGTGAGATTGAGGTCAAAACCGGCGGCTTCGAGCCGGAATACAGAAGCTCTCTCGGCGGTATAACTAATGTCATCACCTATTCGGGGGGCAATAAGTTCTCGGGTCAGGTGTTCGGATTTACCACAAATACTACTTTCACGGGGGAACAACGGCTGGCGCCAAGTCAAGCTCCCAATGGTTCCTATGATCAGTATGATTACGGTGTCGCACTCGGGGGACCGATACTGATTGACAAACTCTGGTTTTTCGGCGCATTCAACCCCTCGTATTACAACGAGGATATCAGAATTCCTGGACTGGGGTATTATCCCGATAAGTTGAGGACACAGTCTTTTGCAGGCAAACTCTCCTGGAAAGCATCTGATGCGCTCGACATAACCGCAACAATCCTCGGGGATCCCACAACTGAACAGGCAGTGGGGAAGTCAGCAAATGCCGTCACAGCATTGAACGTGGCCAATCCCGACCCGTATCTGGAAAATTACACAGCGGGCGGAAACAATATCATGATCGACGCGCGGCAGGTGGCAAATCAGAATCTCATCCTTCAAGGGTCATTCTCATGGACTACGCGCGAACAGAAACACGAGCCGATGACGCAAGTAGGTGCAACAGAGGTCTATTTCTATGACGGATTGACCGGAACGGTGTCGGGAGGAACGGGTCAAAAGTCGGATGTGAAAGCATCTAGCCTGGATGTCAAGCTCTCAGGCACTGCGCTGTTCGGAGAACACATCCTGAAAGCCGGCGTTGAATACCGACAAACAGTCCTGGATAACCAGCTTACCTGGGACCAATTAAGCAAGTTAGATGATACAACCTTCATCGCTGCCCACACCTACTCGAATGGCGAGATCCGGAATCACGTCCCGTCTGTGTTCGTCCAGGATTCATGGTCAGTGAACAGTCACCTTCGCATCACCGGAGGGTTGCGTTGGGATGGGTTGTTCATCATCGCCTCCAATGGTGACCTAGTAACACGCGTGCTTCACCAGTTTCAACCGAGGCTAGGTGTTGTGTTCCTGCCGGGTAACGATGAATCACACAAAATCTTTGCATCTATCGGTCGCTACACCGAGGACCTCCTGCTCTATGGATCAACCTTCTATCACATAGCAGACGCTTATCAAGTGTTGAGACAGTTTAACCATGATCCCCGGGTCAATCCGGCCGGTGGAGATACGCTAGGGTATTTTCCCTCAACTGTGAAGCCCGGAATTCAGGATTTGTACGGCCAGTACTACGATGAAATCACACTCGGCTATGAGCAGCTTCTCGCCGATGATTTGAAGGTTACCATGAAGGGCACGTATCGAACGTTGAGAGAGGTCATTGACGATGCTGAAGCGCCCGTCGGATCGGGCCAGTTCTATTATGGCAATCCCGGAGAAGGAGTCTTGAGTGCGTATCCGCATCCCCGGCGCGACTATACGGCTCTTGAGGTGACACTAGAGAAGGGCTGGGGGAGCCGGTTCAGTCTTCTCGCCTCGTATGTCCTGTCACGGACCTATGGGAACTATTATGGATTCTATCTTCAGGAGTTAGGTGCATCAGCGCCGAACGCCAGTCCCCAATTTGATTATCTTGATCTGTACAACGGGAATGCCACAGGCCTTCTACCAAACGACCGGACTCATATTTTCAAACTTAATGCAGCCTATCGTTTCGACTTTGGGCTGACGTGCGCAACATCGTTTCTCTGGGAGAGTGGAACTCCTTTGAGCGAGTACGCGGGAACGCGCGGCGGCGGAATGAACTGGGTATTAAACCTCGTGCAACGAGGAAGCGCGGGAAGATTACCTTCACCTTGGGATTTTAATCTCCGGTTCGCATATAGTCCTTCATTCTGGAATGATACCCTTTTGAAGCCACGCCTAATCCTCGATGTCTTTCACCTCGCAAGCCAGCGCCAGGTGGTCAAACAGGACGAACTACAATATCTGAATACGGATGCAAACGGCAATCCGGTGGATCCCAGTCCGACCTATGGTACGCCCCAGTTGTTCCAGCCACCGATGTCTGTAAGGCTGGGGATGGAGGTGAATTTCTAGGACAGGCTAATCTGTTCAGCCTTTGGCGCACGCAGCTACCGTTCGTAGCGATCAATTGGTAAGGGTTGTTGCCAGCTTCTTAGTCTCAGCTGACATTTCTTACTCAGCGTTTCGGAATCCGAAATCGGCTGTAGGTCCTCAGACCCTTGCAGCCCCACCAGGAACAACGGACGCTGGCGCGAGGTGAGATGGACGAATTGGGCGAAGCACAGGAGCAGATCATTCGAGAGAGCGTTCGCGAGCTCGTTTGTGCTGGAAAAAGATCTTCACGGTGAACTATAGGATTTGAGGAAGAGCAGGACTGTAGGAAGACACTGGAGATGGAGGCTGCATACCTATATGGATACCTATATCCAACTGATCTATCTTTGATTTTCCTGCCGATTTTTCTACATTGGAGGACTTCCCTTCCCACACGTCTCCAGCACCATGATACTGACGGATACATCAATACTCGCCGAGATGGCAAAAGGGACGATCGTCATCTCCCCTTTCGACAGGAAACACCTCGGGTCGAATTCCTATGATGTGCACCTCGCAAAGCATCTGGCGGTTTACCGGAGCGATATCCTGGATGCAAAGGTACACAACGAGATCGATCATTTTCATATCCCCGACGACGGCCTCATACTCCTCCCCCACCGGCTCTACCTGGGGGTGACCGTCGAGTATACCGAGACGCACCGGCATGTCCCGTTCCTGGAAGGAAAGAGCAGCATCGGGAGGCTGGGGATCGATATCCATGCCACGGCGGGAAAAGGGGATATCGGCTTCTGCAACACATGGACGCTGGAGATCTCGGTGAAGCAACCCGTCAGGGTCTATCACAGCATGCCGATAGGCCAACTGATTTACTTCGAGATCTCGGGAGAGATCGGAACTCCGTACGACACCAAAGCCTCTGCGAAGTACACGCAGCGGACGGAGAAGCCGGTGGAGTCGATGATGTGGAAGAATTTCAACAGACAGTGACGTGACGGAAAACGAGACCCAACCGAGCTGTGGCATGCGACCGTGTTCGACTGGCTCGCACGCTACCTGAAGGAATGAGCACGCAGACGTTCGCCTCCCGGGGCGATGACAAGGGATTGGCCCGGCCGGTCCCGCGATTCGTGCGGCGCCTTGTCACGATTGCTCCGTCGGGGAAACGTCCGGAGGATTGAGCATGAGCCTACACCGCCAGGTATCTTCTGCGACACTTACGCTTTGCCGCGGGGATATCACCGAACAGGATACCGAGGCAATTGTGAACGCTGCAAATTCAACCCTTCTCGGTGGGGGCGGTGTGGACGGCGCGATCCACCGCGCCGGGGGCCCCAGCATACTCGAGGAATGCAGGAAGTTCCGCGAACAGAGGGGAGAATGTCCCGCGGGGGAGTCGGTGATCACCGGCGGCGGGAATCTGAAGGCCCGGTTCGTCATACACACCGTCGGTCCGGTGTGGCACGGGGGGGGAAGGGGCGAGGACGAGTTGCTCGGGAACGCCTACCGGAACAGCCTCATCCTTGCGGCCGCGCATCACATCCGCACTATCGCTTTCCCCTCCATATCGACCGGCGCGTACGGGTTTCCCATCGACCGGGCTTCGCGCATTGCTTTCGACACGGTCTCCGGTTTCCTGAAGAATGATTCTCCTCTCGAGGAGGTCAGGTTCGTCGTCTACAGCCAGGAGGACTATGAGGTGTATGCATTTCTGTTCTAGCAGGCCATCCTCAATTCCAGACATCCGACGGAAAATGCATGACTGAGATCCCGACGACACTTGAACACAGAGTGCTCCTCCCCGAAGCGGCCCATGCGGCGACGCACCCGACCCTGATCATGCTCCACGGGCGCGGGGCGGACGAAGAGGACCTGATCGGGCTCGCGGAGCACTACGATCCCCGGTTGCTCGTCCTGAGTGTCCGCGCCCCGTACCCGTTCGCGCCCGGCGGGGGGTATACGTGGTACGACGTGGGGGCGGTCGGAACTCCGGATCCGCCTATGTTCCGGCAGAGCTACGACAGGCTTTCACGGTTCATCGACGATGCTCTCCGGGAGTATCCCGTGGACCCGTCGCACGTGTATCTGCTCGGGTTCAGCATGGGGACCGTCATGGCGTTCGCACTTTCACTGACACGCCCGGAACTCTTCCGGGGGGTGATCGCAAACAGCGGCTATGTCCCCGAGGGGACGCATCTCTCATTCCGCTGGCAGGATCTCGGAAATCTCGCCTACTTCATCGGTCACGGCAGCCAGGACCTGGTGATCCCCGTCGATTTTGCTCGCCGGGCAAAGCGGCTTTTCGAGGCGTCGACTGCACGTGTTGAGTACCGGGAATATGATATGGGGCACCAGATCAGCGAAGAGTCCATTCACGATTCTGCAGCATTCCTTAAAGGGTTGCTCAAGAAGGAGTAGCTTGTGCGGCAAATGACAGAAAAAAACAATTTCTCGCTTGACAAGCGGCCTCCGATCTAGTATATTGAACCATGGTCGTAATTTACGCCGAATTGCAGCGACCTTAAACAAATGCTAAAGAGCTGTCGCAAGTTAAGGGCAACTTGCAGCGACAGAAAATAATTTGCTAAAGCGCCGAATGAGAAGAGTTCGTGTCCGGGAACCCTCACCGTTTGGTGGGGGTTTTGTGTTTTATTGAAGGCGAGCAACCTCAGCTCCCCGTTGCAACACCAGTGATTGCTGCCGTGTACACGGCATCAGTGGGATTTGCACCGTATTGCAGCCACTCAAAAAACTGCTAAAAAGGAGAGCCTGGTGCTGCCTGTTTAGCGTCAGGCTTTTTTCGTCCCCGAACCCCCCGGGGGCAGGATCGGGGGAACGAGTTTCTCAAGAAGTATACATTTCACATTCATAGTGCAGGGAGAGTACCATGAGCACCAACGGGAAGAAACGCAGCTACAGATTCGAGACGCTCCAGCTCCATGCCGGACAGCAACCCGACCCGACGACGGGCGCCCGCGCGCTGCCGATTTACCAGACGACGTCGTACCAGTTCCACGATTCCGCACACGCTGCAAACCTGTTCGGCCTGAAGGAGTTCGGCAACATCTACACACGCATCATGAACCCAACGACCGGCGTTTTCGAGGAGCGGATAGCAGCCCTCGAAGGGGGCGCGGCCGCACTGGCCACTTCATCGGGACAGGCGGCGCAGTTTCTGGCGGTTGCCACGATCATGCAGGCAGGTGATAATATTGTTTCCACGAGTTTCCTCTACGGCGGCACGTACAATCAATTCAAGGTCACATTTCCCCGCCTCGGCATAAACGTGAAGTTCGTGAAGGGGGATACGCCTTCGGATTTCGAGCGCCTGATCGACAAGCGTACCCGGGCGCTGTATATCGAGACGATCGGGAACCCGCGGCTCAACATCGCCGATATCGAAGGGATCGCGAAGGTCGCACACGCCCACGGGATCCCGCTTATTGTGGACAATACGTTCGGTGCGGCCGGGTATCTCTGCCGCCCATTCGATTTCGGCGCCGACATTATCGTCCACTCGGCAACCAAGTGGATCGGGGGGCACGGGACGACGATCGGAGGCGTGATCGTGGATTCCGGAAAGTTCAACTGGGCGAACGGAAATTTCCCCGTGTTCACCGAACCAAGTCCCGGGTACCACGGACTTAAGTTCTGGGACGCGTTCGGGTCCGGGAGCCCGCTGGGGAACATCGCGTTCATCATACGTGCCCGCGTGGAATCACTCCGCGATCTCGGCCCATGCCAGAGCCCTTTTAACTCGTTCCTTCTTACCCAGGGGCTCGAAACGCTGTCGCTGCGGATCGACCGCCACTGCGACAACGCCCTCGCGCTCGCCCAATGGCTCAAACGTGATCCGCGCGTCGAGTGGGTGCTCTATCCGGGGCTCGAGGACCATCCGTATCACGCCCTGGCAAAGAAATATCTCCGGCCCGGGCATTACGGGAGCATCGTGGTGTTCGGCCTCAAGGGAGGCCTGGATGCTGGAAGAGCACTGATCGACAATGTTGTCCTGTCGAGCCATGTCGCGAACGTCGGTGACGCCCGCACTCTCGTGATACATCCGGCATCGACAACGCACGAACAGCTCAATGATGCCGAACAGGCGGAATCGGGTGTGTCGCCCGGCCTCGTGCGGATTTCGGTCGGCATTGAACACATCGACGATATCATTGAGGACTTCGACGTCGCACTCGGGGTGGCCGCGAAGACGGGCGCACCCGTGAAGTGATGATGCCGGTTGATCGTCAGAGCACGCGCCACGGCGCAATCTTCTCGCGACGCGAACCACTCCTGCTCGAGTCCGGGGAGGTCCTCCCTTCACTGGAAATCGCCTACACGGCGCTCGGCCGCCTGAACGCCGGGCGGACGAACGCGATACTCGTCTGCCATGCACTGACCGGCAACGCGCACGCCTCCGACGCGCTGTTGCGCAACGGAGAAACTATCCCGGGATGGTTCGACGGGGTCATCGGTCCCGCCCGGGGGATCGATACCGACCGTTTTTTCGTGATATGTTCAAATATTCTCGGGAGCTGCTACGGAACGACGGGACCTGCAAGCGTCAACCCCGCCACCGGTGAGCCGTACCGTATGACATTCCCCCGGATAACCGTGCGCGACATGGTCAGGGTGCAGAAGCTGCTTCTTGAACACCTGGGAGTCCGCGGGCTCGTGACGGTGATCGGGGGGTCGCTCGGAGGCATGCAGGCGCTTGAATGGGGCGTCATGTACCCGGAGATGGTGGGATCACTTGTACCGATCGCCACAGCAGCCGCACACTCTGCCTGGTGCATCGGTATCAGCGAGACACAGCGGCTGGCGATCATGAACGACGCGGCATGGCGCGGGGGGAACTATACGGTGCAGCCTGAGAGGGGTCTTGCGATCGCCAGAAGCATCGCAATGATCAGTTACAGGAGTCAGGCCTCGTTCGCAAACCGTTTTGAGCGGAAGGGGATCGCGACCGGGGACGGTCACGAACGGGTTCGCGTGTTCGACGACATCCCCCTCGCGTTCGCCATCGAGTCCTACCTCCGCTATCAGGGGCAGAAACTGGCCGACCGCTTCGACGCAAACACGTACATTTACCTGACACGCGCGATGGACATTCACGACCTGAGCGCGGGCCGCGGGTCCATGAAGGAAGTTCTCGGGGCTATCAGCGCCAGGGTGCTCTCAATCGGTATTTCCTCCGATGTTCTCTACCCTCCCGCGGAGCAGAAGGAAATCGCGTCAGCCATACCGGATGCCGTCTACGCCGAACTTGATTCTCCGCACGGTCACGACGCCTTCCTTATCGAGTTCGATGCGATGAACAGACTTCTCAGGGATTTTCTCGCATGAAGGACCGCCGTCCTCCGGGGGGGGACAGGGGCCGGTTATTCGTAGACCGTTTTCAGTTCAGCCGGGGGCGCGGCCGGCGTCCCGTGGCCGTCCCCGTTTTCCTGCGCGTCCCGGACCGCCATCGCCGTGACGTTCACGATATCAGCGACCTCATTCCCCGGGATCAGGAGATAGACGGGCTTCCGGATGCCGAGTATGATGGGACCGACACAGTCTGCGTTTCCGAGCTTCGCAAGAAGCTTGACCGCAATATTGGCCGATTGCAGATCCGGGCAGACCAGCAGGTTCGCTCCCCCCTTCAGCGAGCTGAACGAATACAGTGTTTCAAGGATCTCGGGAACCACCGCGGTGTCTGCCATCATCTCGCCATCGACCATGAGGTCGGGCGCACGGCGTTTGACCAGCTCCGCTGCCCGGGCCATTTTCTGCGCCGAGGGATGTCTGGTGCTGCCAAAGTTGCTGAATGACAACATGGCGATCCGGGGCTCGATGTCGACGCTCCTGACCATCTCCGCCGCAAGAATTGCGATGTCGGCCAGCTGCTCCGCCGTGGGCTCAAAATTCACCGTGGCATCCGTGATGAAACGGACGTCGTTTTTGAATATCAGCATGTAGAGCCCCGCCACCGTCTGCGTGCCGGGTTTCGGCTTGATGATCTGAAGCGCGGGGCGCAACGTCTCCGGGTAGTGTTGCGTGAGCCCGGAAACCAGTCCGTCGGCATCCCCCTCGTGCACCATCATCATGCCGAAGTCGATCGGCCGGCGCACGTGGTTGCGGGCGATCGTCTGCGTCACCCCTTTCCGCTTGCGGAGATCGTAGTATGTGCCCGCGTAGCTCTCGAACTTCGGGCTGGTGACCGGGTCGATGATTTCAATCCCTTCCAGGTTCAGGTCGAGCATCTTGATTTTTTCGCGGATCAGCGCGACGTCGCCGAGGACGATCGGCGTCGCAATCTCCTCGTCGAGGATGATCTGGCTTGCGCGCAGAATCTTGTCTTCGCTCCCTTCGGGAAACACGATCCGCTTCGGAGCCCGTTGTGCCTGGTGTATGAATATCCGCATGAGCTGTTTCGACCGGCCGAACCGGCTTTCCAGCGCGTCGCGGTACGCGTCGAGATCCTCGATCGGCTTCCGTGCGACCCCGCTGAGCATCGCGGCTTTCGCGACGGCGGGAGCTTCCCACAGAAGAACGCGGGGATCGAGCGGCTTCGGAATGATGTAGTTCCTTCCGAATTTCAGGCGTTCGCCTCCGTATGCCTTGATGACGGAATCGGGGACGTCTTCTTTGGCCAGCCGGGCGAGCGCATGCGAGGCGGCAAGTTTCATCTCGTCGTTGATCGCGGTCGCCATGCAGTCGAGCGCGCCGCGGAATATGAAAGGAAATCCCAGGACGTTGTTGATCTGGTTCGGATAGTCCGATCTTCCCGTCGCCATGATGACATCCTCCCGTGCCCCGACTGCGTCTTCGAAGGTGATCTCGGGATCGGGATTTGCCATCGCGAAGATGATGGGATCCTTCGCCATGCTCCGCACCATGTCCTTTGTCACGACCCCCTTCACAGAAACACCGGCAAAAACATCGGCGCCTTTCATGGCATCCGCCAGTGTCCTGCATTCCGTGTCGATCGCGAAATAGCTCTTGTACGGGTTCATCCCCTCCTTCCGGCCGCGATAGACGACACCTTTCGTGTCACAGAGAATCAGATTTTCCCGCCTGACTCCCAGCGTGATGTAGAACTTGGCACAGGCGATCCCCGCGGCCCCGGCGCCGCTGAAGACGACCTTGACGGTGTCGATCTTCTTCCCCACGATTTCCAGCGCGTTGAGCAGGCCCGCGCCGGAAATGATGGCCGTCCCGTGCTGATCGTCGTGGAACACGGGGATGGTCATCGTCTTCTTCAGCTCTTCTTCTATATGGAAACACTCGGGGGCTTTGATGTCCTCGAGGTTGATCCCGCCGAATGTCGGCTCAAGGGCGCGGACGATCCGGATGATCTCCTCGGGATCCTTCGTATCAAGCTCAATATCGAACACGTCGACGTCCGCGAACTTCTTGAAGAGGACCCCTTTCCCTTCCATGACAGGTTTGCCGGCGAGGGGACCGATATCGCCGAGCCCGAGCACCGCTGTGCCATTGCTCACCACCGCGACCAGGTTCCCTTTCGCGGTGTATTTGTATCCGTCGGCCGGGTTGGCGGCGATTTCCAGACAGGGGATGGCAACGCCGGGCGTGTACGCCAGGGAAAGATCATGCTGGGTTGCGCAGGGTTTCGTCGAGACAACTTCAATCTTTCCGCGGCGCCCCTGGCTGTGATAGTCAAGAGCATCTTGCTTGCGGATTATTGCCATAGCGGGATCTCCTCAAGAGACAATGAGCATCGCGGACTCTGAGCGATCAGAATGAACTGCCGGAGAGGCGGATGGCGTGCCGACAACGAGCCAAGGTACGGGAATTTGGGGATTCCTCCAAATCGTGGGAATTGATTGATTCTCAAACCTTTTCTAACTACTTTATGAAAACCCGATCGTCCCATACAACCGATGCCGCGCAGCGCCATGGTATCTGAAGGGCTGACGTTACCGCGGAGTTCACCTCCGCGGACGGAAGACGCAAAAGCGTACAATCGCATCAAACTCACCGCCGGCCTCGCCTCCTCCCTCTTCTCGTTCGCACTCCTCGTCACTCTTGTCGCCACTTCCGCCGGGCGGTCCATCGCCGGATGGTGTTCGTCGGTCTTTCCGAATCCGTACGGGGCTCTCCTCCTGTTCGCCTGTTCCCTCGGCGTTTTCCGATCGGGCATAACGCTTCCTCTCGCATGGTTTTCCGGTTTCCACCTCGAACACCGGTTCGCCCTGTCGAATCAAACGGCGGGAGAGTGGGCGTGGGAGAGGATCAAGGGATTCTCACTGGGAGCGCCGCTGGCGGGTGGTGTATTCTGTTTCCTGTATTTTTGTCTCGGGAGGTTCGGTGCCCTCTGGTGGCTCCCCGTGGGGGTCGCACTGACACTGATCTCGGTCGTCCTTGTGCGCATCGCGCCTGTCCTCATTATGCCGCTT
>PMJR01000032.1 GCA_003158475.1 Ignavibacteriota bacterium | reverse complement strand
ATCGTCGCGGACGTCAATTACCAGCCCCGCGACTGGTTCGTCAATCTCAAGGCGATTTATGGCTCGGGACTCACGAATGGGAACCCGGACGGTGTTGCGTACAAGACTGGACTGTTCGACTTCAACACCGCCACGCACACACCCCCCTCCTGGATAGTGAACCTTGGCTTCGGCCATACATTGCACATGGCGGGAGGCGCGACATTTGAACCGTCACTGTACGTAACCAATCTCCTCAATGACATCCACCTGATCAAGGGAGCGTATTTCAGCGGTGCAAGCTGGGAAGAACCAAGGAACGTCGTCCTCCGGTTGGCCGTGCATATCTAATCTGAATGGCGTGGATTCTTTTCATGCAACTCGTTGTGCCCAGCACTTGGCTCAAGATGGCTGATAATATGTGCTGGTCTCTGCAACGATGAGCTGAGCACAGTTTCGATTTCAGTTGCCGCCTGATGAGCGTCCCGCAGAAGGGTATTTTCAGGAAACAGTACATGGTACTCAATCCAAATGGCATTGCCGCTTTCGCGATAGCGAAGTTCATGATGCTGCAACCCGCGCTTCCCCGTCTCCGCATCAAGTGTCGCACGGATGGTCTTTTCAACTTCCGGATTGCCCTCATCCATCAATCCCGCAATTGCCTGACGAATCAGTTTCCCCCCCGCCCAGAATATGTTCAATGCAACCACAATTGCGATGATTGGGTCGAGTGATAACCAGCCTGTCCACAAGACGAGTATCAATCCGATCACCACACCGAAACTTGTCCAGGAATCGGTGAGCACGTGTTTGCCGTTCGCCGTCAGAATCAACGAAGTGGTCTTCTTTCCCTGCCACACCAGATACCCGCCGAGAACAAGGTTAATAACCGCTGCGGCAGAGACGATGTAGGTTCCTACGTCGAGATTCGTTATCTCGATTCCGTGAATCAGTTTATTGATCGATTCGAAAATGATAAACGCCGCTGCGAGAATAATCAGAAATCCCTCCACCCCGGCGGAAAAGAAACTGATTTTGTCATGTCCATACGGATGGCTAATGTCCGGCGGCTTGTATATGAGCCATATACTGAACGCGGCAAAGCTCACGGCCAGTATATGCACGACCGACTCAGCTGCGTCAGAGAGAATAGCCGCGGAGTTTGTTATCGCGTACGCATACCACTTCCCCGCAAGCATTATAATGCCCACTGCGAGCGATATCCGTATCGCAATCACCTGTGTTGTATGTGTTTTGTCATTCAGAGGATATTTATCCATTGCAACCCGTCGGAAGGATGTTAGCGGCGAATGTCACTTGGGCTACGTGTAAAAGCACGAGCCGGCTATGCATGAACTGCCCGAGTTGGTTGATGTGCTCGATAATTGTCCGGTCGCTCGGCGTCCCGTCCAATGTCACAAGGATTGTTTTGTACACGGAATATCCTTTGCTCATAATGGGCGTTCAAGGTCCGACTATAACACGCCACGCTTCGCTCAAAGACTCCGGAAGACTGTAGATAGCCATAGCGGTAATCAAGAGCGCGCTTCCCCAGCCAAGTATCGTCAGGAACCATCCATTGGTCCACGCTCCCATAGTCTTGCGGGACGAGGTAAAATACAGCAGAGGAAACATGGCAAATGGTAGTATGAGGCAGAGAATAACCTGACTAAGGTTGACCAGATCGGTCACGCTACCGCCCCCCCGAACGCTGATGATAAGGATCGCCGGAATGATGGCGAGCATTCGCGAGATCACTCGTCGGATCCATGGACGGATGCGCCAATTCATAAAACCTTCCATGACGACCTGCCCGGCCAGCGTGCCCGTGATAGTGCTACTTTGTCCGCTGGCAAGCAATGCGACGGCAAAGAGAGTGCTTGCAAATGTAGTTCCCAGCAGCGGAGCCAGTGTGAGGTGAGCGATGCGGATCCAATCGCTGTCAGGGCTGAACGCAACCACCTGACCCCCAGCCACCGTCACACTCTCCTTTCCGTAAAAGACCATCGCAGCCAGTACAAGGATTGCGGCGTTGACGACAAACGCAACAGTGAGCGCGACAGAGGAGTCAATGGTGTTGAACCGTATTGCATTGCGAATGGAATGTTCGTCGCGCTGAAATTTGCGGGTCTGCACCAGGGCCGAATGCAGAAACAGGTTGTGCGGCATGACTGTTGCTCCGATCATTCCGATTGCCACAACGATCATCCCGGCGTGACGAAAGTTGGGTTGAAACATTGCTTGTCCCATTTCCACGAAACTCGGCTGCGTCTGCGGGAGAACGAAGATCTCGATGGCATAACAGACGCCGATGGTGGCAACGAAAACCGCCACAACCGCTTCGATCATCCGCATACCCAGTCCTTGCAAAGCAAGCAAGAGCAGTACATCGCCCGCTGTGATGATGATCGCCCAGGATATGGGAATGTGGAACAAGAGGTTAAGGGCAACGGCACTCCCCAGCGATTCAGCCAGATCTGTCGCACCCACTGCAATTTCCATCGAGATCCAATTTGGCCAGCGGGTCCACTTTGGGAGATAATCTCGACCGCATTGTGCCAGGTCCTTGCCGGTGGCCACACCGAGGCGGGCGGAGATCACTTGAAGGATGACAGCCATAAAACTCGCCAGGCCTACCACCCAGAGCAAACCATACTTGAACTCTGCTCCTCCTGCGAGATCCGTTCCCCAGTTCCCGGGATCCATGTAACCGACGCTGATCAGCACCGCCGGACCAACAAATACCCGCCATTGCTTCCAGAAACCAGCTTCGAGATTCGGCACACCCACAGTGCCGTGCACCCCTTCAAGCGACAGGTGAATTGGATGTGGAGTTTTTGCAGCACCGGGAGTCGTTAAACCTGGTTGCTTTGTGGAATTGCCCCGGTCTTCTTCTCGCTTTGATTTGTTCATATGTACATAATCATAACCGTGTCCGAACCTTCATATTCCTATGCAGTCGAATCGAACGCAACGGAGATGACAATCGAACATAGACGAAATGGCGGTTGTAATTCCTTGCGAAGCTTATATCCGATAGTGTTTGTTGGGCATGAACGTAATGGGTAAGTCCCCGGGCCTGGAGACCGACCAGGGCGCAAAAGGGAAGGTCGACAACACTTGCGATGCAATCGGTTGGTTCCGCTGAACGTCACGATGAGTTGTCGTCGCATGGGCAAAGCTTATTGCTTCTTGCCTTTGCGAAACACTCTTGTCCTTCTTTAAATGAAAAATATGCAAGTCCAAAAGATCCCATTGAATCAACGAATGCAATCTTCGTGAATTCATAAATCCCACTTGCGGCGAGCAATACAAGCGACATATAAATGCAGACTCTTGTGCATTCCGCGTCCGCGAGTATCGCGTCTGAATTTAGTTGTTGGCCTACTCTTATTTTTTTGTGAATTAGAGCCCACATGGCTGCCATTGATAGCACAGCAATGACAATCCCCGCAATTGTCGTACTTGGTTTGTGACCTGTCCACAAATTGTAGATGCTTGAAGTAACAAGTCCAATTACTAATACGTAAAAAGCATACCCTGTGATTTGTAAAGCAGTTCGCTCAAAATCGTTCCGCTTGCTTTCGGGATGCCTCTGAATTCGCAGAATCATATGTGCGATGCCAAATCCAGAGACCACTTCGATCAGACTATCTGCCCCGAAACCGAATAAAGTTAAACTTTCATCTTCATAACCAAAGTAAGTTGAGACAAGCGCCTCGACACTGCTGCACAAGATCGTAATAAGGGCAAGCGCGAAAGCAATCCTGTATAGATGCTTCACAGTTGCGACTTCTGTTTTATTCCCTCGGGCTTCCGACATGATCATCTCTCTCAAGGTGCGTACGACAATCCGTATACCTGAGTCTTAAACCACCAACAGATTATTACTGACTTCCCAACTCAACGTTGCTTTGGTTTTGCTGTCAAGCACGACGTTCATTGATTTGTCAAAATCTTGGATCTCGATGATTTCGATGGTATCATTGAGCGCAAGTCCGAGTTTGTCCAAGAGGGTGAGAAACGCTGGGTTATTGTCCGTAACAGCCACCAGTCGATATTTCTTTCGGGGACCCCGTTCTGAGAGCGGGATAGCTTTCAAACTGGGAAGTTTCCCGTGCTTATCCGGAATGGGATCTCCATGTGGGTCGAATTGCGGGTACCCGAGGAGCTTATCCAACTGGTCCATGAGTTTGTCGGATTGCAGATGCTCCAGCTGTTCGGCAACCTCATGCACTTCAGCCCATGTGAAGTCCATCTTTTGAACAAGAAATGTCTCCCATAACCTGTGTTTGCGGACCACCTTCGTTGCCAGATCCTTCCCCACTTTTGTAAGCCTCGCCCCATCCGTTCGGCTGTATTCAATGAGTCTTTTGTCACGTAACCTGTGAAGCATTTCGGTGACTGTGGCCGGATTTATCTCCAGCCTGTTGGCGATTGACTGATTGGCAATGCGGCCCGTTGCCTCGCCTGAGAGGACATAAATGGCCTTCAGATAGTTCTCTTCGGTAAATGTAATTGTCTTCATGTTGACAATGTACTGGATTATCCTTAATATTGCAATTAGGTAAACCTAAATAATATCATTTGGTATATACAAATATGATGCCGCGACGCCATTATTCTGGAAGAATTGTAAGAACTGCGAAGCTTCTGATTTCGGTCGGAGTCGTCGTTCTCGGGATGAGCCCTCCCGCAGGTGCCCGGGAACAACCCTTGGGGGTTCCAAAGGTCGGGGGCCTCCAGGTCCGAATAACTGTCATGGATGCTGATGAGAAGCTCCCTATTGAACTGGCACACGTCGTGCTGCGTCGGGGAGGGAAGTTTGTCGCGGACGATGCCACAAATCCTGTGGGGCAGGTCCGTTTTCATGATGTCGAAGAGGGGACATACAGCATCACAGCCTGGTTCGTTGGCTACAGAACATATACAGATTCTCTCTTTGTCGACGCGCGGCATACTGTTTTCAGGGTAGCGCTTCATGCAGAGGGTACAACGACCCAGGAAGTGGAGGTCCTTGCCGACCGGGAACTTGCCATATCCCATATTGATGTGCGAAGCGGGAATCAGGTGTTTGAAGCCGAGACTTATCACGTCCCGCCAACCGCCCGCATGACAACGCTGATTCAGGAAAATGTGATGGGAGCCGCCCGGGCCCCTACGGGCGAAGTGCACATTCGCGGGCAGCACGGAGAGTTCACGTATTATGTCGATGGTCTGCCGGTTCCCTTGGGAGTTTTTGGAGGTCTCAATGAGGTTGTGGACCCTGCAGTCATCGAACGCGCAACCTTCATTACGGGAGGATTTTCGGCAGAATATGGCGGGCAGATGTCCGCTGTCATCGACCTGAACAATCGT
>PMJR01000097.1 GCA_003158475.1 Ignavibacteriota bacterium | reverse complement strand
CCCCCCCATCCCCCTCCGCCTCCCCCTCCCAGCCAGGGGCCGCCCCCCCAAAAAATGCCACGGGAGCGACGGCGCACGAGCCTGAGTATTATGACGATCACCATGACCACCACAAAGAGGCCCGGCGACGATCTTCGGCCGGTATGTGACGCCGGCTCGGCCTTGTATTCATTCTTTGTGGCCGACATAATTGCTTCGACTCCGGCACGCAGTCCCCCGTAATAGTCCCCCTGGCGGAAATGCGGGCCGATTTCCTGACGTATGATCTGTCCGGCAAGCGCATCGGGGAGAGCTCCTTCGAGTCCGTACCCCACTTCGATCCGCGCTTTCCTGTCATTGCGGGCCACGAGGAGCAGCACGCCGTTGTCTTTTCCCTTCCTTCCTATCTTGTTCGCTTCGGCCACCCGGAGGGAGTACTCCTCAATATCATCTCCGTTGAGCGAGGGGACCATGAGCACGACCACCTGGGTCGACGTCGTTTTGTCGAACGACGAGAGGAGTTGATCGAGCTGCGAGATCTGTTCACCGGAGAGCGTTCCCGAGAGATCGGTCGCATAGTGTTTCAGCTCCGGCACCGAGGTATCCTGACCCGCAGACGTGGCGGAGATGACCGCCAGGAGCGGAAGAGCGAAACCCACCCGGAGGACCAGACGGCGAATGTGCCCGGCGAAGGATTGTCGAAGTGCAGCCATAAACGGCGCTTGCTCCCGGTCTGTCAGAATTTCACCTGAGGCGCGTTCTCCGACCCTTCCTTGGCCTGGAAGTACGGCTTCTCATGGAACCCACGGAACCCGGCGATGAACGATACAGGGAACTGACGGATCGTCGTGTTGTACGACTGCACAATGTCGTTGAACCGTTTCCGCTCAACCGTGATCCTGTTTTCCGTTCCTTCAAGCTGGGTCTGAAGGCTGAGGAAGTTCTCGTTGGATTTAAGCTGCGGATAGTTCTCCGAGACCACAAGCAGACGGGAGAGTGCCGACCCCAGCTGGTCCTGCGCCGCCTGGAACTTCGCGAATGTCTTCGGGTCATCCAGGACTTCCTTTGTGACCGTCATCTGGCCCACTTTCGCCCGCGCTTCCGCAACACCGAGGAAGACATCCTGTTCCTGGTTGGCATATCCCTTTACTGTTTCCACGAGATTGGGAATGAGATCTGCCCGGCGCTGATACTGGTTCTCCACCTGGCTCCACGCGGAGCGGACACCTTCGTCGAGTGTCACAAGCCGGTTGCTGACGCCGACCCCCCACATGAACACACCGATCACCACCACTGCTATCGCACCGAGAACCACGGCCGCAATCAAACATCCGCGGGATTTCATGCTGTCTCCTAGTTGGTGAATATGGACTTGGGAAAACTTGACGACAATTTGCGCATCGAACCGATCAACCTGAGAGAATCCGCACCCGGGAGAATGCTCGCTCGCCAGCGGTCGATCCTGACGGGAATGAACGCATATCCCACCCCCGCGTCGCCCAAACGGATCTCAAATATTCCTGTGTCGTACGTATCCCGGTCGTTCCCACCGAACACAAAATTGCCCAGCGAGTACGCGATCACTCCCCGGCCGTAGCGCTCGATCCCCTGGAGGACATGAGGATGATGCCCCACGACAGCATCAGCTCCCGCGTCGATGAGAGCGTGGGCGAAAGCAATCTGGGCCCGGTCCGGGGATGTCGCCCTTTCGGTCCCCCAGTGGAGCATGACGACAATGTAGCGGGAGCTTGCTCCATCCTTCAGGCTCCTGATGTCCCGGCAGACCTCTGCCAGATCCCGCCGTGCCACACCGGGGGAAGATTTCCCGGCTCCCGGTGCTTCACTCCCTCCATAGTACGCGAGGAATGCGACTTCACGCCCCCTGAGGGTGTCTATTACCGGGCGGTGTGCTTCCACGATGTTTCGACCGGCACCGACGTGACGCACTCCAACAGAGTCAAGATAAGAAATTGTATCCAAAAGTCCCCGGGGGCCGTAGTCGTAGATGTGGTTATTCGCAATGCTGACCATGTCGATGCCTCCACCGGTCAACGTGGGAAGGAAACGGGGGTGCATTCTGAAATTGTAGGGCTTGGGAAACCTCATCCCACGGGTGGTTACAGGGCATTCGAGGTTCACCACCGTGGCGTCCGCCCCCCCGAGCCGGTAAAGACCCCGAAAGGTGGCCCCGGAGCTGTCCCACATCTGGGCTTCGTAATGGGAGGCAAGGAGCACGTCCCCCGCGAACCGGAGCGTCACAGGAGGCTGTAAAGGCGGAACTGATGCGCGGCTGCTTGTATCGGCACTGGCGGACGCACAGAGAAGCCAAAGGATAAGAGGAAGAACGCTCATTGAAGAACCAGTCCGTACCGAAGGGAGAGCCTATAAAAAAGGGGAGACGCGAGGCATCTCCCCTTTTTCGCCAGAAGAAGAAGGAAAAACTAGTTCAGCTTGTAGCTCAATCCTACGCGCAAGAAACCTACGCCGTAGCCGACTTCGCCGAGTACCGCAAACTTCGGGGAGAAGTAATACCGGCCGCCGAGGAACACATCGAAGAAGAAGTAGCTCGCGGATGCGCTGTAGATGTTGCCGAAAGCTGCCTGGTCCTGAGCGTCCCTCCACGTCGCAGAGGCCGAAACGATGCTGTAACCGAGCCCTGCTCCGGCATACGCGTCAAACTTCGGATTGTGCTCCAGGAAATGGTACGCGCCCCGGGCGCTGATGACGATATAGGTGTACTTGTAGGACCCGTACACGAAGTCGTTCGTCGAACCGGAGTATGCTACGATTCCACCCAGCGTGATCTTCTCTGCAACACCCGTTTCGAATGCAACGAAAATCGGAGGCAGGGACGAAGTACCATACAACCCGTACATCCCGAACCCGACCCCACCCGAAAGAACCATGTCCTTCTGGTGCCATGCGTTGTCCTGCGCGCTTGCAATACTGGGCAACGCTACCGCCGCCACCAGCAACACAATCGCGGAAATTGTTAAAATCTGTTTCATTACGCTCCTCCCCTTTGTGGTTATTCGTGATTGGCTTCTTGGATGTACCGGTTCCCGATGCTTTTCAAGACGAATTCGACGAGCTGGATGTCGGGTGTTGATTTTCCCGGAGGATAATAAGAAATCATGCCGCGAATGTCAAGTCTCTATGCGGCAAATAATCTGGGGCTATTGATAAAGTGCCGCCGGACACAACTTCTGTAACATATTGGTAAACCGACAAAAACCAAATATGGAACGGCGCGCGTCCGGCGACGACAGAGGAGCAGACCCGTAAAGATTAGTCTACGTGGAACATGACGCCCGCGAGAACCTGGAATCCGGATAGAGTTATATTCGTGGATCCGAGTCCCCCCACCGCCGTGCCGGCAGCCGGAGGATTTGCCATGTTTCCAACGCCGACGGAATAGCGGACATCAAGCGTGATTCCTATTTTCGGAGTGACATTGTACTCGGCCCCGCCACCGAAATCGATCGCAAAATCAGTCGAAGAGATCTGTGATTTGATGTCCTGATCCGCTCGACCGGTAATGCTAAGCGTGGATGACATAACGAAGCCGATCTCCGGACCGGCAAAGGCATACGGGCGAATTATCCCTTTCATGAACTTGACTTTGAAAAGAACGGGGATATCAATCTCACTGGCGGTAGCTGTCGCGGTCCCGCCTTGAAAGGTGGCTGAAAACCCTTTTCCACAATAGAGGGGCTCCATCACGATGTAGAACATTTTCGCGAAACCAAGCTCCGCCTGAGCACCAATCATCAAGCCGGTGTGTCCCCCCTGGGTCACACCCAGGCCCAGGTTAGGAGTAACCGACGCAGTCCCGAAGTTCACACCCACAATCGGGCCGATTCCGAATTCCGTCTGAGCAAAGGCCTGTCCCGAACACAGGAGCAGAACCGATGCAAGGATGCAGGTTGTAATTAAGGATTTCATCATCTTGTCTCCTTGATAGGTTGTTGGTATGATGACTATGTTGCAGGTTAACCGGTAGCGGAATCTCCTCACCAGACCGATTGAACGGACTCCCAGGTTTTCAATGGAAAGACTCCAAATCCGGCTATTGGATCTCGTAACGAATGCCGCTTGTCATCGCAATGTAGAACGGCGTAGTGCCGGTTGCGAAAACTGGGCCGATCTGCAGGTCGGCCGCGATATACAGGTGGTTTGCAATCGGGAACAATGCGCCGCCTCCTCCGCGGATGCCGAAATAGGGCCCCCCGGTATAGAACCAGAGGTTGAACCCAAAGTCAGCATATGGCTTGATTTTCGATCCTGAGACCGGAAAGTACATCTTAAACGTGTTTGCCCACTCGATGGGTGTGCCTGCCTGTGTATTGATGTTGAGGTCGGTGCAGACTGCGAATTGCTTGTTGAATACTACCTCGGCCGTCGGGCCGATTTGGAGACCCGCCTGCATGGAACTGGCTGTCGTCCCGTACGAACCGTAATAGTAATTGTATGTTGTGCCGCCGCCGACCGTGAAGAGGGACAACCCGAGCCGACCGCCCACAATCCATTGGGTCTGGGCGCTGGCTGAAGAAACCACCAGGAGGAAAGTCATCATTGTTGCGACAACCAGCAGGGGAGTACGTTTCATGTTCAGATCCTCCGAGAAATATGGCTGAATCGTACCTCGAATGTACAAACCGCGCATCACTTTAGCAAGGACCGGGCAATGACAATCCTCTGGATCTCTGACGTCCCTTCATAAATCTCGGTAATCTTGGCATCCCGTAAATAACGCTCGACCAGGTATTCCCGGACATACCCGTACCCGCCATGGATCTGGATCGCTTCAAGGGCGCTCTGAACGGCGGTTTTTGACGCNNTTTGGCCATCGCCGCTTCGGCGCCAAACGGTTTCCCTGCATCCTTGAGGGCCGCCGCCTTCAGCATGAGCATCCGGGAAGCGTCGATATTCGTCGCCATGTCTGCGATTTTGAACTGAATCGCCTGGAGCTCGGCGATGGGGCGGTCGAAGGCCTTCCGTTCTTTCGCATACCGCACAGAGGCGTTGAGGCAGGCCTGTGCGATCCCGACCGCCTGCGCGGAAATGCCGATCCTCCCCCCTTCGAGGGTTTTCATGGCGAACCGGAATCCGTCCCCGTCCGCACCGATGCGGTTCACGGCGGGAACCCTGCATTCCGTGAAAGCAAGGGAGACCGTATCGGAGCTCCGAATGCCGAGCTTCCTCTCTTTCTTCGCCACGGCGAACCCCGGGGTTCCCTTCTCGACAATGAATGTGCTTATCCCCTTGGCCGCCTTTGATTTGTCCGTCGCTGCCATCACCAGCACAAGGTCGGCGGTCGAACCGTTCGTAATCCAGTTCTTCGATCCGTTGAGTACGTAGGAATCTCCGTCCCGCACCGCGGTGGTCCGCTGGTTCGAAGCGTCGCTCCCCGCTTCAGGCTCGGAGAGTGCAAACGCTCCCAGCTTCTTTCCTGAAGCAAGGTCCCTCAGATACATCTCCTTTTGTTCCTGACTCCCGTCTTTGTTGATCCCGTAACAGACCAGGGAGTTGTTCACGGACATGATGACGCCGACAGAGGCGTCCACGCGGGATATCTCCTCCAGGGCAAAGACATAACTTGTCGTATCGAGTCCGCTCCCTCCCCACTCCTCCGGCACCATCATCCCCATGAACCCCAGCGCGCCCAGCTCCCTGATGATCTCGCGCGGGAATTCCTCCTTCTCGTCCCGATCGATCGTTCCCGGAGCGATCCGTTCGTCCGCAAACTTCCGGGCGGTTTCCCGGATCATGGTGTGCGTTTCGCTCAGTGAGAAATCCATTCGGTCGCCGTACGGTGTGCTCTCTGGGAGTCCTGGACTATTTCTGAGGGTATTCGTAGAAACCGCGTCCCGATTTCCGGCCGAGCTGGCCGGCCGCAACCATTTTCTTCAGGAGCGGACACGGACGGTATTTCGGATCGCCGAGACCGTCGTACAGGACATTCATGATTGCGAGGCAGACATCAAGCCCGATAAAGTCCGCAAGCGCCAGGGGGCCCATCGGATGGTTCATGCCGAGTTTCATCACCGTGTCGATCGCTTCCGGCGCGGCCACGCCTTCCATCACGCAGCAGACTGCCTCGTTGATCATCGGGAGGAGTATCCGGTTGGAGACGAATCCCGGGTAGTCGTTTACCTCCACGGGGGTCTTTTCGAGCTTCTCGCAAAGCTCCTTCACCGCGGCGAACGTGGCGGCCGACGTCGACAGCCCGCGGATCACCTCGACGAGCTTCATCAGCGGGACGGGGTTCATGAAGTGCATGCCGATAACCCGGTCCGGGCGTTTCGTCACCGCGCCGATTTCCGTTATCGAAATGGAGGAGGTGTTGGAGGCGAGTATGACCCCGGGGCGGCAGGCGGCGTCGAGCCGGCGGAAAATCTCTTTCTTTGTCTCCGCGTGCTCGGTGGCGGCCTCGATGACGATATCGGCTCCGGCGGATCCCGCGGCGAGGNNCGATCGAGGAAGTCCTGCCTCACGTCGTTCAGAGTGACGGCAAACCCGTACTGCGCGAACACATGGGCAATGCCGTTTCCCATGGTGCCGGCTCCGACGACGCAGACTGTACGTATATCCATGGTGAGTTTTCGGCGGGGGGAATCAGCTGCTCATCGAACGGAGGAACTCCTTATTTGATTTTGTCCCCCGCATTTTTTCGATCATAAACTCCATCGCCTCGACGGTGTTGAAGTCGGAGAGAAGTTTTCGCAGTATCCAGATCCGGTTCAGATCGTCTGCGTCGATGAGCAGTTCCTCTTTCCGGGTTCCGGAGCGGTTGACGTCCATGGCCGGGAATATGCGCTTGTCGCTCAGCTTCCGGTCGAGGATGATCTCCATGTTGCCGGTTCCCTTGAACTCCTCGAATATCACCTCGTCCATGCGGCTTCCCGTCTCGACAAGTGCCGTGGCGACGATCGTCAGGGAACCCCCCTCTTCGATATTGCGCGCGGCGCCGAAGAAACGCTTCGGCTTGTGGAGTGCATTGGCGTCGACACCGCCGGAGAGAATCTTTCCCGAGTGCGGAACAACCGTGTTGTGCGCCCTCGCCAGGCGTGTGATGCTGTCGAGGAGGATGACGACGTCCTTTTTCGCCTCCACGAGCCGCTTCGCCTTCTCCAGGACCATGTCCGAAACCTGGACGTGCCGTTCCGGGGGTTCGTCGAACGTGGAACTCACGACCTCGGCGTTCACGGAACGCTCCATGTCCGTCACTTCCTCGGGACGTTCGTCGATCAGCAGGACGATCAGCTTCACTTCCGGGTGGTTCCGCGTGATGCTGTTGGCAATTTTCTGAAGGAGAATCGTCTTGCCCGCCTTCGGCGGGGAGACGATCATTCCGCGCTGCCCCTTGCCGATCGGGGCGAGGAGATCCATGATCCTCATGGAGTATTCGCCGGGAGCGGTCTCGAGCTTGATGTCGGAGTTCGGGTAGAGCGGCGTCAGGTTGTCGAAGAGGACGCGTTCGCGGATGACGTCGGGATTCTCCTCGTTGACCGCTTCCACGCGGAGAAG
>PMJR01000072.1 GCA_003158475.1 Ignavibacteriota bacterium | reverse complement strand
AGCGGAGCGCTCGGCTATTTCGCCGACAGCCTTACCGTCATCAATCTCGACGGCGTCGTCAGCAGTTCATGCTATGAGGCGTTGTTGCGGTTCAGGTGCCTGTCGTTTCTCAGGGAGCGCAGAGTGCAGTATGTCATCGGATGGTATTCGAATTTCCAGTATCTCGAGCACCAGTCGGAGGGGATGACGAAGAGTGACCTCCACGATCTGCGGAAGATCGACGGATTGACGTCGTGGGGATACAACTGGTATTTTGCGAAGGTCGCTTACTGAAGACTTCCCGGAGGAGACCGGAACGTACGCCGATCCCATCAGATTTGTTATTCTCAATCCGGCTTGATTCTTGCGCTTCACGCAAGTACATCGGCAGCCCCCCAACGCGGCAAATCCCCAGACTGTTGACGACCGGCAGACAATGAAAGCGCGGACCCTAACAGACAATATCAAGACACTGCTTGCCACCATAAGGCAGTCGCTCAGAAGCGAGGAGNNATGTTCTTCGTGGGGAAACTGGGCCGGAACGCGATCGCGACCGTCGGACTGACGGAATCGGTCATCACGATCGTGTATTCCATATCGTTCGGACTGAGCACGGCAGCCACGGCCATCGTCGCACGGAGGATCGGCGAGACCAATCACGAAGGAGCGGCTCACGCCGGAGCCCAGTCGCTCCTCGTCGCCCTGATCGTGGCGCTCCTCCTGAGCGTTGCGGGGATGACGTTCGCCGGGGACATTCTCACACTGATGGGCGCGAGTGAAGACGTCGTTCAGCAGGGCGCCGTATTCACGCGCATCATGTTCGGCGGCAGCCTGGCAATCATACTCCTGTTTCTCATCAACGGCCTGTTCCGCGGGGCGGGCGATCCCGCCATGGCAATGAGAAGCCTCTGGATCGCGAGCGGGGTGAATATCGTCCTGTGCCCCCTGTTTATTCACTTCTTCGGACTGAAGGGGGCCGCGATAGCAACGGTTGCCGGGAGAAGCTCGGGGGTCCTCTTTCAGTCGTATCACCTGTTCAGGGGAAGCGGACTCCTGAAACTCCACGCGAAGCATTTCGCGTTTGATGCAGGCGTCGTCGGGTCTCTCATAAGCATTTCCTGGCCTGCCGCACTCCAGTTCATCATTTCGAGCGGGAGCTGGATCATGATCGTGCGTCTTGTCGCCGAAACCGGGGGAACAACGGCGTCCGCCGGCTGCCAGATCGCTCTCCGGAGCTTCATATTCTTCATTCTGCCCGCCTGGGGACTGAGCAATGCGGGTGCGACGCTCGTGGGCCAGAACCTCGGGGCGAAACAGCCTCAGAGAGCGGAGGAAAGCGTACTTCTCATCGCGAAATACAATTCCATACTGATGGGGCTCGTGATGCTGCTCTTCCTCTTCTTTTCCAATCCCATCGTCCGGTTGTTCACACTGGATGAAGCGGTCATCGAATACGGCACCCGGGCGCTCGAGATATTCGGGTCGGGGTTCATACTGTACGGAATCGCCATGGTCATGACGCAGGCCTTGAACGGCGCGGGGGACACGAGAACCCCGACGGTGATCAATTTTGTCTGCTTCTGGCTGTTCCAGATCCCGCTCGCCTATCTGCTGGCGGAGGGGTTCCACATGAAATCCTCGGGAGCCCTCGCTGCCATACCCATCGCGGAGACGCTTATCGCGGGTGTCACCTGGTATTATTTCAAGAGGGGGAAGTGGAAGGCGATACAGATCTGAGGCGGCGCAGAATACGAGGGGGCTGACAGTCGATGACCGCCAGCCCCCGGAATCCTTAACAGAGTGACTCTCCGCTACTCATACCACGAAAGTATCTGGTACGTGTTCGTCCCCGGGAAATACGGGGGGGCGCTGACCCTGTAGCGTTCATCGTACGTGACGTTGACAGGGAGGCCGGCCGTCGTGCCGTTGGACGTCGCATAGATCTGCGTTCCGCACCACCCGCCCAGGACGTACAGATTGCCGCGGGGCCGCGTATTATAGTTCACAACCTGGACTCCGTCCGTCTGGGAATACATGGACCCCTGCACGGTGAAGCTGCTGTGCCCCGCGGTGGTGTCGATGTTTATCGTGCTGTAGCCGACGATGCCGAGCATAGCCTGGCACGTCGGATCCGTCCGCGGATCCGTCTTGTACGTGACGTTGTCCTTGACGACGACCGTGCCGCCCGTCGAGCCTGAAGTCCTGAGCGAAGCGACGGTCAGCGGTTTGCTCAGCTCACCCTGGACGTAAAGCGTCCCTTTGTCAATGGCAATGACACCGTTCGGCGCAATCTGCGAAATCGCCTTCGTCGTCACAGGCCCGGCGAGCGACGTCTTGTAGGAGACGCTGTCGTCCTTGAGCGTCAGGTAGAGCGATCCGCCCGAGAACAGGTTTCCGGCGGCTTCGGTGACGAGCTGCGTGGTGTTGAGCGACAGCGGGATGCTGACGCCGTTCTGTATCCCCTGTGCGAATGTGGGGAGTACCGCCGGGCTTGTAAGGCCCGCAATGCCGCTCTTCGTCGTGACCTTCCCCCCGAAATACGCGCCGTACGTCATCGTGCCGCCCGAGGGATTGCCGTAATTCAGGGTGCTTTCGATGTGGCAGGGACCGAACACCGAGTCCGACGGCTCGAAATAAACGCCGGTCATGGATCCCGCGTACAGCGCGAACTTCGAGAACTGGCTCGGATTGAAGAGGACGGTGACCGTATAGTTGGTGTTATTGTACGACGCCACGGTCGTCATCTGGAGGCGTCCCCATTTCCCGTACATGTCCAGCACAGAGTCCATTCTCACAGTGAACGTCCCACCGTTGTACGAGATGGGGGTCGTCCATCCGGTCCACCACATGTTGCCGGCCAGTCCGGGTTTGTTGAGAAATACGTAGTTCGCCCCCAGGTTTGCGCCCGATATCGCGATGTTCTGGACCGTTCCTGTGTCGTTGTAGTCCATCGCGTTATTAAACGCGTCGACGGTCCCACTCGCCATCAACGCACCGGTCATGAGAAAGACCAGACTGTACGCAACCACCATTATGAGTGCCTGCCTGCCCATAGGGCCTCCTAGCGATTCAAGTAATTCACAGTTGAGAGCCGCCTCTGCTGGTAGAAAGCAGTCTGAAACTGCTGATTCACCGGCGCAGTCTGCGCGAGAGCGTTCGCGACGACATTTTGAACGCTTATCGAAATCTGTATCGAAAAAATGGTCTGGAGCTTTGCCGCCGGCACGGGAGTCGCAATGACGTTGTTCGCCTGGTCGTAGTACGTGAGCTTAAAGCTTGTGACGCCCAGGTTCGAACCCGCGGCGGGGAGATTGTTGACGACCCGGTAGAGTATCCGGGTGTTCCCGTTGTTCATCATCCCTCCGGTGGAGCCGAGATAGTAGTAGAGCGAGTCGACGATCCCGTCAGGCCCGGTGCCGTCGATGTCCAGGTCCGTGAGGAACTTGATCTTCGTGGAGTCCGCAAGGAGGATTGCGAGCGTCGGATTCGGGAGCCGGTCCGGCTCCTTGCAGTAGCCGATCTTCCTGAAATCGTATTCCAGCAGCTTCGTCAGCTCGACGAGGTTTTGCTGGCAGAGAAGCTCTCCCTGGTTCGTCTGGAGATCTTCGTTGTTCGCCTGCTTGGCGGTGAGCGTGATGAGGAAGAGCCACCCGAAGATCACCGAAGATCCGATCAGGTCTATTATCGTTGAAAATCCCATTGTGCCGGCTCCTTTTCCGGTTTATCGGAAATACCAGTAACTGTACAGCGTCGATGCAGTGATCGTGTCAGTCGCCATGTAAGGGCTCGAGACGTACACAATGATGCGCTTTGTGTACGTAGGAGAGGCAGACGTGACGATCGCATTCCCCGTGATCTGGACGTAGTCAACCGTGGAGTGCACGTAAAAGTCCGCCGACCGGAAGAAGATCGAATCGCCCTTCACCCACTTGTGAAACTTGTTGTAGTCGTCAAAATCGTTGAACGTATTCTCGACCGAGTCGATCTCGCCGGTCTCCACGCCCAGAGCACCGGCGGGTGTCAGTCCCGACGTGGAGGTGATATTGTTGCTGACGGAGTTCTGGTCGAATGCGAGGCCGGTCGCCCGCTGGATCGTGGAAGTCGCAAGTGACGACGCCATGATGCGATACTGCGACATCTGGACCGCGTTGTTGTTGTCCTGCACGTTCGTGTTGACTGTGAGCATGATGGTTGCGAGCATTCCCACCGCCAGAACCGACAGCATCATTTGTCCTAATCCCATGGCCTGCTCCGTATGGCATACTGTCCTGCATTCGATCGGCCTTTTCCGGTCGTCCGGCGGCCGAACCTGTTTCGTCACAGGGAGTTATCGCAAGAAGCATACCATGACTCTACGCCGGCCGAAATTGCCGCAATATAGGTCATTTGACAGGGTCGGCAATCGCGCCGGAACAGAATAACATGCAGATGAGTAAGAATGACCTCACGATTTTACAATTCGGTAATGTCGCGCCACCCAACTTTTCCCCTCGCAAATCGTATAAATAACAGATGCGGGCGGTTTCAATAAGCATGCGAAGGAGCTCGGGTGCGATGAGGCGTGTACCGGAGGTGGACGAAGTTGTGCAGAGGATCATCAGGAAGATGAAGCCGTGGGGGATTACGCTATCATACCTTGCGGAAAGTCTTGGAGTTTCCCGGCAGTATGCATGGCAGGTCGTCCATTACAGGACGATACTGTCGCAGGGAAAGGTTCTCGAAATTGAGAAAGCGGTCGACCGGATCATCGAGGAGCGGGCGCACGTCCGCACGTTCGGCGACAGGCTACGCGCGGCCAGGATTTCCGCCGGCTATACGCTCAAGGAAGTGGGCTCCATGATAGGCTATACGTGGGTGGGCGTTGAACGGTGGGAGAAAAACCAGTGCGTCCCGAAGCCCGGAGTCCTGTGGCACCTGTGCAACCTGTACTGCGTGGGGGAAGAGTGGTTCAAGGAGTGCTTCCCCCCGGAAGGGACCGCGCTCAAGGGGGGGTTCCGCTACGAACACAGCATGGGGATTCGGGGGGAGCTGGCGGCAATGTACCTTGTCCCTGCAAGCGGAGCGGCAAGCCATCGCGCGTTGAATCAGTCCCGTCTCAATTCGGTCAGTTTCCCCGTCCCCCAGCGCCGCCAGACAAAACGGATACCCTCTTCGTAATCCAGTCCGTCATAAGGTCAAGAAAACCGGGAACGAATTTCTTTTCGAGGGTCGCGTATTCCGCCGGAGAGCCGGTCACAGCCGTGAGAAACAGGTGATTGGCCTTCGGCAAAACTTCAACCTTCCAGTCCTTTGTTTTGCTCTTCGCCAGCGCTGCTTCCATCGGCTTTCTGTTCAAACTGACCGGGACCTGCATGTCCAGCTCGCCGAATATCGCCAGCACAGGACACGAAACATCATGGAGCGTCGGCACGGGATCGCATTCGATCAAATACCTGACCCAGGGGGTCCGCGCAGCCGCAAGGCTCGTTTCCACATTCTTATTCACGAACGCCGCGGAATCGGCGATCCCCTCCCGTGTTCCCGGGGGGAGTGATGCAAAGCTGGCGGCAATCTCCTTCCTGAGTTCTTCGGCCATCAGATCCCATCCTCTCCCGGTGCGGACACATTCGATCAATCGGCGCTGCTGATCGAGCGACTTTCGAATCTGCTCCTCGCCTGCTCCGCCCCCCCTCATCAGCACCTCAAGCTGGAACAGAATCAACTTGTCCCCGGTAACCGCAGGGCCGGCAATCAGAACAATGAATGCAACGTCCTTCGACTTCGCAGCGACGATGGGGGCAATGATCCCTCCTTCGCTGTGTCCGCACAGACCGACCTGCGCCGGATTGATGTCGGGACGTCCCTGAAGAAGTTTCACGGCTGCCAGCACGTCGTCAGCGTGATCAGCGGTTGTTGAAAGAGTCTTGCTTCCCGTCGATCCACCCACGCCCCGGTCATCACACCGGAGGACCGCCAGTCCGTGTCTCGTGAAATGGTCCGCGATAATCCGGAACGTCTTGAACCCGAGTAGCTCCTCGTCCCTGTTATGGGGACCGCTCCCGGTTATCAACACGACCGCGGGATGCCGTCCCTTTCCGGGAGGGATGGTAAGCGTCCCTGCAATTCTCACACTGTCGGCATTGAATGTGATTTCTTCCACACTGTACGGAGGAGGGGGCTCCGGAGGCGCGGGGGGTGCAGCCGCACGGACGTCCTTTCCCCTTTCAAGGCGGAATGTCCCTGATATTCCGGCCTGCGTGAATTCCCCGTTTATGGTCTCCTTCACAATGGTCCCGTCAAACACCGCGAGTCCCGGACCGGCGGGGAGCTCGAAATGTGTTTTCGGCGGTCGCCAGGAGACATTCCGGAGCAGAAGACCCAGCGCCATCTGCTGAGGGATGTCAATGCTTGCCGAAACTGAATCCCCTTTCGTTGCGAATGTCACCATTATCTTCAATTCTGTCCCCAGCACGCTTATCGATCCTACCCACGGACCGTCAGGAGACTGGGAGGAGGCAAACGGAGCAATGAAAAGGGCTAAGGCCAAAAGTGGCACACGGAGGGGTTTCATGGGAGAGAACCTGTCAACAGGGGTTCATTGTGCGTTCCCACGACCCGGAACGGTCCGGGGTGGACGGCATGCAAAAACAAACCCGGCGATGAATGCGATCAGACCTGCAACAAAGAGCCCGTAATGATAGGGGGCCGGGGATGCGCCCCTCATTCCGGCATCCGTGTCAACCATGAAGGAATAGAGGATAAGCGAGGTACCCACCCCCCCGAGGACCCATGAGACCGCGCCGGGATGAAAACGCCTCTCTCCCGCCGAGCGGAGCACCATCATCCCGCCGAAGATCGTCATGAGCAGGGATATCGCCAGCGGGGCAATCACCGGGCCGATCCAGGGAAGCGGAATGAGGAACAAAATGTCCCATTCGAACGGGGACCCTGGCCAACCGACCGTGCCGAGAAGCCAGGCATAGAATGCAATATCCCAGATGCCGAATGCAAAGAGAAAGAATCCGAATTTCTCCCATGGCCTCCACCCTGCGATGACGCCGAGCGTCGCCAGCATGATGATCGTGGCGGCTTCCCGCGCAGTCTCAACACGAAGATAGCCGGCCGGGATCAGCTTCAGCGGAAAAGCGAACCCTTCGGGGTAGTAGAGGGCCCGCAGGTAGATCACAACGCTCGCCTCCACAAAGGCAAAGGCGACAGAAAAGATCGCCACCCATGCCAGGGTCGCCGCGGCACGTCTCCCCCCCGTCATGCAGGACCCCGTTCGTTCAGCTCATCAAGAAAGGCCACCGCCCTGCGCATGTGCGGGATGACGATCGAACCCCCCACGACGAGGGCAACACTGAAGATATCATGCATTTCCGGGTCGGTGACTCCTTCCTTTTTGCACTGCTGGACATGGTAGGAGATGCAGTCGTCGCAGCGGAGGACCATGGATGCAACGAGCCCGAGCATCTCTTTTGTTTTCGTGTCAAGCGCCCCCGGCTCGTACGTGAGCGTATCGACGCCGAAGAACCGCTTGATCGCACGGTTGTCGATCCCGAGTATCCGGCTGTTCATTCTTGAGCGGAACTCGTTGAACTCCTCTACGCGGCTGCCCATGGGATTCTCCGATGGATTGTCTTTGTGGCGGGCCGGGACTGTCGGTTCCGCCCGCTATGAAAACGCGATCGAGCGCGACTACCGGAGGGGGGGGAATGAGAAGCGTTCCGCCATATCATTCAGCGCACGGAATGCGGCATACGCTTCCTGCCATCCTCCCCTGTCGATCTCCTCCATGAGCCGTGCGCACTCCCCGACGCCTTCCGCGATTTCGGCGGGACATGACCCGTGAGCCGGCCCGGGGTAGGGAACTCGGACGTACTGGTCAAGAGCGGCGACACTCTGGTGGACGAGCGAGAGTCCGGCGACCGCGGCACAAAGAGCAACCGCGATGGTGAAGAGATCGCTCCCATCCCGCCAGAATACAAGGAGTCCCGCCGCGCCGAACGCTGTCACTACCCACCCCTGGATCGTCAGCACCCTGTACCGTACAAGCGCGGAATGGAACCCGAAATAGTAGTAACCGAGCAGACGGTCGTGCGGGTCCATCATTTCACATTTCTGGAGGTTTTTCTTGAAGTCTTCCCGGGCGTGGGCGGGGGTCCGATCTCCGCAATGACGGGAGAGTGGTCCGAACTCGATTCCTCACGCTGAATCCAGCACCCGGTGGAGGTCCCTGCTATGGCGGAAGGGGCAAATATGTAGTCGATCCGCCACCCCACGTTTCGCGCCCTCGCCCCGCCGTAGTATGGCCACCAGGAATACGCATGAGCGTCATCGGGATGATGGTGACGGAAGAGATCTTTCAGGCCGAGGCGATGCAGTGCATCGATCATTGAACGCTCGTCGGGCCGGGTACAGAGCATGTCCTCGACGTACATTTCCGGGTGGATATCGGCGTTGCGGTGCGCGACGTTCAGATCCCCGCACAGGATCACGTTTTCCCCCTCATAACAGAGCGCGTCGATGTAATGCACGAGCGAACCGAGAAATTCGATCTTCTGACTGTAGCTTTTCTGTCCGAGGGGTGTGTAGACGTTCACGACGGTCAACCCTCCGACGCGCGCCTGGAGAACGCGTGTCTCCTCATCAAAGTGGGGAACGCTGTATTCCGCCTCGCCGAGGGATTCGCTCACGTGGATGCTGACGCCGCTGTAGCCGCCGCGGGCACCGTGCCAGTGAGACGTGTAACCACGGATCTCCCGTATCCCTCCGGGGATCTGGTCAGGGTGGGCTTTGATTTCCTGCAGGCAAAGGACGTCGGGCTGGTGGGCCTGGACCCAATGTTCGAAGGCGGTCGCGCGCGCCCGTATGCCGTTGACGTTCCAGGTTACGATCTTCATTCGTAAGAATCAGCCCGCGGTAACTTCGGCGGACCGGACTTTCTTCTGCTGGAGGAATTTCTCAAGGCCGTCGAACGATTTTTCGAACGCCGCCACCCCGTCCTCCTCCAGCGTATCCGTCACGGCATTGATGTCGATCCCCGAGGCAGCGAGCCCGGCGAGGACATTCTTCGCTCCTTCGAGGTCGCTCTCGACCGTGCGGGCGGGATGCAGGTGATCGAGTATGGCCGTGTACGCCGCCGGGGGAACCGTATTGACGGTGTCGGGGCCGATGAGCGTCTCGACGTACAGGAGATCGCTGTAGGCGGGATTCTTCGTCCCGGTACTGGCCCAGAGCGGCCTCTGGACTTTCGCTCCTTTCGCGCGGAGGGGGGCAAAACGCGGGCCTTCAAAGATTTCCTTGAATGCCTGATAGACCAGTTTCGTATTCGCCACCGCGACCTTGCCGAGCAATCCTTTCAAGGGGGAGACGGCGGCCGGGTCTTTCTCTCCGGCGATTTTCTTCCCCAGGAGATCATCGACGAGCGTGTCGATGCGGCTGACAAATATGCTGGCGACGGAGGCGATACCGGAGACTGTTTTCCCCTCTTTCGCCCGCTGTTCAAGTCCGGCGATGTAGGCTTCGGCCACTTCCTTGTACCGACGGACCGAGAATATGAGCGTGACGTTGATGTTGTACCCTTCGCTGATCGCCCGGGTGATTGCCGGGAGTCCCTCTTTTGTCGCAGGGATCTTGACCATGACATTTTTCCGGTCGATCCGGGAAGCAAGCTGCCGGACCTCTGCGTTCGTGGCCTCAGTGTCCCGTGCCTTTGTCGGCGTCACTTCCACGCTGACGTAGCCGTCCCCTCCTCCGGTCCGGTCGTAGGCGACGCTGAGGACATCGGCCGCCATCTGTATGTCTTTCACCATGAGCGCCTGAATGATCTCCGCGGTCGCGGCGCCCGGGTTCTTCACGAGGATGTCGCGGAGCTGCGTGTCGTAGTCGGCACTCCCCGTTATCGCCTTGTCGAATATTGTCGGGTTGGACGTCATCCCGAGCAACCCCTCGTCAACAAGCCGGCGCAGCGCGCCGCTCGTGACGAGCGAACGACTGATGTTGTCGTACCAGATGCTCTGGCCGAGTTCTTCGAGCTCCTTCAATGCATTCTTCATTCGCGGGCCCTTTTACCGCTGGTTCAGTTCAATGTCTCTTGTTTTCGCGACGCGGCGTGCATGCCGCTCCTCATTCGAAAATTGTGCGGCCAGGAATGCCCTGGAAATTTCAAGCGCGGGAGCCGTCCCGATGACACGTGCGCCCAGACAGAGGACGTTCATGTTGTCGTGCTCGACCCCCTGGTGGCCGGAATAATTGTCATGACACGTTCCGGCGCGTATTCCCTTTATCTTGTTTGCCGCAACACAGGCGCCGACGCCGCTCCCGCACACAAATATCCCCCGTTCGGCCCGTCCCCCGAGGATCGCCTCGCCGAGCGCCCTTGCATAATCCGGATAGTCGACAGGTTCCCGGTTGTGCGTCCCCAGGTCGATAAGCTCGTACCCGTCCTCCGCCAGGGCGGCGATAAGCCACTGTTTCATGTCGAACCCGGCGTGATCCGCGGCGAAGGCGACTTTCATTGAAGGACCTTTCGTGCTGCGGCCACCACCGCCCCGACGGTGATGCCGAACCCCTTGTAGGCGGCATCAGCCGGTGCCGAAGCGCCGTACGAACTCATCCCCACAAACTCTCCCCGCAGGCCGATGTATCGCTCCCATCCCAGTCTCACGCCCGCCTCGACCGCGACGCGGGCCGTCACCGCCGGCGGCAAGACGCTTTCCCTGTACGCGTCCGGCTGTTTCTCGAAAAGATCCCACGAGGGGAGGCTCACGACTCTGGCCTTCACGCCTTCGGCGGTCAGAGTCTCGTAGGCGCTCAAGGCAAGCGATACTTCGGAGCCTGTCCCGATTAGTATTATCGATGGATCCGGAGCACCGGCGAGGATGTAGCCTCCGCGGGCGAGGTTATGAGCGGGAGGGAATTCCGTTCTGTCGATCACGGGAAGCTTCTGTCGGGTGAGCACGATCGCGACCGGTCCCGTCCGGTGCTCGAGAGCGAACTTCCAGGCCGCCATCGTCTCCGTCGCGTCGGAGGGACGGATGGTTATGAGACCGGGCATGGCACGGAGCGCGGCAAGATGCTCGACGGCTTGGTGGGTCGGCCCGTCTTCCCCGAGCCCGATTGAATCGTGGGTATAATCAAATATCACAGGGTACTTCGAGAGAGCGGCCAGACGGAGCGCCGGCCGCATGTAGTCGCTGAAAACGAAAAAGGTCCCGCCGTAGGGGATCACCATATCGCTCACGGAGATCCCGTTCATCACCGCGCCCATGGCATGTTCCCGCACACCGTACCGGATGTACCGTCCCTCGCGGTGCGCAGGGCTGAAGTCCACGGCACCCTTGAAGCGGGTATTGTTCGAGGGGGTCAGGTCGGCCGAGCCGCCGATCACGAGCGGGAGTTTCGGCATGAGCGCATCGAGGAGTTTCCCCTGTGCCTCGCGCGTGGCAACGGGCGCGGTGGGATCGAACGATGGGACGGATTCGCGCCAGATCCTCTCCCAATCAGCGGGGAGCTGCCGTGCCGCAGCTCGACGGAATTCTTCCGCTTCCGCCGGATACCGTGAAGCATACCGGTCAAAGAGGGCATTCCATTCCTTCTCCAGCGCCTCCCCCTTTGCGGCCTGACCGTGCATGTATTCGGCGACCTCGGGGGGAACGTAGAATTTCTTTTCCGGATCCCATCCGTAACGGCGCTTTGTCAGGGCCACTTCATCCTCGCCGAGGGGCTGGCCATGCGCCTCCGGGGTGTCCTGCCTGTGGGGGCTGCCGTAACCGATATGCGTCCGCAGCTTTATGAGCGAGGGACGCGTCTTTTCCTTCCGTGCAGCGCCTATTGCCGTGCGGAACGCATTCATGTCATTGCCGTCACCGCCGACCGTCTGCACGAACCAGCCGTATGCCTCGTACCTCTTCGCGACATCCTCATCGAACGCCAGCGCCGTGTCGCCGTCAATGCTTATATGATTGTCGTCGTACACGACGATGAGGTTGTCGAGCTTGAGATGTCCCGCCAGGGAGGAGGCCTCAGAC
>PMJR01000105.1 GCA_003158475.1 Ignavibacteriota bacterium | reverse complement strand
TAGAGCGATCCATTCATCCACGCTCCATTTGTCCATCCCTTTGACCAATCTGTAAGCATTTTTCCACTCGCATCGTAGGTGTACGTGTGGAGTGTATAATTTGTCAATAGCCCGTTAGCCGAGATCTGGAAGAGATTACTAAGCATATTTCCGTTCACATCGTAGGTGTAGGTGGATAGTGTTGCATTTCGCCATTGCCCATTCCAATCCTGCGACAAGAAGGTGAGCATGTGCCCATTTCCATCGTACGTGTAAGTCCACATTTCCATATTCACCCACTGACCATTACCCCATCCCTCATCCCTAAAGCTAAGTTCGTTTCCGTTTGCATCGTAGGTGTAGGTGCCTCGCCACGAATTCGTCCATTGGTTATTCATCATGACCCAACCCACATTCGTAAGCATGTTCCCATTTGCATCGTAGATACGACTGCTCAGCAGCGAATCCTTCCATGCTCCTTGAGACCAGTACTTGGACAAATGGACAAGCATATTTCCGCGTGCATCATACGTTGAACTGTCCAGCTCTACATTCGTCCATTGTCCATTCAACCACGTCTGCTGCAGAGTAAGATTGTTTTCATTCGAACCCAGGGATGTCCAGGTTTGTTGCGAATAATTTACCCAATGCCCGCTTAACCATACCTGTACTACTATTGTATCGTTCGAACCCCTCGAGTCATAAGAAGCACTCATGCGTAGCGTATCACTCATTGAATAAAGAGTTAATGCATCGGGAAGATAGACTTGACTATTAGGAACAGCTGTTTTCCTTGGACCTGAGCCAAACCTCGCGTGATAGTTCGAGAGAGTTCCGGATACGTTTTGTTGTCGAGCATGCATCACTGGTTGAGAGTGAAGGGGCAGCGTCGCTAGGCACAGACTGGCTAGTACAATGATCGGCGAAGTCTTCATAATTTCCTCCTGAAGGCGATATTCACGATGGTTGGTACCTGATGAGTCTCACGCTTCGGGTTCAGTCAAAGCCGAGAAGAAGATGCATTTCCTGGTACCCGTTCGAGATGCCTGCCAGCTTGTTACATCGGTGGTGGACATGCAAAGGCAGTCACTCGCCCCCGGCGAGAAATGGTGCAAACATCGGACAAGCGAGAACCTGCGCTCCCAGGTATGACACGTAAGCCACAGCAGCTCAACCGCTTGTCGACCTATCTGCACGATGGGAAATGTACTCTGCGTCAGTGACTCTATCAATAGTCTACTCACGGGAAGTATGCGGAACTGAAGAAAAGGTCGGGGGAGTGGGAGTCACGTGTTCGGGTCTGCGGCAACACCAGCAGAAAAATCTGTCATTCGTTGGGCATCAAACCGGAGGCGGGAAGATAAAAAAGGGGAACCCGAATTGGGATCCTTCTATGGCAACCAGAAGCAGACACATTATTCAGTCAGCTCAAACGTGCTCTCTGAATGTCTACGCAAGAGTTTCACAGGGCCGTCCTGTAGATGCGATTCGGAGTATTTCCAGTTTGGATGCAGCGTTCCTTGCCAGGTATTCTGACTCCACCGCACACTTGAAGAGGGAACGGATGATGTTGGGACGCATTCGCTTTCCCTGTGTATCCCTGAACGATGGGGACGAATTGGACACGCGGACAAGTCGCTAACCGGTAAGCTGTTGGAAACGCCGTGGATACTGAAGTTCTGCGGAGAGGGAGGGATTCGAACCCTCGATAGACTTACGCCTATACTAGTTTTCGAGACTAGCGCCTTCAACCGCTCGGCCACCTCTCCAGAGCAGAGTGCGAAAAATGTAGCAATAAAACGGACAAGCTTCAAGAGCCGCGCCGGACCGGATAACGCTGCCTGCTCCTCCGCATTGCAGTCGCATCTTCCCGCTTGCGAATCGCCCGGTTTTTTTGTACTGATAATAAAGGTGTTCTTTGCATGAATCGATCTCCCTTCAACCGTCAAGAGCGTGACAGCTGCGGCGTCGGTTTCGTCGCCACACTTACCGGTACATACTCACACGAAATCCTTCAGGAAGCTCTCAGCGCCCTCCGCTGCGTGGAACACCGCGGAGCGTGCGGGGCCGACCTTGTTACCGGGGACGGCGCCGGCATCATGGCCGACATCCCGTTTGACCTTATCGGTTACAGGAGGGGGGAAGTCGCCGTCGCATCCCTCTTCATGCCAAGGGCGGAAGAGCGGATGAACCTTTCTCTGGAGATATTCCAGAGCACGTTCCGCTTCTTCGGGCTGGAGATCGTCGCCTACCGGGACATCCCCGTCGACCGTTCCGTCCTCGGCGAGGAAGGCCTCAGGTCGATTCCATCCATGAAGCATGCGATCATCCGGCGTCCGAAACATTGCCGGACAGACGCGTCATTCGACAGGCTCCTGTATACCGCAAAACAGGCCGTCCGGAGCAAGCAGTCTGACCAGGGGATCAACAAGGAATTCTATTTCACATCCCTCTCCGGGACGACGGTCGTGTACAAGGCACTCACGCGCGCCGACGCGTTGGACAGGTTCTATCTGGACCTGAAGAACCCCCGTTTCCTTACCCGCTTCGCCCTTTTCCACCGCAGGTTCAGCACGAACACGCGCACCTCCTGGGACAAGGCGCAGCCCTTCCGCCTGATCGCCCATAACGGCGAGATCAACACGATCGCAGGGAACCGCTCGCGCGCGTTCTCCAGGGAAAAATCGCTCGG
Organism: Ignavibacteriota bacterium; assembly: GCA_003158475.1. Classification (GTDB taxonomy): domain Bacteria; phylum Bacteroidota; class Ignavibacteria; order UBA10030; family UBA6906; genus Fen-1273. Next base: position 6,088 of record PMJR01000105.1, on the reverse strand, counting down.
GCTCCCGCAGGACCAGCTCGTCACACATGCCGGGATCAGCGATTCCGGGAGCCTCAACGAGATGGTCGAGGCCCTGATGAACCGGAGCAGCATACCGCAAATCGAGGACCTGCTCGCCATCATGATGCCCCCGGCGCACGGACAGAGCGAGTACTACAAATTCTGGAGCCGCGCGATGGAGCCGTGGGATGGCCCCGCAATCATCATGTACTCCGACGGCCGGAACATCGGCGCCCGGCTGGACAGGAACGGGTTCCGCCCTTCCCGGTGGGCCCTTACCGATGAGACGTTTTATCTCTGCTCCGAAGCCGGAGCCTTTGCGATCGATGAGGCGCGCATTCGGGGAAAGGGGATTCTCCACGCCGGAACCGGCGTGAAGGTCGATCTCACGAACGGCCGTATCCACTTCCGCGATCCGAGTCTCTCGAGGGAGAACCGGGACGCCAGGTTCGACCCGAGAACGATCCCGGTGGGAAGCGTGGCCGCGCCGGACCGGGGTGAGCCGGTAAGCAAATTCAGGAAGACACTTTTCACCCTGACGCAGGAGGAGCTCGAAAAGATTGTGTACCCGATGGCCGCCGAAGGGAAGGAACCCATCGGTTCGATGGGGGACACGGCCAGGCCGAACGTCTTCTCGTCCGAACCCCGCCCGTTTTTCGACTATTTCTACCAGCATTTCGCGCAGGTGACCAATCCTCCCCTTGATTACCTGCGCGAGAAGAACATCACGGACCTCCGGGTATTCCTCGGCCGGCGCCCCAACATATTTTTCGCCAAGGACCTGCTCCCCCTTGAGGAGGCCCTGGAGCTCCCGGGTCCCGTGCTCAGCCTGGGGCAGATGCGGTTCACAGAGGCGCTCAGCCACATGCGCCCGTCACAATCTCACATCATCCCCAGGATATTCCCCATGCTCTTCGACAGGGCCGGCGGAGTCATGGGATTCCGCCCCGCCGTCGATGCCCTCGCAGCCGCAGTCCTGGAGGGAGTCGAACACGGGGCGAGCGTCATCGTTCTGAGCGACGAAGGGGCTGATTTCGATCATCCCCCGATCCCCGGGCTCATCGGCCTCCGTGCCGTGGTCCGTGCTCTGAACGAATCGGGGCTCCGGCTCCAGACGTCCATCGTGGTCCATTCCGGTGAGGCGCGGACGCCGCACCATCTGGCTGCGCTCATAGGGTTCGGAGCATCCGCGGTCTGCCCGTACCTTGCGCTTGAGATCGTGCGCAATGACGACCACGAGTCGTTCCGGCGCCTCTCACCGGAGGTCAGGGAGAGGAACTATCTGAACGCGCTCGAATCGGGGCTCCTGAAGATCATGTCCAAGGTCGGGATCTCCGTGGTACAGAGCTACATGAGCGCCAAGCTCTTCACGGCGATCGGTCTGGGGAGCGAACTGATGGACAACTTCTTCCCGGGGATCATGACTCCCCTCGGTGGGATCGGCTATGAGGAACTGGCGCAGGACATACTCGAGAAGACCGCTCTTGCCGCAAGCCCCGAGTACAGTGAGAAGCTCCTCAACACGTACCAGTTCCGCGAACACACGCGCGGGACGATGGGAGAGAAACATGCTATGACGGCCGCCCGTGCGGCCATCGTCCACCGGATGGTGCGCGACGAGGTCGCGGATGATGCACGGACGGACCTCTACGGGCAGTTCGTCGCCATGGGGAGAGAAGCCGAACCGGTGAACATCAGACACCTGTTCGATATCACGCCTGCGGGACCCGCGCTCTCTCCCGATAAAATCGAGGGGAGCCGGGCGATACTCGCACGGTTCGGGTCGGGAGCAATGTCGTTCGGAGCGGTGAGCGCCGAGAGCCAGCGCGACGTCATTCTCGCCATGCGCGAGCTGGGAGGACGAAGCAACAGCGGGGAGGGGGGAGAGAACCCCTTCTATGAGCTGGAGGGTATCACCGCCTACACGAAACAGGTTGCATCGGCCAGGTTCGGCGTGACCGCACAATACCTTGTGGCGGGGAGGGAGCTGCAGATCAAGATCGCGCAGGGAGCAAAGCCGGGTGAAGGGGGGCAACTCATGAGCGTAAAGGTGGACCGGGATATCGCGCGCGCGCGCCATTCCCTCCCCCACGTGGATCTTATTTCGCCCCCTCCCCTTCACGACGTCTACAGCATTGAGGATCTGAAGGAGCTGATCTACGAGCTGAAGCAGGTGCATCCTTCCGCCCCTGTCAGCGTGAAGCTCGTGTCCGGGGACGGCATCGGGACGATCGCCGTCGGCGTGGTCAAAGCGGGCGCGGACATCATTTATATCGCGGGGGGTGACGGCGGGACGGGGGCGGCGACACTCGGCTCGATGAAGCACGCCGGACTCCCCTGGGAATTCGGGCTGATGGAGGCCCACAGGGCGTTGTGTGAAAACGGGTTACGCGGAAGCGTGGAACTGCGAACAGACGGGGGTCTGGCGACGGGGAAGGATGTCGTCATCGCCGCCATCATGGGAGCGGAAGGATTCGATTTCGGGAAGCTCCTCCTCGTCGCCGAAGGGTGCATCATGGCCCGCATCTGCGAAAAGAACACCTGCCCCACGGGTATCGCCACACATGATCCGAAGTTCAAGGCGAAATACAAGGGGCGCCCTGAATACGTCATGAGGATGCTCAGGATCATCGCCGACGACGTGCGGGGAATACTCGCCGGCCTCGGTGTCAGTTCGCTGAAGGAGGTCATGGGAAGGACGGATCTTCTCCGCGTCTCCCCCGCTCACGAGGAGTTCGTCACACAGCGGAAACTCAGGCTCGATTTCTTTCTCTCGGGTCCCGCGAGCCCCCTCCCTGCCCGTGTCGTGAGAAGTGAGGAACCGGTCGGGGACCTCAACCGGCGGATACTCGAAGATGCCAGGGGGACGTTCGGGACCGGAACGCCTCTCAGGCTCTCGTATCCGATCACTACCGCGGACCGCGGCGTCCTCGCAACCCTTTCCGGTGAACTCGCCCGCCGGAAGAACCGGGGGCGCGCTCCGGGGGGTGTCCCGGTGGCGGGAGCACCTTTCGAGGAGATACATGTTGAATTCACCGGAAGCGCCGGTCAGGGGTTCTGCGTATTCCTTGTCGACGGTATCAACGTTGTTCTGAACGGCGAAGCAAACGATTCGGTCTGCAAATCGATGTCGGGGGGAAGCGTCGTCATACGGCCGCATCCCCGTTCGACGAGAGATCCGGGAGAGAGTGCGATTATCGGGCACTGCGCCCTGTACGGCTCCACGGGCGGAGCACTTTTCGTGCACGGCCAGGCGGGGGACAGGTTCGGTGTCCGCAACAGCGGTGCGGTTGCCGTTGTGGAAGGAACAGGACTGCATGCCTGCGAATACATGACACGGGGGACGATCGCCATACTCGGGCCCGTCTCTTACAACGTGGGCGCAGGCATGACGGGGGGATCCGTCTATCTTCGCCGGGATCAGGCCTCCATGATCAACACCGGGTACATCGTCCCACGCGACATGGAGGAGGGTGACCGGGAGGAATTGAGGGAGCTCATCGCGCGCTACTGGGAAAGGACACAGAGCGCCCGTGCAAAGAGCATTCTGGAAGGGAAAACGGACGTCAATGAGCTTTATTTCAAATGCGTCCCGCGTCCCCACGACTAAAAAAACCTGCCATTCTGCTTGACAAAGGTGCGTCGGGGGAGTATATTGATTGATCATGCTTCTCAAGGGTCGAAATACCTCTTCTGACTTCAATCGCGCCGGCTGGTGGTGGCACGCGTGTGAGTTTCCCGGTGAAGCAGTGAGGATCTAGAGACCCGTATTCAACGCCTGAATCTCAACCCTCCCTGGTTCGCCAGGGGGGGTTTTTTATTATCCGGACCCTATGATCACACTGGAAGAGTTCAAGCAACTCGCAAAGACGTCGAACGTGGTCCCCCTCGTCCGTTCCCGACTTGCGGATCTCCATACGCCCGTCTCGGCGTATCTCGCGCTGCGCGAATCAGGCAAAGGATCGTTCCTTTTCGAGAGCGTGGAACGGGACGAAAAGATCGGCCGTTTCTCGTTTGTGGGAGTCGACCCGTTACAGATGATACGCGCCAGGAGGGGGACCGTGGAGGTGTCGGGTGGCGGAGGGCGTTCAACAGTTCGCGGAAGCATCTTCGACGCGCTGGCGACCGAATCAGCCCGCTTCCACCAGGCGGACGTCCCCGGCATGGAAGGGTTCCTCGGTGGATTTGTTGGATATATCGGCTACCCGGCCGTCGCGCGACTCGAGCGGCTTGAACTGCGGGAGCCCGCCGTCGGAGCAGAGGATGAGGCGGTGTTCGGACTCTTCGGGTCGCTTCTCCGGTTCGATCACCGCCGACAGATCGTCCTGCTCGTGCACAATGTCCTGTTGGACGGCAAACGCCCTCTTGATGAAGCCTACAATGAAGGGCGCAAGGCCCTGGACGCGATGGAGCTGAAATTCCTCCGGTCCGTTCCGACTTCGCAGTCGTTCGCCTGCGATATGTCAGCCCCCGTCGAGTCCACGGACCAGGATGGATACTGCGCTGCCGTCGCAAGGGCGAAGAATTACATAACGGAGGGGGATATATTCCAGGTTGTTCTCTCACGGCGCGTCAGTTTCCCGTTCAGCGGGGATCTCTTCGCAGTGTACCGTGCTCTCAGGATGATCAATCCCTCCCCGTATCTCTTTTATATCGATTTCGGAGAAACGCAGCTCGCCGGTTCCTCCCCCGAAGTCCTCGTCAGGGTTGCCGGCGGAACGGTCGAAGTGCTCCCGATCGCGGGGACGAGGCCCAGGGGGAAGACGGAAGAGGAAGACGAGCAGATGGAAGAAGAACTCCTCCATGATGAGAAGGAGCTTGCCGAACATGTGATGCTCGTCGATCTCGGACGGAACGACGTCGGACGAATCAGCAGGTTCGGGAGCGTGCATGTTCCGGTTTTCAAGCGTGTCGAACGCTACTCCCACGTCATGCATATCGTCTCGGAAGTCCGTGGAACACTGAAGGAGGGGTCGGGTGCCCTTGATGCGCTGAAGGCGTGCTTCCCTGCCGGCACCGTCTCCGGGGCCCCCAAGGTCCGTGCGATGCAGATCATCAATGAACTGGAGCCGGCCTCCCGGGGTGTGTATGCGGGTGCAGTCGGATACCTGGGATTCAACGGTTCGCTCGACACCTGCATCGCCATCAGGACCATCGTCGGTCACCGCGGGACGCTCTCGATCCAGGCGGGGGCGGGGATCGTGGCGGATTCGATCCCGGAGAATGAATACCGTGAAACACTGAACAAATCCCGTGCACTCCTGGAGGCAGTCAGCGGGGCCGCCGGGGGGCTGAAAACAATGGGCTTGAGAGACTGACGGAGAGGGAGTGCGATGATACTTGTGATAGACAATTACGACTCATTCACATACAACCTGGTCCAGCTCCTCGGGGGGATCACCCCCTCGATCGAGGTGCGCAGGAACGATGAGGTCTCATTGGACGAGGTCGCGTCGCTCGCCCCGTCGCATATCGTCCTCTCACCCGGTCCCGGGCGACCGGAGGAGGCGGGAATCACGGTCGCCCTTGTGAAACGATTCGCTTCGTCAATCCCCATACTCGGAGTGTGCCTGGGACATCAGGCCATCGGTGTCGCCTTCGGAGCGAGGGTGGTGCATGCTCGCTCGCTGATGCACGGGAGGACGTCCGCAATCCACCATGCGGGGGACCCGCTGTTCCGGGGAGTGATGAACCCCTGCACGGCCACCCGATACCACTCCCTGGTGATATCGCCGGAGGGGTTTCCCCGGGATCTGTCGAGGATTGCGGAGACCTCCGATGGGGTCATCATGGCGGTCCGGCACCGGACATACTCCACGGTGGGCGTTCAGTTTCACCCGGAGTCGATTCTCACGGAGGAAGGGGAGCTTATGATGCGCAACTGGATGGAGGTGAGCTCATGACGATGAAACAGTTCATCGAAAAATGCCTTGCCGGCGAGAACCTTACCACCGACGAGGCATCGGCGGCGCTCGAACTTATAATGACCGACCAGGCGTCGGATTCACAGATCGCAGGGCTCCTGGTGGCGCTGCGGGCCAAGGGGGAGACCGTCGACGAGCTCACGGCGCTGGCGCAGTCGATGCTC
>PMJR01000101.1 GCA_003158475.1 Ignavibacteriota bacterium | reverse complement strand
CACCCTCGGCCAGCAGGTGGCTACCTTGATGAATGACACCCAGGAAGCTGGGTACCATGATGTGCGATTCGACGGAGGCGGGCTCGCGAGTGGGATGTATTTCTATCGACTGCAGGCCGGGACGTACGTGGATACGAAAAAGCTCTTACTCTTGCGCTGACCATTTGCTGTAGCAATGTGAGCCTGGCTAACCACCAGGCTTTTTTGTTGCTCTCCTGAAATCTGGAATAAGAAGGTGAAGATCACTTACCCCTTCCCACATTCCAGAGGAGAGCCATGTCGACGCAAGAGTTCCTCACCCTCCAGCGATACGCCATGAAGATGTTGATGGATCCCGATGATCGAGATGAGCTCGTTCTCCTTGCATGGCAGGAGAGCATTCGTCTCGGTCCGAAAGCCTCGATGCCACTCCTGGTGAATTACATGAAGTGGCGCGCACGAGAGAACAAACGGTCCATAGTGGGAGCTCATGATGGAGGAAAGAGTTTGCAGGATGTATGGCACCACAATCCGGTTTCGCTCGATGCGGCAGTCGGGTCGGGCAAGAGATCATTGATGGATGTCGTGTCCAGCTACGACCGTGATCCTTTCGGCCAATGTGTCGTGTCAGGATTCGAGGATGATCTTTCGGACGAACAGCAAATATTAGTCGGATAAATCGTCGCCGGATACACGGAAAAGGAATTTGCGAAGAGCCTGATGCTTACCATCGGAGCTGTGAGGAGCATGAAGTGCGAGGTCCGGAAGAAGGCAATAAAGCATCTCGTGTGAAAGTGGGAGGGCGGACGATGCAATCCGCCTTTCTTTACGTGAACGAGGATGCCACTTCTTATTCCAGAAAAGAGGGCCCGTTTCGAGCCTCCATGTTGCCTCCTGCTTACTGAAGTATCCTAAGGACCTATCTGCTCGAGCAAGCCCGAGTCGAAACATCGAAGGTGGGTCCCATCAGAATTGTCAGGGGAAGATCAGATTCTGGATTTTTTTGTGGGATTGATTTTAGGGCCTCTTTGCACGGATGACAGTATCTCTTTCTTTCCCCTCTGCTGGCTCACCCCACCTCAGGTGGAGTCAAAGGTGGGGTCGGAGGTGGGGTCACGGAGGGAAAAGGCGTTGAATCTGCTGAGTTGTAAGTAAGGTGGAGTCAGGTGGGGTGAATGTCTATCTAACTACCAGAGAGGATCACGGGTAGGGACCGAGAGGAAGGGAGGACAGCAAGACGCTCCAAACTACTTCTATGAACCTACCCCACCTCACCCCACCACCCCACCTGGGGGAAAAATCAAAAAAATAAAAGACAAAAAGCCTGAACGACGGGGGGGATCTTTCCGCGAAGCGGGACTGCTTTTTTTATTTTGTATCGGTACAGGAAAGAGCCTTCGAAAACATGCCCCAAACGCTCCAGGATCGCTCCAGGCGTTGCTCCAAAGAGCATCCCGAAAAGAAGCTGGGCATTATTTGGAGTCGACCAGGATCCGCCCACTGCCCCAGTTTGATTCAGAACAGGCAAAAACCACCATGCCCTACGTCAAAAAGACGCTGGAAAGTGGCACGAACCCCCGGAAACATTGGATGAATTGAAGATCGGGGCAAAAGGAAAACTTCGTTCAGACCGCAATCCCGTGATCAATCGGGGCCTCCCGGAACGGATCATCAAACTCAGGACAGGGAGCCCAAAATCGGTAGAAGAACGCGGCAAGTATGCAGCAACGAATAGAGGACACAACTATGACTGATAAAGCAAAGAAGATCATGCAGAGGATGAACAAGCGACAAGCCCTGAAACGGCTGGCCAATTCGAAGGCGAGAAATCACATTCTTGACCAGTTCAACAGGGAGAACCTGGACGACGTCGGACCAGTCGGTCGAGACCAGGAGATCAAGGTCTTGAAGGAGCTCAACGAGATGGCGGATCTGGAGAGCAAGGCAGGACAAAAGGGCCGCGGCGGGTGATGCCGGGGCTCTCTCGTATCTCAGCTGGGCTGGATTTATTTCAACAGAAGGAGCTTCTTTGTGGCCACATAGTCTCCAGCCTTCATCTTGTATAGGTACACCCCGCTTGCGAGCCTCGACGCGTCAAATGTGACACTATGGTACCCCGCCGTCATCAGCTCGTCCAAGAGTTGCGCCACCTTCTGGCCAAGCGTGTTATAAACCTCAAGGCTCACATGCGCGTCATGAGGAAGCGCAATAGTGATGGTCGTGCTCGGGTTGAAGGGGTTGGGATAGTTCTGGAGCAAAGAGAATTTGCCCGGGACTTCCGATGCTGCCCTACGAAGTGATGTTACCTCTGACAGAGGTCGGCGCCACACGGCACCGCCTCCCGTCCCGGCAAAGAGATTCGTCCCCACAACAGCAAACGAAAACACATTTGCGTTCGTCAACCCGGTGTTTATCGGCATCCAGTTTGTGCCGTTGTTGGTCGAAATGAAAGCCCCTTGGCCAAATGTTCCGGCAAACAGATTCCCCCCGAAAACCCCGAGCGTGAGAACATACGCGTCGGTCAACCCCGTTTTGCCCCAATTCACCCCACCATTGGTGGAAACGAACACGCCACTGTCGTTGGTCGCTTCGAAGAGGCTCGTGTCGCTGGCAGCAAGAGCCGTCGTGTGCAAAATGCCGGCATACACTTGTGTCCAGCTTGTGCCGCTATTGGTCGTGCGAAAGACTCCGGACCCGGCTGCAGCATAGAGATTCGTAGCAATGACGGCAATATCGAAGACGTTGGTGTCCGTCAAGCCGGTATTCATCTGCGCCCAGCTTTTGCCGCTGTTGGTTGTCCGAAATACACCCGAACCAGTCGAGGCAAATAGATCTGTGCCGCTTGCGGTAAAGCTCCGAACATAATGTCCTGCCAGTCCACTGTCCGCTGCCGACCAGCTCGCGCCGCCGTCAGTGGATGCGAAGACGCCGGATACAGTCGTAGCAAATAGACTAGTGCCGCTGGTGGCGAGCGTCAGAACATAGTGCGGCGTTAGGCCCCAGCTCGCCGCTCTCCATGAAGCGCCGTTATTGGCTGAGACATATACGCCGTCACCGGCGTCAGCTCCAGCAAAGAGAGTGGTCCCTATGGTCACGAGTGGGCCGATCCCTACGTCTGGCAACCCGTTGTTGGCCCCGGTCCAACGTTTGCCACCATCTGTCGATAGAAAGACGCCGCTAGCGTAGGTGCCGGCAACGAGAGTCGTCCCGCTGAGGACAAGAGTTTGAACCTCGGGGTCCGTTAGCCCTGTGCTAACTTGCGTCCAGCTTGCGCCATTATCGGTTGACTGGAAAACGCCCCCACTTACCGGGGTTACGGAGAACGCCGCGGCAAAAACACTCGTATCCATGACAACAAAAGAATGTATGTTGACATTCGTCAGACCATGATTCACTTCCGTCCAGGTCGCACCGCTGTCTCCCGAGAGATACACGCCGTATCCTGTCCCGGCAAAGAGATTCGTACCGCGGACAGCGAGAGCTTCGATACCAACGTTTTGGGAAATGAACCCGTTGGAGCTCATCCGCCTCCAGCTAGCACCGCTGTCGGTCGAGAGCAAGACTCCGCCATTATGACCAGCGAAGATGGTTGTGCCGCTGACGGCAAATGATTGAACACCAGCGAACCCCGATTCATTTTCCACTTTCTTCCAGGTGCTGCCACTATCAGCCGACAGGTAGATTCCATCCAGCCCTCCCGTCACGACATGTGTGCCACTGACCGCCAACGCTGAAATTCCTCCACCCGGGAAGCCGGTGCTTAACCAGCTTGCACCATGGTCGGTCGAGCGGTAAACACCCGGCGCTGCAAACCCGGCATAAATATGCGTCCCGCTGAAGGCGAGAGCAGTAACGGGAGCACCTGGAAGCCCGATATTCGTTGCTTTCCAGCTCACGCCGTTGTCCTCTGTTAGCAGTACCCCGGCTCCATTGGTCCCTGCAAACATACTCGTGCCGGCAGCAGCGAGACACTGAACATTCGAAACGTTGATCCCGTTGGTCTTCAGCCATTGAGCCGGTGAATCCTGTCCACCTACGATCATCAATACCGTGAAAGCAAGGGATGAGATGCTGATGCGTGTCATTTCGGACGTCCTTCCAAAAGGAATGCCGGTTACGTTCTAAACCCTGGAGTCGTTGAGATTGTGCGGCCAAATCGACGTAGCTGTTCTCAAGATGCTGACTGTCGATAGCGACTCTCATTGCAGTACTATTCTGACCATCACCTCAATAGGTTAACACACGAAAGCCTCCTGACCTGCCCCCGGTGGTTGTGCCAATGTCAGAGTTGGGTTTGACTCTTCAGGCATTGGCGAGCTGAAGAGGTTGGTATGCTTCCGGTGCTGGTAATCTGTATTCACGGGAGTTGTGTGGTCTTATCGTGATGTATTCTCTCATCCAGGTTTCTGTCACAACCCTCGCCTCGAGAACCGTATCGAAGATCTCCCCGTCCAGGAATTCGTATCTCAGCTTGCCGTTGAAGGATTCGATATACCCGTTCTCCCAGGGACTTCCCGGCTCGATGAAGAGCGTCTTCACTCCCAGGCGTTGCAGCCAGCCACGGAGGATCTCTGCAACGAACTCTGGACCGTTATCCGAGCGAAGGTAGTCCGGTGTGCCGTGAATGATAAACAATTCAGCCAGACATTCAAGCACGTCAATCGCCCTGATCTTTCGCGCAACATAGTGTCAAGGGCCACGATATTCCCCAGGGAGGGCACGAGCGTTCCTCGCCTCTTGCAGTACTTATTCCGCCCCTTGGCGTGATGAGGGTCGTCGTGGTGTGGCGTTTAATGCGTTCGTTGCTGACCTAGTGAAGCATAATCCTCGCGTCAACTACGCATCGCCAAACATTATGGTGTCTCGCCTAATTGATCCTGAGGTAGCAATCCCAGCATGCTCAAGAATCCGTTCAGCGCTTGCTGAACAAACTGTTGAACTGGATAAGGGTCAATTAAGAGATACACAATCAAGTTAAGGAACAGCCGATCACGTTTCTTAAAGAAGAAATCGTCGGGAAGCTCGCTGACACATGGGATTCCTTGGCGAGTGGCGTACAGTACTTGATTCCGTGTATTGGCACGCGTCTTGATTGCGTCGATTACCTTGTCAATTGTCTGCTTGTCGGTAAGCTGGAGCAGTTCATCCGCAAAATTGTGGACCTTGCCGTTCAACTTCAGTTCCAAATGTAGCGGAGGAATGGGGTATCCCCACATCTGTTTGCCCTCTTCACTCGTCAATGTAATTCTCGTCTTAAGTCTGGGGATACCTTCGCGGGAATCTATTTCCACCGCAGGTTGGAAGACATCTAAGTGCGCGAGAACAAAGTTGTTCTCGATCGCCGCTAGAAACGGGTGAAGGGCGGCTTTGTGAATATGATTCCTTGGATTCAGTTTCTTCGATCCTTGATACCCCACTCGCATAAGAGCATGAAAGACTGCAGTCGCGGATTCCTCCTCTGCGGTAATCGCACGGAAAACCGCCATCTCGGCGTCAATTGAGCGAAGAAGCCAGGCTCTCTTAAGATGTGCTATGGCACTTCGAGCGGCATGTTTGCCGGGAGCTGGCGTTGTAAGTATCATCTCTGATACCGTTGACTGTAGATCAGTTAGAACCAAGTCATCCATAGAGGTTTAGGCAGAGACACTTACCACACAAGTGGCGCACAACGTCTCGCCGCATCGCGTTGTGCCGCCGCTCCCTGGTGAGAAAGGGAACGAAGCAGAGCGACCTTGTTTTGTGCAGCTCGCGCCGTTCAAATTGTAACTGTCACATCTTCGTGGTCATTCTGGCCAACCCCGACTGAGACTTGTTGTTCTCCATTGACGTATACCTGTACCTTGCCGATTGGAACGTCATCAAATTCTGCAAACCCATCGTCATCGGTATAGGCTTCTGAATGTGAGTCTGCCAGCCCCAGAACATGACTGCCAACAAAATTACAGTGAACCCGTATTCCACTTACTGGGGTGTCATCAGAGTCAAGCACATGCACAGTGAGCGAACCCATCAGTGTTCTCCTTTGTGGTTAGACTTCACTATATCTATTTAGCCATCCCGGCCTCAAACCGGAAATCACACACAAGAAAACACCAGCCAGAAACACAAAAACCCCCATCATCCATCGGATCCGGAGGTTCTCCATCTCATTCCCAGCTCACTGGGGATCCGGGTCGAGCATCTTTTGCCTGAAACTAACGATATGTAGCCTGATAGGCAAGACGCGAATTTGATCGCTGTTCCACGATTGCTATTCCCCGAGGTGTGCGGTATCTTGCCGGTGGTATATGAGTTCGTTGACACAGGCCCTTTGTCCCACGGATTGAGGGCTGTTTTGTTTTGAGTCCCCAGACATATGCTAACCCGATGAACCCATTACAGAGTAGAAGAGGCATCATATGAAAGCAGAAACCAGAATGGAATTGACTCGCCAGTTCGAAAAGATCAGATTGGCGAATGAAGGTGCAAATTCGCGACTCCTATTTCTCATGGGGATGCTGGCAGAGTCAGTAGCCGCCGTGGCGTGCTTCATCATGGGAATCCGATTTGCCATCGAGGACAAGTTACTCTGGGCGGGCGCTCTCATGCTCTCAGTAGGATTCGCTCCTATCGTTCATGCTTTATTCCTGGTCTTCAACCGTGTCATGAATCGACGTTTGCGACTCCTCTACGAAGCGGTGCTCGATAACACCGAGCCAATTAAGGGATGACATTGTCGACCGCGAGTCGCGAGGCGTTCTTGAGGGGTACAGATTAATTCTTCACCATCCCTTTCCATGTGGAGGGAGTCGTGACCGACACGCTGACATTGTTGTTCGTTCTTGCATTACTCATTGTCATCATTGGTGCTTTTGTTCGAATCTGTGTCAGACTCCGAAGCGGGGGCGGGAGCTTGACCTGTACCGTCCTGGGCGCAACAGACGGATTCCTGACACACGAAAGGAGCAAAGCAGCGGAGACGATTGTGGACGAAAACGCAGGAAAGAAATTCGAGCAATTGCCATCAACTGACCCTCCCAAGAAATGAGACACACACTCTCTGAGGATTCACTTTAGGATTACCGTCTGCTATGCAACTTACTCACTCGTTAGGGAGCTTCTCGATCCCGACCAGGCCTCGCGGTGACGTCGGGGACCAGGCCTCGCGGTGACGTCTGAAGCACGGGTCGATCCCAACCAGGCCTCGCGGTGCCGTCAGGAGCACAGGTCAATCCCAACCGGCCGAGCGGTGGAGTCCGAGAAAAGATCTGCCGTTGCGTTTGCCAATTACCGAGGGAATACATGTATGACTTCTGTAAATGAAATAATCGACAGCTTCGTGCAGTGGATCAAGTCCCGCTTTGAGCTGACAGACTATTCCTACCGGCAAGTTGATGGAGATTGACTAACCAGAAGTGGTGCGAACCAAGCTAAGATAGGAGGATCAAGAATGAAAGAGAAACTGACAGACGCGAAGTGGCGTGAAGAAGTGACAAAAGAGGTGCAATCGAATGCGGTAGCAGGGTTAATGCTGAGGGAGCTTGAAGTCGACATTAATTTGTCCGATCTGGCACCTACCCCTGATGAGGCCAAAAAACATGGCTGCTACGTGAAACCCGCAGGCAAATCCCGAAATCGATTCGTTTATCTACTTGTCCGTGGAGTGCTAATTGTCGAGATTGTGTTGGCTTTATTAGATCTGTTCGACCAATCCAACAGAGAGGCCATCCTTATCCCAAGTACACCTATTTTTGTCCAGCAGGTATCAGAGAATCTGTCCAACGGAGAGTATTTAGCTTTAGTAACGAATGAAAGACCCGTAGATAGTTTTGTCCTGATTAAGAGTTCATGGGCAACTAATCCAACTGTATACGGTGTCGATCTCCAGCACTTACACGAGGGAGAAATTGATAGTTTGCGGGCTACCGATATTGTGGCGTTACCCGTATCCGGTAGTATGCCCAGTGTAAGGGTCGCGACGAATTCACTATCCACCATTATGGGATCCCTTAGTTGATGGCACAACACAATTGGTCGTGTGAAAAGAGCTCGAGTATCAAACTAATGTCAGAGCTAATGCCCCGAAGGTCTTGGTTTAGACGACAGTTCACCTGATGCACGGGGGCCTTCGCTCTAAAGCAATTCCAACAAGCCAAGATTTCACGAAACCAATCGCAACATAATGGATTCTTCTCATGCATGACATGAATCTTGGGACTAATCAAGCGACTCTACGTCGATTCACTGAGAATAGAGAGGCTGCCATACGATTGATGGAGTTTGACGATGTAGTCCTTAGGCAGGCAACGAGCGCATTGAATGCCTCAATTGTATGTCGTCAGAAAGTTCCGGACACTTTTTGGTCTGAGACAATGGATGGTTTGA
>PMJR01000126.1 GCA_003158475.1 Ignavibacteriota bacterium | reverse complement strand
AGCAGAAGTTCTTTGCGCATGATGAGCCTGAGTGGCGTATCTGTTAAGTGCTCCTCCGCGCCTTCAGCGCGCGGGAGGCATGGGCAGCTCCTGAACTCCCGGAGGAGCGGTTGTGGAGGATGATTTTCCTGCCAGAATCACAACAACCGCCCCCGCCGCAGCGGCTGATCCCAGACCAACCCATAACCATGGGAATCCACCCGCGCGGGTCACTTCGATCCGGAAGTAGTAATCTTCTCCGCGCAGCCCCGCCGGGAAGTTCCTCATGTATTCCCACCTGATGAGTTTCCGGGGGCCCGCCGATCGTACTTCGCCGACGTCGCCTGTCAGGTTGTGAGGGGTCAGGATGAACGATGGATCGTTCTCGCGCCTGAGCTCGAGAGCGACGTAATATGTCCCACCGTCCGGTGCGTCGAGGTCGAAGCTGATGAGGGCAACGTCTCCCTCTATGCGCACATCCTGGTTTGAGACACGTATCACGGGATCACCCCCTGCGCGGGCAACGGCCGGGATGTCGGCGAACGCCACCAGGAATGCGACTATCAGAATGTAGCTGGTCCCTCTCTGCCTGCCAGCAAATCCCTGTATGCTCATCGGTGCCTCACCTCACAAGTACGAGTTTGCGGGTCCTGATGGCATTTTCACCCGCGGTCAGCCGGCAGAAATACACCCCGCTCGAGACGGTCTGCCTGTTCTCGTCCTTCCCGTCCCAGGTGACCGAATAGGCGGCCGCGGAGCGGTACCCTTCGTCCAGGACGCGTACGCGCTGCCCGATCACCGAGAAGATCTCCAGGCGGACGTACGCGCCGGCCGGGAGCATGTACTGTATCGTCGTGCTCGGGTTGAACGGGTTGGGATAGTTCTGCGCAAGTTCATATGCCTGCGGGATCAGTTTTGAAGTCTCCCCGTCGACATACTCCTTCGTTCCGACAAAGAGCTTGAACTGCATCTTTTTCGAGGAGGTCTGGTACGTGTACACATTGGTGCGGCGCATGTCCACGGGAGCCGTATTCAGCGCGTTGACGAGGACGACCTGGTTCTGGGGGGGTATTCCCTCGAGTCCGTGGAGAGTTATTTTCCCGGTTCCGTTCCGGGGGTTCCATACCTCGAAATCCCATGTCTGGCCGGTCCCCAGCGCTCCCCTCATGTCGGTGGCGAACCGGCTGTGCACGGCATCCCATTCCGGACGGACGAAGTAGAGGAATCCCTCGTCGAAGACGAGAGGTGCTTCATGCTGGTCCAGCTCGTTCCGTCCCGGTTTCACCGCGGGCGCGATCCCGATGTAGTTGTCTCTGTCCGTATTGATGTCGCTGTCGAACACCAGCTCCACCCGCCAGTCCACGCCGGGAGCCTTCGCGAGCTTTGCGACGGTAGTGCTGAACGGGTAGGGGATTTTCAGCTTTGCGAGGCTCGCCGTGTCATTGTCGAAATAGTACCCTTTGAACGGATCGAACGTCGCCCCGCTTGAAGTCCTTGTCGCGCCGACATGTTCCCAGAAAAGTGTCCCCGCCGGGAGACCGTTCGCCGCGATCACGGCCGAGCGCTGGACGCTCGCATTGAACGGATTGCTGATCATGTTCCAGCCGCTATGCAGCGTTATGCCGTATGTCCCGTCCGTTGAGAGCGGGGGGAGTGTGTCCGTCCGTGAGATGTTCAGGTCCGTCTTCTGGAGAAGCCAGTATCCTTCTCCGGTGTTCAGAGCGGAGGCCGCGTTGAGGTCCTCATAATATGCAGGGTAGGTGGTGTCTTTCCCATTGTCCCTGAGTATCCTCCAGTCGATCATCTGAGTCCCGGAGAGAATGTCCCCCACTCTCCTTGCTCCCACACCGGGCAATCCGAACATCCTGTACGACGTTGAGGTCAGGTCCCCGGAGAAGCTGACTGTCCCTGATATGGGTCCGGACGGAAGCGTCGTGAATGTCCACGGTAAAGAGAACGGGCCTGCCCCGGCGGAGTTCCGGGTGCTGACCCGCCAGTAGTACTGCGAATTCTGCGGAAGTCCGCTCACCTGTCTCCCTGTTGACACAAGCGTCGGATCGCTGATCACTATCGTCGTGAAAGAGGTATCTGTTGAGATCTCAAGCCAGTAGCCGGCCGCCCCCGTGACGCTGCTCCAACTGAGTGCCACAGGGAGCGCCTGGCCCGTGGGACCGCTTGCGGGGGCCAGCAGGACTGGCGCGGGGAGCGGGGCAATGGCGGTGCCGCTTGTCGCGACGGTATCATGGAGGCTCGGAGCATTGTGGTTGAACACGAGGTTCCCGTTCTGCGGGGTCGTGTTCACCGGCGTAAATGTAATGTAAAACGTTTCCGTGCCGGCGGGCTGTATCGTCGCATTGGCGGGGTTCACGGTGAATGTCCCGTTGCTCGAGGCGATAGTGCTTATCACGAGGGGAGAGGTCCCGGTGTCGGAGACTATGACACTGTCGAGCCTGTTCCCGCCGAGGTTGACGACGCCGAACGGGACCGTTTTCCGGTTCAATGAGAATCCCGGTGATCCTCCGGTGCCGCTCACGGTGACCGTGTCGGGTGACGTTGACGCGGTGTGCGTGAACACGATGTTCCCCGACTGCGGGTTCGTGTTGGCGGGTGTGAACGTAATATAGAATGTGCGCGCCTGCGCGGGCTGGAGCGTGGCGTTCGTCGGGTTGACAGAGAATGTCCCATTGCTTGAAGTGACGTTGCTGATCACGAGCGCCACCAGCCCCGCGTTTGTCACGGAGATACTGTCCAGCTTGTTGCCACCCAGGGCGACATTGCCGAAGGGGACGAATCGGCGTGTCACGGAGAATCCCGCCGTTCCTCCCGCACCGCTCACCGCAACCGTGTCGTGTGTGCTCGGAGCATTGTGCGTGAACACGATGTTTCCCGACTGCGGGTTCGTGTTGGCGGGTGTGAACGTAATATAGAACGTGCGGGCCTGTGCGGGCTGGAGCGTGACGTTCGTCGGGTTCACCGTGAATGCCCCGTTGCTCGAAGCGACATTGCTGATCACGAGGGCCAGCGCCCCCGTGTTCGTCACGGAGACACTGTCCGGCCTATTCCCCCCCAGGGGAACGGTGCCGAAAGCGACGGACCGGCGTGTCACGGAGAACCCCGGCGTTCCTCCTGTCCCGCTCACGGTAACCGTATCGGGTGAAGTTGGCCCGGTGTGCGTGAAGACAATATTCCCCGACTGCGGGTTCGTGTTTGCGGGGGTGAAAGTAATATAGAATGTGCGCGCCTGTGCGGGCTGAAGCGTGACGTTCGTCGGGTTCACCGCGAATGTCCCGTTGCTCGAAGCGACATTGCTGATCACGAGCGCCAGCGCCCCCGTGTTCGTCACGGAGACGCTGTCCAGCTTATTCCCCCCCAAACCGACAGTGCCGAAAGCGACGGATCGGCGTGTCACGGTGAACCCTGCCGCGCCTCCTGTGCCGGTCACCGCGACCGTGTCGTGTGCGCCGGGGGCATTGTGCGTGAATACGATGTTCCCCGACTGCGGGTTCGTATTGGCGGGTGTGAACGTAATATAGAATGTGCGCGCCTGTGCGGGCTGAAGCGTCACATTCGTCGGGATCACCGTGAATGTCCCGTTGCTGGAAACGACATTGCTGATCACGAGTGCCGCCTTTCCCGTGTCGGTAACGATGACGCTGTCAAGCCTGTTCTGGCCGAGCGGCACCAACCCGAACGGGACGTTCTTCCGGTTGAGCGAGAATCCGGGGAGGATCCCCGTCCCGCTCACGGCGACTGTGTCGGGTGAACTCGAGGCAGTATGGGTGAAGACGACGTTCCCCGTCTGTGTCGCGGTGTTCCCGGGGGTGAACGTGATGCGGAACTTTGCGGTTCCGGCTGCGGCGATCGAGGCATTGGTGGGACTTACCGCGAATGTGCCGTTGCTTGACGTGACATTGCTGATTGTGAGCGTGGTCGCCGCGGAGTTTGTGACGACGACGCTGTCCTTGGAGCTGCTCCCTACCTGCACATTCCCGAACGCCACCGATCTCCGGTTGACGGAAAATCCGGTCCCGGTTCCGCTGACAGCGACCGTGTCCCGGACATTGGGTGCGTTGTGCACGAAAACGATGTTCCCGTTCTGGAGGCCGTTCACTGTCGGTGTGAACGTGATCACGAACGTGCTCTTTGCTCCCGGCTGTATCGTCCCGCCGGTCGGGTTTATGGAAAAACGCGTGTTTGTCGATGTGACACCGCTTATCACGAGCGCGGCGGTACCGGTATTCGTGACCTGCACGCTGTCAGGCTTCCCTGTCGCGATGACGACGATGCCGTAGGGAATAGTCTTACGATCCACTGAAAACGCTGGGACGGTCCCTGTGCCCGATGCTGTCACGGTGTCGGGCGAAGTCGGTCCATTGTGCGTGAACACGATGAACGACGATTGTGCCCCGGCGGCGGTCGGAGCGAACGTTATGGCGAATTTTTTGGCGGCGCCGGCTGGGATGGACAAGCTGGCGGGGCCGACCGTAAACCGTGCATTGCTCGACCTGGTGTTGCTTATCGTGAGCGTGCTGTTCCCCCTATTCGTTACAGTCACGCTGTCGGTTTTCTTGTTCCCGATCTGGACGTTTCCTATCGAGTCCTTCTTCGAGCTCACGGAGAATGCACCCGCCTCAATGCTCGCGGGAGAACCTGTGTTCTGGTTCTCCTGGCGGTTCTCCTGGGCATGAGAAAAGAGGGGAAAAGCCGCTAAAAAGAGGAGAATTCCGATTGCTGGCACAGTCTTCATGTGATCACCTGCTTCTCGAGTACATACAAATGAGCGGGGAATTGCGCCTGATTTGGGCGAATACCGGCGTACGCAAGTGACAATAATAACAGTTGGCGGGCGAATGCGCAAGCAGGGGGGGTGTTAGACGGGCATGAGAAGGGCTATTCGCCGATAAGCAGATCCACGGTTGTTCCGAGCGCTGCCGAAGTGCCGTAAGTCGGACGCTGACTGTCGACCTTCCCCCTCTTTCCCGGATTTGGAACCGCAACTGCGCGCACGCCTCCGACTCCGAACCCTTCGCGCGTCAGGAGGTTTATCGCCTCTTCCTTTGTTGCCCCGATCAGATACGGGACGAGTTTGCGCTCCGGCAGGACGGCGAGTGCCGCCTCCGCGCGAGTTGTCTTGACACTCCCTTTCAACGCTTTCTGCCAGGTTACGTACCCCGTCAGCATCAGGCATGCGACTCCCGCGAGCACGGCCGTCTTCACGAGCGGGCGGCGTCTGCGGGTCCCGCTCCGGTCGACCTGGGGTACGGGAGAGCGGGGTGGAAGACGACGTGCAGACACCTCCCCTGATTGTGGATCGGGGGGGCGTGAAGTGACCTCACTCTTCCCTGGCGCGGGCCGCTGAACTTGCTGTACGGCCGGACGGGGCGCCGGGGTCTCGACCGTGGGCGGGGAGCTCTCGACCGTAGGCGGGGAGCTCTCGACCGTAGGGGAGTTCAACAGTTCGATCAGCTCCTTTCCGTTCCGCACTCTCTTTTCCGGATCCTTGACCAGGCACTGTTCGATCGCCCGCTCGAGTGCCGGGGGGAGCTTCACAAGTCTCCCCAGCGGGACCGGATTCTCGTACAGTATCCTCTGTAGTGTGGTGATCGGGCTATCCCCCTGGAATGGGTAGTGCCCGCTCAGTGTATGGTACAGGACAACGCCCAGGCTGTAGAAATCCGTGCGCGCGTCGACGGTCTTGCCGCCGGCCTGCTCCGGGCTCATGAAGTCCGGAGTCCCGAGCAGCGAGCCGGATTTTGTATGTGCTAATGCGACGCCCGATTGCGCGATGCCGAAATCCGTCAGGACCGCGGTCCTGTTGGAGGTCATGATGATGTTCGAGCTCTTGACATCCCGGTGTATGATGCCGTAGCTGTGTGCGTAGTCCAGCGCGCTTGCGATGCACTTCGCCATCTCGACCGCTTCCTGAATCTGCAGGCTCCCCTTCTCTTTCACGAGCTGATGCAGGTCTTTCCCTTCCAGAAACTCCATCGCAATGAAGTGGACCCCCTGCTCGTTCCCCTCGTCGTATACTGTGACGATGTTCGGGTGACGGAGCTTCGCAATGGCGCGCGCCTCGAGATGGAATCTTTCCATATAGCCGGGATCGTTGACGAGGCCGGGGAGAAGGACTTTGAGAGCGACCTTTCTCTCCAGGTTCTTCTGTATCGCCTGGTACACCGTGGCATTCCCCCCGTGCCCGATCTCTGCGATGATTTCGTATTTTTCAGAAAGAGCGTTCTTGACCTCTTCAAAATGGTCGAGCACGGCGACCTCCGTCCTCACGGCAATGGTCTCCCCGCAATTGCTGCAATCGAGAGCTTCGAATGCAATCACCTTGCCGCAGTATTTACAGCTCTTTGTCTTCATTGTTTGTCGATTTTCCCCGATCCAAGCGGCAACTAACCCATGCTCCTTCTCCGCACGTGAAATCAATCACATTTGGGTCATTTTATCTATGACATGAATCACCAATTGAATTCACCCACTCACAATGCGTCTCTCATGTGAGTGAACTCATTTAATTACAAGAAGTTATGGCAGCAGAAAATCGGCGTGACGAGGGTCAAGGATAGCGGAGAAACGCAAGAATTTGCCTATCACATGGGGCCTTTCACGTGCCCATCAAGAAGGTTGATAATCCTCTTTCCGTACGACGCGTTCTTCTCGGAATGTGTCACCTGCACAATGGTTGTCCCTTCCCGGTTCAGCCTGGTGAAGAGGTCCATGATCTCCTCTCCCTGTGCAGAGTTCAGGTTGCCTGTCGGCTCGTCCGCCAGTATCAGCCGGGGGCTCGTGATCACGGCCCTGGCGATCCCCACGAGTTGTTGTTGCCCCCCGGAGAGCTGGTTCGGGAAGAGGTCTTTTTTTGCGACGATCTGAAACCTGTCCAGGACATCGCTCACAAGACTCTTCCGCTCCGCCGACTTGATGTTCTTGTACAGAAGCGGTGTCTCCAGGTTCTCGTAGACCGTCAGGTCGTCAATCAGGTGGTAGCTCTGGAACACAAACCCGATATAATTCTTGTGAAGCTCGGTCCTTTCTTTCCCGCTCAGCCCGTGCACCTGCTCTCCAAGGAACTCATGTTCTCCTGCGGAGGGTTCATCCAGCAGCCCGAGTATGTGCAGGAGCGTCGACTTCCCGGATCCAGACGGGCCCATGATCGAGACAAATTCACCTTCGCGTATCCCGAGGTTGATCTCACGCAGGACGTACGTCTTGACGAATCCGCTCGAATACCAGCGGGCGATCCCTTTGAGCCAGATCAGCGGCGCGGAAGTTGCAGATCGGGAATCCGCCATCGTTCAATTCTCCTTCGTAACTCTAGATTATCCGTTTCAGGCATTCCACCCGTCGTTCCTTCGGCCGGCACCATCCACTCCAGTTGAAGATCTCGAGCCGGTAGTTGAGGAGGCTCCTTCTGCCGTTTACGCGCACTTCCACCTCCTCAGTCTTCTCTGTTTCGAATGGTGAAAGCTCTATTGAGACTGTTGCCATCGTGAAATCTCCTCGCAATAAATGTGAGGGAACAATTCCTTCATTCGTATTTGAGAGCCTCCACGGGGTTCGCCCGGGCGGCACGCAGTGCCTGGTAGCTCACAGTTGCCAGCGCGACACCGAGCGCGATCGCGCCCGCCAGGAGAAACGTCAGCCAGGAGATCTCGGTCCTGTAGGCGAAATTCTCCAGCCATCTGTTCATGACGTACCAGGCGACAGGCCATGCAATCAGGTTTGCCACGGCCACCAACAGGATGAAGTCCCGTGAGAGAGATGCGACAACCTGACCTACAGATGCCCCCAGGACTTTCCGGATGCCAATCTCCTTGGTGCGCTGCTCGGTAGAAAAAGCCGCGAGCCCGAAAAGGCCTATGCAGGCAATGACAATCGTGAGGAACGAAAACACGAGGAACACCGTGCCGAGTCGTTCCGCCGTAGCGTAGTCCCGGGCAAGATTGTCATTCAGGAACGTGTACTCGAAAGGGGTCGCGGGGGCGAATGCTTTCCACTCCGATTCGAGAATACTGATCGTTCGTGCCGGATCTCCCGCTCTCGCGCGGACGATGACATATGAAGAAGGGATTGAATAGGACTTGGAAGAAGCGTGAAAGAGTGCAAACGGCGTGATGGGGGCGTACAGTGTCACAAAATGAAAGTCCTTCACGACGCCGACAACCCTGTACGTCCCGCGGCTGGGGTACGCAATGGTCTTCCCGATCGGATCCTTGAATCCGAGGTACCGCACCGCCGACTCGTTGAGTATCACGCTGGAAGAATCCGAGAACTCCTTTGAAAAACCGCGTCCCTGA
Source organism: Ignavibacteriota bacterium (assembly GCA_003158475.1). Classification (GTDB taxonomy): domain Bacteria; phylum Bacteroidota; class Ignavibacteria; order UBA10030; family UBA6906; genus Fen-1273. The sequence continues at coordinate 2,603 of PMJR01000126.1, read as the reverse complement.
ACGAGTCTGATGCCGAGCGTGCCGAGGAAACTGTCGTCCGTCATATAAGAGGCGAGCCCGAACTGGCCTTCCTGAAGTCCCTCTGCCTTATAATAGTCCTGAAACCCGGCTCCGGGGGGGACGCCTGTGGATATCGACGCATCGACAACCTCCGGGTGGCTGGTGAGCGCATCCCGGAATGCCCCGGCCTGGTTCCCTAGCCGGTTGTTGTCGTTGGAGATGACGATTATGCCGTTCTTGTCGAATCCCAGGTCGGCCTGCCGGACAAAATCCATCTGGTTCTTTACAAGAATGGTGCATGCGATGAGTGCAATTGTGACTGCAAACTGGAGCACAACGAGAATGTTCCTGAGCCTTCTCCCTCCGTGCGATGTCCCGCGAGTCCCTTTCATCACATTGACGGGCATGAACGAAGAAAGGTAGAACCCCGGATAACTCCCGGAAACGAGCCCGACTATCCCTGCGAAGACGAGAAGTCCGCCTGGCAGCCATGGGGGATCCAGCAGGCTGAAGGCGAGCGACTTCCCCGCGAGCCGGTTGAATGGCACAAGTGAAAGCTCCACAAGGATAAGCGCAATGGGGAGCGCGGCAAAGCTGAACACAAGCGACTCAGCGAGAAACTGCCCGAGAAGCGTCCCCCGACTTGACCCGAGCACCTTCCGGACGCCGATCTCCTTTGCCCGGTTGGCGGAGCGCGCGGTTGCGAGATTCATGAAGTTGATGCAGGCGATGCCGAGTATGAAGAAGGCAATCAGGGAGAAAAGAAACACCTGGACGCGGTCCCCCGTCGGTCCCAGCCTGTTGCCGATTGCGGCGGACCCCAGGTACACGTCCGTCATTTCCTGCAGTCGAAAATCCCAGTGCCCCCCCTCCCTGATCAGCTCGTCGAAGGAGAACCCGATCCTCGAAAACGCAGCGGGGGCGTACCTCCTCACGAGAGGGGGGATTTTCGCCTCGACGACGTCCGAAACGGCACCTTCCCTGAGCTTTGCGTATGTCACGACCTGCATCCAAACCCAGCTCCAGTCAAAGAACGCGACTTCCGGATGCGAGGAAATCGACGTGATCATGGTGAACTGGATCTGAGAATTATGCGGCGGCGCCTTGACGATCCCCGTCACCTTGAATAGGTTCTTGTATAAACGTCCCATGACATTCCCCTCTTCCCCGATCTTCAGGAACTTCCCGAGGGGAGGGTCATCGCCGAAATACCTGTGTGCGGTCTCCTCTGTCAGCACGACACTGTTTGGCCCGGCGAGAGCTCGCTCAGGATCACCGGCCGTCAGCGCAAAATCGAGCAGCGCGAAGAAGTTTGAGTCTGCGGCGAGAATTCCTGATTCATTGAAGAATTTGTCGTTGAAGCGGACCACCTGCCGGGGTACCGGGTATATTCGCGTTGCCGCCGCGACTTCGGGAATGTCCCTGACGAGCGCAGCGGCGAGCGGGGGTGGCGTGCCGGGTCCGACCCCTTCATTGCCGTTCCATTTGAAATCCCAGTTCAGCCTGTAAAGGGATCCCGCGTCCCTGTGGAAGCGGTCAAAACTAAGTTCATCGCGAACCCAGAGGAGTATCAGTATCGTGCAGGCGAGACCGAGGGCCAGCCCCCCCACGTTGATCGCCGTATAGAGCCGGTGCCGTGCGAGATTCCTGAGCGCAATCCTGATGAAGCTGCCGATCATATCCCTCCCTTCCTTTCTGAGACGCGTATACCGTTATAAGCTGCCCTGAGACTACTCGTAGCGCAACGACTCGACCGGATTGGCGAGTGCCGCCCTGATTGCCTGCCAGCTCACCGTCATCAGCGCAACCGCCAGGGCGATCAAACCCGCAAGCACAAATACCCACCAGCTGAAATCAACCCGGTACGCGAAACTCTGCAGCCATTTGTTCATCACATAATAGGCGATCGGCCAGGCGAAGACGTTGGACACGATAACAAGCATCACAAACTCCCTTGAGAGGATCAAGGTGATATCGGCAACAGTTGCGCCCAAAACTTTTCGTATCCCGATTTCTTTGGTCCGCTGGGCCGCGGAAAAGGAAGCCAGGCCAAACAGGCCGAGACTTGCAATAAGTATGGCCAGGAAGGAGAAATATTTAAAGATCGTTTCCATCCGCTGTTCGGCGCTGTATTGTGCCTTCAATGATTCGTCGTAGAAGTAGTAACTGAACGGCACATCCTTCATCTGCTCTTTCCATGTCTTTTCGATAAACGCCAGACTGTTGGAAACAGTCCCGGGCCGGAACCGTATGGATACCGTCCTGTAGAAAAAGTTCTGCTGGTTGATGTCGGGGATTGCAATGATCAAGGGCTCCACAGCAGTATGAAACGAAGCGAAATGGAAATCCTTGGTTACACCGATGATCTTTCCTACCCGACGGTCAATCAAGAACACGCTGATGTCTTGATTGAGTGGCGATTTCATCCCCATCGCTTTTGCGGCGGCCTCGTTTACCACGAACGCATTTGTCTGGTCGGAAGGGAATTGCCTGGAGAAGAACCTCCCCTGACTCATTGCGATTCTGTAGGTCGAGGCCAAATCAACATCTGCGCCAAGCACCCAGAACGACGCGTTGTCGCCGTTCTGTTTCCCCTGCCAGCC
>PMJR01000031.1 GCA_003158475.1 Ignavibacteriota bacterium | reverse complement strand
CCGCCGGGGCATCCGATATCGAAAGTATGGCTCCTTCGACGATGGAATCTGCCGTATTCCGGTCACTGACCTCCAGGCTATTGTCGGCCGTGAACAACTGAATGATCTCCGTCGTGAATTTCTCGCGGAGGCCCGGTTCGCCAAACCCGGACTGGTCGTCCACCAGCGGAATTGCCACGGTCTTGAGATGCGCCGGAACAGAAGCCCCCGTGAATGAATAGGAGCATCCGCCAATGAGAAGCGCCAGGCCGATTGCCGCAATGAAACCACGGTAGTGCTGCAGGATCGGCATTGTCATTCCAGCCCATACTCCTTTATTTTTCTGTAGAGCGTCCTCTCACTGATGTTCAGTGCACGTGCCGCCATGCGCCGGTTTCCTTTCGACCGGGCGAGCGCGTCGGCAATCAGGCGATGTTCCATCTCTTCGAGCGAGATTCCCGAATCGTCCGGGCCGCCAAGGACAACAGGCCCCTGTCCCCCCCGCCTGGTCGCGTCCAGAGTCTGGCGTTGCTCGTCGAGCATCGCCTTCAATTCCATGATGTTGCCCTTGAGTTCCAGGAGCGCACGGAGAATAAGCTCGCGTTCCGCCTGTTCAACGCTTTTCGACACATGGACCGGAAGATTTCGTTCGTCTGCCGGCAGGACGGTGTTGGCCCTGAGGTATTTCCTGACGTCGTCAGCTTCGAGATATTTTCCTTTTTCGAGGATGATCATGCTTTCGGCGGCGTTCCGCAGCTCGCGTACGTTCCCCGGCCAGTTGTACCCCCGCAGCAGTTCGATCGCTCCATCGGAAATGCCCCGGTACGAGATCCCGTTCTTCCGGGCCACTTCTTCCGCGAACACGCGGAAAAGGAACGGGATGTCTTCCGGCCTTTCACGGAGAGGGGGGACAACGATGGTGAATGAGCGCAACCGGTAGAACAGGTCGGCACGAAACATCCCGTGCCGCATGGCTGATTCAAGGTCCCTGTTGGTCGCCGCGATAACGCGGACGTTGACGTGGCGGGGGACGGAGGACCCTACGCGCAGAAATTCTCCGTTTTCCAGAACCCGGAGAAACTTGACCTGGGACGACAGCGGGAGCTCACCGATTTCATCGAGAAATAGCGTCCCGCCGTCTGCGAGCTCGAAATATCCCTTCCGCTGGTCGGACGCACCGGTAAATGACCCGCGCTCATGGCCGAAGAGCTCACTTTCGATGATCCCCTCCGGAATCGCTCCGCTGTTTACCGTGATCATCGGTCGGCTGCTCCTCTTGCTCGACATGTGGATCGCCTTCGCAATGACCTCCTTGCCGACGCCGCTTTCGCCTGTGATCAGTACCGTCATATCCGTCGGAGCAACCTGATCGATCACCTCGGCGATTTTCCTCATCTGCACGGATTCCCCGATGATTCCCTTCATCGGGACGTTTTCCGGCTGATCCAGTTTCACTGTCGCGCTCTGCATCAGTTCGTTGTGACGATCGACTCGATGTGGAATTTCGCCCTGATCTCCGCTCCTTTTGCTTTCGCATCCTCCGCGGTGGGGTAGGTGCCGACAAGCACCAGGTACAGGGACTTGTTTTCCTTTACACGGCTTATCATTTCCACCATGTATCCCTGTCCCTCAAAGAACGCTTTCTGTTTTTCCGCATTCGCCTGCGTTGTGTAGGCTCCTACCTGTAATGTAAAATGAGTCGTCGAGGAGGCGTGCGTGTCCGCGACTGCCGGTGTCCCGGCCGCAGGCGATTCGGGCCTGTCTTCCGGAAGCGTGCCGGTGTCAACCTCTCCCCCGCCCGTTGCCCGGCTTGATGCGGGGTAGTTCTTCTTAAGTTGTGTCATTTTCATTTCGGCCGTCCGGTAGAGTCCGAGGGCGTAATAGAACTGGTAGACTTTGAAGAGCGCTTCGGGCGCCCACTCACTCGCGGGGAAATTGTCGACGATGCTCTGATAAATCCGGACAGCTTCGGCCCCCTCGCTTGTCGTCTGGGCCTGCAGGTACAGGACACCCGGGTTGTTCGGATATTTGCTCAGCAGTGACGGGATTTCCGCCTTCACTTGCTCCGTCTGGCCGGCCTGGATCATGCCGAGATACCTTGTCACCTCCGCGTCGGCGCTCTGGGCCCGCAAAGCCGGAGCGGTGAGGACGAGAAGGAGGAAAACCACAACGCGTTTCATGCCGCTGTCCCCCCGAGAGATTGCGAGGCGGCGCGGATCACATCACCGACCCGAATGCCGAAAAGTGTCGCCGAGTTCGTGCGATCGATCCTGATGTCCGCAAATTCACCCGGCTGTTCGTCGCTATGCGGAAAAACCACCGACCTGTTTGTATCGGTGCGTCCCGTGTATTCGTACCGGGATTTCTTGCTCTGCCCCTCGACAAGGACGCGAACGGCCGTGCCGATCAGTTCTGTGTTCTGTTCCAGGGCTATGGCATGCTGGAGTTCCGTAATTTCCCAGACGCGTCTTCCCTTCTCCTCCTCCGGCACGTTGTCCTCCATTTCCCAGGCTTTCGTTCCCTCGCGTGGCGAGTACTTGAATGTAAACGCGCCGTCAAAGCGCAATTCTCTTATGAGATCGACCGTCATACGGTGGTCTGACACTGATTCTGAAGGAAAACCGGATATAATGTCAGTGCTGATCGCAACGCCGGGGATGGCTTTCCGTATCCGGTGCATCAGGCGCCGGTAATGATCGACCGAGTACGTCCGGTTCATCAATCCAAGTATCCTGTCAGATCCCGATTGCACGGGGAGGTGAACGTACTTGCAGATGTTGACCTCTTCGGCAATAGCTTCGATCAGCCGTTCCGACATGTCCTGCGGATGTGACGTCGTGAAGCGTATCCTCATTGAGCGGTCCACTGCAGCGACGTTTCTCATCAGGTCGGCGAAGTCGTAGTGACCGTCCCGGAATGAGTTTACGTTCTGACCGAGAAGCGTGATTTCCCTGAGTCCCCGCACGGCGAGGTCTCTGACTTCTGCAACGATGCTCTCCAGAGAGCGGCTTCGCTCCCTCCCGCGGGTGAACGGGACAACGCAAAACGTGCAGAACTTGTCGCACCCGCGCATGACGGAGAGCCAGGCACAGACCCCGTCAGCGCGGGCAGGCGTGAGGTCATCATAGTTCTCCACGCGGGAAAGCCGGACAGCAACTCCTCTCTCCCCCGTGAAAGCCCTCTCCATCAGGCCGGGGAGCTTCCTATACTCATCCGGTCCGACCACGATGTCAACAAGGCCATCCTCCAGAAGATTTGACCGGAGCCGCTCTGCCATGCAGCCGAGGACCCCGACGAGCATCCCGGGGTACCGGCGCTTGTACGTGCTGAAGAGGCCGAGACGCCCATAAATTCGCTGTTCTGCGTTTTCCCTGATCGCACATGTATTGACAAGTACAACATCAGCCTCGGCTATGTCCCTGGTCAGGGCATAGCCGTTGGCGCAAAGGATCCCTCCGACGACTTCGGAGTCTGCAACATTCATCTGGCAACCGTAAGTCTCTAGATAGACTCGCCGGGCGGGTAGTGAAGTTGACATAATAGGTGTGATAGGAGTGAGGCAAATCTATCCAGAAGCTGACAGAGAATCAATCAGAAGGACCCCCTTTTTTGGTTAATTCTTGTTAATTTTTGGCGGTTTTTTGCATTATCTGTCAAAATGGCAAGTTCTTGGGGAGAGCATTTGTCAGCACTTCTTTGAAATCTACCGGCTCTTCCCTATCTTGAAGTCCCTCACCTGCACTTTCTCAAACCTGAAAAGAGACTGAAAGCTATGCTTCCATCAGAACTTATAGCCAGCATCGTTGACAAGGCCAAAAGCCTGAAGAGAACAGTCGTCCTCCCCGATGCCACCGATGAACGCGCGATACAGGCCGCCAGGATTCTCTCGGATCAGGGGATCGCCCAGCCTATCCTTATCGGGAAGACCGGTACAATTGAGGAGCAGGCGAAGAAGAGCGGGACAGCGCTGGGCGGCATAAGGATCATCGACCCCGAGCTCTCCGAAAAACTCAGCGACTTTTCACATATCTTCTTTAACCAGCGGAAAGCAAAAGGTCTTCAGTTTACAGAAGCGCAGAAGGTAATGACAAACCCACTCTTCTTCGGCGCGATGATGGTACGGGAGGGGATGGCCGACGGGAGCGTTGCGGGTTCACTCTCCACGACCGGGGATGTGTTGAGGGCGGGGATACAGGTAATCGGACTTGCCCCGGATATCTCAATTGTCTCGAGCTTCTTCCTCATGATCTTCCCCCATCAGGTGTTCTCGTTCGCGGACTGTGCGGTCGTGCCCGACCCGACGCCAGAACAGCTCGCAGACATTGGAATCTCCACTGCGGACAATCACAAGCGCCTCACAGGGGAACTGCCCCGCGTTGCCATGCTCTCGTTCTCAACGAAGGGAAGCGCAAGCCATCCGCTGGTCGAGAAGGTCCAGCAGGCGACGGATATATTCAGGAAGAAAAGACCGGATATTCCGATGGACGGAGAACTCCAGCTTGACGCGGCGATCGTTCCCAAGGTCGGGGCGGCGAAAGCCCCGGGGAGCCCGATTGCGGGAAGAGCGAATGTTCTGGTGTTTCCCGATTTGAATGCGGGGAACATAGGGTACAAACTCGCCCAGCGCCTCGGTGGCGCGGAAGCAATCGGACCTGTCGTCCAGGGACTCCGAAAGCCTGCGTTTGACCTCTCACGGGGGTGCAGCGTGAGCGATATAGTCAATGTCGCCGCAATCAATGCTGTCGTGGGTATGGCATAGTCCCCTCTTCTCTGTCTTGCCCCTGACGGCTCTTGCCGGGCACTGATCGCACATGACTCAGAACCTTCTTCTTGGCTCTCATATGTCGATCAGCGGGGGGATGTACCGCGCGTTTGAACGCGCGGCCCTGACGGGCTGTACGACGATGCAGGTGTTCACAAAGAACAACAGCAGGTGGGAAGCACGGCCGTACGCCCCCGGGGAAATTGAACAGTACCGGCTCGCCGCTGGGCGCTCACCCGTCGCACCTGTCCTCGCGCATGCCGCATACCTCATCAACCTTTGTGCCGCAGTCCCGGACGTTCTCAAGAAGTCCCGCGCCGCACTACAGGACGAACTGGACCGCTGCGAAGCCCTCGGCATCCTCGGGTTGATTTTCCATCCCGGCTCCCATGTCGGCACCGGCGAGAAGGAGGGCATCAAGCGGATCGCAGAATCACTCAACGTGGTCCATGCCAATACACCGAAGTACCGGACACGCTCCATACTGGAGACGACGGCGGGACAGGGAAGCGCCGTCGGCTACCGGTTTGAACAACTCAGCGGGATCATCGATTATGTCGATGAGAAAGACCGGGTGGCAGTCTGTATTGATACATGCCACGTGTTTGCAGCCGGATATGACATCAGCACCGAGAGCGGCTGGAACCACACGATCGGATCATTCGACGATGTCGTCGGACTCCGGCGCCTGGCTGCAATTCATGTGAACGATTCCCGGAAGGCACTGGGCTCCAGAGTCGACCGGCATGATCACATCGGCAAAGGGATGATCGGTCTTGAGGGATTCCGCATGCTCGTGAACGATCCTCGTCTGGCAACTGTCCCGAAGATTCTCGAGACGGAGAAGAGCGAAGACATGCACGAAGACATTGAGAACATGAACGTCCTGCGCTCGCTCATATCAGACGTCACCTAAGTCCCTGGTCACAGGGGGAGGAGAGGGACAATCGTTTCAGTCTCGCCGCCGTCTATGATGCCCGGGGAACCTCGGAAAGGTCCGGAAGCGGATGAGAGGAACGAACGAGAGGGATCGTCCCGGTTCAGGTGCGCGTGCGCTCTGTCCCACCAATGATCCTCGCCGGGAGCATGATAAGGACCCTGAAGAGTTCAAACACTGCATCCACCGTTATCCCCAGCACCCTGAAGGGTATCGACAGGAGCCAGATGAAAGGGTACAGGATCAGCGCCAGCAACGCCAGCGGCCAGCAGATGAACAGAAGAATAACCCAGAGGATGAATTTTGTCATGCAATGCCTCCACGTAGGTCTACGGCGGGATGAGTCGATAGGTTGCATCGATCCGGAGGAATCTCCGGGAGGGGGCTCTCCGGCGGTCGCTCGGGAAGAGGCGCTCCCCCCCCACCGAGGGAAACCCTCCGTTTACCGATCCGGCTGTCACTCAGTCCGGGCAAACCACGTATGTTCGTATGTGTACCCACAAACAGCGGAGGATTGCTCATGGAAGCCCGAAAATCGTTCAGCGCCCACGTACTCATAGGATTCTTCCTTGTCCTTGCCGGTGGAGCACTGTTACTGGAAAATTTCGGTGTGATCGACATCGGACCCGTCTGGCGATTCTGGCCCCTTATCCTTGTCGGTCTGGGAATTGCCAGAATCAGGGAGGCAACGTCGCGCCGCGAGCAGGGAGCGGGGCTATGGCTCCTGTTGCTGGGACTCTGGTTTGCGGTCTCGACACTGAATCTTGGCGGATTGACATTCAGCGACACATGGCCCGCGCTTTTCATCGCCGTCGGCCTGTCAATGCTATGGAAAAGTCTTCCCGGAATTCCGACATTGGATCAAGAAAAGGAGCATCCCCATGGAGCGTAAACGGTTTTTCTATCTCAGCGGTCAGGCAATCATGGGCGGCGCGGCCGTCCTGATAGGCATATTTCTTCTCCTCGACAACTTTGACGTGCTGGACGCAAGGCTGTATCTCCGGTTCTGGCCTTTGGTTCTTGTCGTCTTCGGCGCAGTGCGATTCCTGCACTCTTCCCACAGGGGCGGACGGTTTGTGGGGGGGGTGATTGCTCTCGTCGGGGCGATTCTTCTTATTCGCGAACTCGGTGTCACCTCTATCGGGTTTCACGAACTCTGGCCGCTCATCCTCGTCCTGGTGGGGGTGAGCATGCTTCTGGGAGGGACCGCACGGGGCAGGATCCTCGGTGAAGATCATGCGACACCGGATTCGCATTCAATCGTCAATGCCTTTGCGGTGCTGGGAGGGGTGCAGCAATCAAACAACTCCCAGGATTTCCGGGGAGGCGAGTCGAGCGCCATCATGGGGGGATGCGAAATCGATCTGCGACAGGCGTCGATCCAGGGAGAGGAAGCCGTCATCAGCACGTTCGCGATGTGGGGTGGCATCAAAATCAAAGTTCCTCCCACGTGGAATGTTATTGTTCAGGGGGTCCCCTTCCTGGGAGGGTTTGACGACAAATCTGTGAAGCCGGCTGACCGCTCCGCAAAACGCCTTGTCGTGAAAGGGACGGCGATCATGGGAGGTGTCGAGGTAACCAACTAGTGTTCCAGCGCAGAGATCCCCCGGGGCACCCCCGGCCCCGGGTATCGTGAAACGGTCATGCATCCTATCCTGAAGGACCGCCGCACGCTCGCGGTGTATCTTCTCGCATGGCTTGCCCCCGGCCTGATGCTTGCCACGCTCCTGGCGATAACCGTGAAGGCATCGTGGAGCGGCGCGATCTGTTTTTCTCTCCCCGCAATGCTCGTCTATGCCTTCATGTCTCTCTCCGCGTGGTATGTCTGCCGTGCATTCCCCCTCCCGGGGACGGACATCGCGAAGACACTCTCATCCCTCTTCATTGCCGCCCTCCTCTCGAGCGCTCTCTGGCTTCTTGCATGTTACGGCTGGGCATCAGCCCTCGAATGGATGGAACCGGGCCTTGCCCCGCGGGAGTCGTACCCGGATTCCCTCCCTCTCCTCGCGTCATTCGGCATCGGGCTGTTCCTGATTGCCGCTGCAGTTCATTATCTTATTGAATCGCTGCAATCAGCGCGCCGCACTGAGCGCAACGCGCTCGAACTTCAGGTTCTGGCACGTGACGCCGAGTTGAAAGCGCTTCGTGCGCAAATTGATCCCCATTTCCTGTTCAACAGCCTGAATTCAATCAGCGCGCTCACCAGCACCGATTCGGCCGCGGCGCGGACGATGACGCTCATGCTGGCTGATTTCCTGCGCATGAGTATGAACTACGGAGCCCTCGAGATGATCAGGCTCGAGCAGGAGATTGCGCTGGTGCAGCACTTTCTGGATATCGAGAAGGTCAGGTTTGGCAGCCGTCTCGTCGTGCGGACTGAGATAGGGGAGGGGACGCTCTCAGCGCAGGTGCCTCCGCTGCTGTTGCAACCCCTCGTGGAGAACGCGGTAAACCACGGCATCGCCCAGCTCCCTGATGGGGGGCTTCTCCTCCTCCGTACCGAGAGAGACGGGAAGTCGCTCCGGCTCATCATCAGAAATCCCGTGGATCCCCGGCGGATCAAACCTCGCGGAGAGGGGATGGGTCTCCAGATCGTCCGCCAGAGGCTCGAGCGATTGTACGGCGTTGAGTCAAGCATGGACGTCCAGGACACGGGGGGGGAGTTCGTCGTCGTGCTCACGCTTCCGCACCACGGCTCATAAGAGTGGGAATTTCGATCATGCGTGTTATTGTCGTCGACGACGAAGATCTCGCCAGGGGAATTGTGCGGGAGTACCTCGCTTTTCACCAGAATGTTCAGATCATCGCGGAATGTTCCAATGGATTTGAGGCCGTGAAAGCCATTGCCGAATTGAAACCCGACCTGGTGTTCCTTGACATTCAAATGCCGAAGCTCAATGGTTTTGAAGTGCTTGACCTGCTTGATGTCAGACCCAGGGTCATTTTTGTCACCGCCTACGATTCCTACGCGATCAGGGCGTTCGAGGTGGACGCGATCGATTATCTTCTCAAGCCTTTCAGCCGGGACCGATTCGATGCAGCCCTCCTTCGTGCGACCGGGGAGGCCGGCAACGAACCGCACGATGCCGTCGATAATCTGTTACGCAACACCCGCGCACGGAACACGCCGCTCGAGCGTATCCTGGTGAGGGACGGGAGCCGGGTCCATGTGATCCCCACCCCCATGGTGGACCACATAGAGGCGCAGGATGATTACGTCTCGATTCATTCGGGGGGGAAGAAGTATCTGAAGCTCGAACGACTCTCCGAATTGGAGACGTCGCTGGACCCGAAACTGTTTGTCCGGATCCACCGCTCACATATCGTGAACATCGAACGGCTCGCCCGACTGGAGACGTATGCCAAGGACAGCCGGATCGTCGTGCTGAACGACGGGACGAAATTACCGGTAAGTCGCTCGGGGTACGAAAAGCTCAAGCGACTCCTGTAGTGCACGGGACGCTGCTCCTGCTTGCAAATCATCACCCGTCTCGGTAGATTCTTCCCGGGAGGATTAAGTCCGTGGCCACAGCATCTCAGCGCAAGACACTCGTTGCCCGGGCGGTTCGGGCGAAAGCCCGTGCGTATGCACCCTACTCGCGGTTCCGCGTCGGGGCGGCAATTCTCGCCGATGACGGCACCATCATCGACGGCTGCAACGTTGAGAACAGCTCTTATTCCCTTACGATTTGCGCGGAACGGAACGCCGTCTTCCAGGCCGCCGCAAAAGGGAAAACACGTCTCCGCGCAATAGCCATCGCCTCGGATGACCCCGAGTTCCTCCCCCCCTGCGGGGCATGCAGGCAGGTCCTTTCAGAGTTCAACCCCGCGATGGAAATCATACTCACGACTCGGGACGGCAGAACGAAATTGACCTCGCTCGCAAGGCTCTTCCCCATGCCGGCCGACCTGAAGAAACTCGCCCGACCAAGATCCATCAAGCGAAAATAGTCCGAGGAATCCGGCGGAGTGGACCGACCCGTCAACGCGAGAACACGCACCCGGCGCCGGTACCTCCGTCCTGCGGCCCTGACCGCCGTTATTTTTTTCAGTGTCTCGGGCGGGCCCTATGGGCTGGAACCGGTTATCAGCCTCGTTGGCGGACCGAACGCCCTCCTTCTCGTCCTGGTCACACCCGTGCTCTGGGCCGTTCCCGTGATCCTGATGGTTCTGGAACTGAACGGCATGATGCCCCGTAACGGAGGCTACTATCAGTGGGTCAAAACAGGGCTCGGACCGATGTGGGGCTTCTTTGAGGGGTGGTGGACCTGGCTGTACATGTTCGTCGATCTCGCCATTTATCCCGTCCTGTTTGTCGAATACGCCTCGTATTTCTTTCCCGAGGTTTCGGGATTCCGGTACGGTGTCTGTCTTGCCATCGTCTGGATCTGCGCGGGACTCAACCTGCTCGGCATACTCCCCGTCGGGCGGAGCTCCGTCGCTTTCGGTTCCGCCGTCATGGCTCCGTTCGTCGTCCTGTTCGTTGCCGCGTTCAGGCACGGCCTGTCCTTTCATCCGGAGGGGATGATGGCCGGACACGGCTCACCGGGAATCTCCGCCGTGGGGATGGGAATGTTTATCGTCATGTGGAACTACCTTGGCTGGGACAACTCGTCGACATTCGCAGAAGAAGTCGATCGACCTGTACGTTCGTATCTCGTGTCAATCGCCTGGGCGTTCGGACTGATTCTTGCAACATACGCATTGTCGATTCTTGCGGCCATGCAGACGGGGCTCGACCCCGCCACGCTTGAAAAGGAGGGGTTCCCCTCGCTCGGTTTTCAGATCGGCGGGACATCCGTGGCGCGGCTTCTCGCAGCGGGGGGAATGGCAAGTGCACTCGGGCTGTTCGTCGCGAACCTCCTCTCCGTGTCCCGCCTCCCAAAGGCAATGTCGGATGACGGCTGCCTGCCGTCTGTTCTCAGGAAGGTCGACAGGAGGCGGGGAACCCCGTATGTCTCCATCATTGCCTGCGCGACCGTCGTCAGCGGCATGGTCTTCTGGAAGTTCGAAGACCTGCTTATAATTGACGTTGTTCTTTACGGATGCGCCCTTTTCCTGGAATTTTTTGCCCTCATCAGCCTCCGGCGCCGGCAACCAGGGATCGAACGACCCTTCCGGATTCCGCTCTCTCCGAAAGGCCTTGTCGCCATGACCTGCCTCCCCGCCCTCTGCTTCCTGGCCGGAATAGCTGCTCTTGCGGCAAACGAGAGTATCCACACCACGGCACTTGTGTTTGCCTTCGCGTCTCTGTGTACGGCGCCCGTTGCATGGCGGGCGGCACGGCAGAGAGGACCCGGCTCGGCGCCGGGATCCTGAGGGAGCTTCCCTTCCTCACTTGCTTTTCCTCCCGCTGTATCCTTTCTTGTAGCTTGAAGAATACCCAGTCGGTCGGAGCGTTTTGCTGCTGCACAGGAGAAGACGTCAGCGGGAGGGCACCATGGCGAAGGGTGATGAGTCGCGTTTAGGGTCCTTGCTCGCCAGCCACGTGCGCGAGGGTTCGCTCTACGAAAAGGCCGCCAACGACTGGGTGAGATGTTTTGCCTGCGGCCACAGATGCAAGATTGCCCCCGGCAGGGACGGGATATGCAAGGTGCGGTTCAACGAGGGGGGTATTCTGAAAGTTCCCTTCGGTTACGTCGGCGGTCTCGCGGTTGATCCCGTTGAAAAGAAGCCCTTCTTTCACGTCCTCCCGGGTTCGCCTGCCTTGAGTTTCGGAATGCTCGGGTGCGACTATCGCTGCGGCTATTGCCAGAACTGGATCACTTCGCAGGCGATACGCGATCCCGACGCCGTCGCACCCATCGAAGTAACGACGGCCGACCAGATCGTCAGCATAGCCCTCCGGCGTCACATTCCGATAATTACAAGCACCTACAACGAGCCGTTGATCACCAGCGAGTGGGCGGTCGAAATATTCAGGCTTGCCCGTCCCCATGGGATCCGGTGCTCGTTTGTTTCCAACGGGAATGGGACGAATGAGGTTCTTGAGTATCTCCGCCCGTATATCGATCTCTACAAAGTGGACTTAAAGAGCTTTCGCCAGAAGAATTACCAACAGCTCGGAGGGAGATTGGATGTGGTCCTCCGGACGATCGAATCGCTTCACGCGATGGGGATATGGGTTGAAATTGTAACGCTCGTCGTTCCGGGCTTCAACGACTCCGAAGGGGAACTTACCGATATTGCCAGGTTCATCGCTTCCGTTTCAAGAGACATCCCCTGGCATATTACCGCATTTCATCAGGACTACCGAATGACCGACAACGACCCCACCCCCGTCAGGCTCCTCCTGCAGGCGGCTGAGCTTGGAAGAAAAGCCGGTCTGCACTTCGTCTACGCGGGGAACTTGCCGGGGAGGGTCGGACGATGGGAAAACACATATTGCGCGTCCTGTGAAGAACTGCTTGTCGAACGCTCCGGATTCTCCATTCTCCGCAACATGGTCACAAATCACTCCTGCCCAAAGTGCCACAATGCCGTCCCCGGCATCTGGGATTGAGAATGAATGTTTCTTTGAGGTAATTCCTACAATCTTCCTCCCTCTTTTGCCTCGAGAAAGCTCTTACCCCATCAAATTGGCTCAGAATAGGGACTTACCGATCTGGCGTGTCATTTGTGCTTCACCAATGTATCGTCTCGCTACCCGAACCGGAAAGATTTTTTGGAAGGTTTTAGTCGCAACTATTGACGTTTGCTTTTATTGTTTATAATTTCATCAGGTCGGCTTCGGTAAAGAGAAGNNAGAGAAGAGAGAGCCGGGATAGTTAGATTTTTTGGGAGCATCAAGCGTTTTCGTTCCTCAGTCTCAAAACAGCCCGCAGGGTGGTTGCTATGAACTCACCGACAAACGGTATCTCGATCGAAGACCGCCTTCGGGAGGTCTACGAAAAAACAGACTCCCGCGAATACGCAGAGGCACTCGACGTTTTGGAGATTGCCTGCTCTTCCGACCCCGGGAATATTTATGTCGCCGCCCTGAGGCGTCAGCTTGAAGCGCTCCTTTCACTTTCTCAGGCCGACGATCTCAGTGAGGACCAGCGCCACGAATTAATGGAGCCGATGCCAGGAATCATCGCATGCGCTCTCCGCGACACCCAACGGGAGGACCGATCAGGTATCACGGATCTCAGCCGTACGCAGCAGGGGGATGGTGCACCGGCTGTGCCGTCACCCGCCGGGGAAAAAGACTTCGCTTCCGATCATAGCACCGATGGCACCGATGTCCAGAAGGAGCTTGAAGCTCTGAAGCTCCTCTATTTCCAGAGGGCCAGCAAGCTTGTCATGAAGGGGGAATATGAGCAAGCGCTGGCGGAGGTGCGGCGAGTATTTGTCGTTGACCCGGAAAACACCATTGCAAAGGAATACGCATCCCGTGTGGAACACCTGATCCAGCACGCGCGTCGCCTGGCTTCAGAGCCACGGCCATCCTCCATGCCAACGTTTGACGGACCTCGGGAAGATCCTCAGACGATACAGGTGGATCCGGCGCCCAACCCCGAAGAGCTCCCTCACGTGCACACTGAACGCTCGACAGCATGGGATGACGATTTCATCGCACCGAAGACCTCCGCGCTGAACCCCGAACACCGCCAGACACCCCCAAGCTCCCGGCTGACTGTGGCGTACGCGGACAGTCTTGCCGTTTCCCTCTCTCCCATCCGGAACGCCGAGAGAGACGACGATTATGAACGACCCGTTCGGAAAAAATCGAAACTGTTTCTTCTGCTCGCCACCGCCATACTCACCCCGCTTCTTGCCGGCGTCGCAGTAGCCATTTTCTCCCCGAAGAACACCGGCACGGACCTCCGGAGCGACGTGAGGGCCGAACAGACGCAGAATCTGAATCCCGGCCCGTCTGTGGAAGGGACGATTGGCGTCCAGGGGAATCGTGTTCCTGAAGAGACCGCGCCAAAGGGGGAGGAACAGCAGCACGTCACCGCGACTCTCACGGCCAAGACTTCCCCCCCTCCGGCGGAACAGAAAGGTGATTCCGATCCTGCCCTGACGAAAACGGATCTCGCTCCGCAAACGGTGGCGGTGGAACTCCCCAAGAGCGACCCGCTCAAGGCATCCACGCCGGCAACCGAGAGCGCTCCGCCGAAGCCTGAAGGTCCGGTAGTCGAACCGCCTTTGACATCCACCCCGGCGTTCATCCCGGTGGAAAGAGATCCACAGATTGTCAAGCTTGAGAAACCCGAGTTTCCGGGCTTCGTCTGGAACATGGGGATAGAAGGACGGGTGGTGGTGCGGGTTCTCATCGACCCCAACGGAAAGGCTCTCGACTCCCAGATACTGAAGAGCACCAACTCTGTTTTTGAGCAACCCGTCATCGATGCTGTTATGAAATCGCAATTCACTCCCGCCCAGATGGGGCAAGGACCGGTCGCAGCGTGGCTCACGATCCCGTTCAAATTCAGTAAGCCGAAATGAGCAGCACATCCCCGTCCCGATTTCCTTATATTGGGACGTGGATTTGATCCCAAAAATCACACTGGTCATCTCAGTCTACAACAAGCCGGGGGTTCTCCGGCTTGTTCTTGCCGCATGCTCACGCCAGTCCTTCCCCTCCTTTGAGATTATCGTTGCCGACGACGGTTCCGGGCCAGAGGTCAGGGACGTCGTCACGGAAGCCCGCGCCGATTCCCTCCACCCCATCATCCATCTCTGGCATGAAGACAGGGGGTGGCGGAAGAACGTCATTCTCAACAATGCGATCCGCACCTCCCGCGGCGAACATCTGGTCTTCATAGACGGTGACTGCCTTCCCTCCCGTCATTTCCTTCTCGATCATTGGAACGAACGTGAAGACCATCGCGTGTTGCTCGGACGGCGTGTTGAAACGAGTGAACGGTGGTCGAAGGAACTGACGATCCGGAGGATTGAAATCGGTGAATTTGAGAAGGTGGGCGGGCGGGAGATCCTTGATGGCCTGACCGGTCGGTCGCTCCGCGTGGAGGACGGGATCCGGTTGCCAAGCCGGTTCGTCCGGCGACTTCTCCTGCGCACGGTCCGGGGAATGCTCGGGAGCAATTTCTCGGTTGCACGAGAGGACCTCGTGGCCATCAACGGGTTTGACGAGCTCTACGACGGACCCGGCTGCGGAGAGGATTCCGACATCCAGTTCCGGCTTTCACTCGCCGGGGTATCGGGAAAATCACTTCGGAACCTTGCCATCCAGTATCACGTCTGGCATCCGCGCACCAGCGTATCTGATGCGTGTTGGGATCGATTCGAAATGATCAAGATGACCCGGGAAGCCCGGTGCCTGGTCGGATTGGAACGACGCGAAGGGGGGAGTTGAGAAGCGAGCCGGGAGGAGGGCAGAAGGCGGGGGCGGATATCAGGCGGCCGGGTCGAGCGAGCGGGCAACCATAATGCCGGTCTGCTTTTCGTGGGCGTTCAGGTATTCGGAGAGTGAACCCCGGGAAATTTGAACCTGTTGTCCCTGATCGGGTGCGTGGAGCAGCCGGGTCGTGCCTCCCTCTCGTACTGCAATCCCCGTGTGGGAAACGTCCAGCCCGCCCACGGAGGTTGTGATTGCGATAATGTCGCCGTTCTGTATCCTCCCCAGGACTCCCTCCACTTTCTCCTTCGGCACGAAATACCGCTGGGTTGCCAGCAGGCCCTTCTCCGTGGCAACGATGGCTGCAAAATCGCCGTCGGACGCAAGGTGGGGATATGCTTGCCGGTGGGAAGACATGAAATTCAAGCTCCGCCGGTCCCTGCGGCCGCCGAGTTCCTTCGTGATGTTCCTGAGGACCTTCTTCCTTTCGTTGTCTGCAATCCATTCACTGAAGTAGTGCAGCCTGCTCGCATACCCGTTGATGACACCGGACCTGTAGCGGATGAGCCGGAGTTGCGCGCAGTATCCCGCGGTTGAGCCCGCACGAAGTTTGACCGATCGTGCCAGTGCGAGGCTCGTCTCACACAGAGTCACGCAATCGAATACACGCATGTTCACGACAAGATGTTCGTCTCCCCGTTCTTCGAGCGTGTTTGCCTGGTACGCCCTTTCGAGGAAACTGCGCCCCATCTCCGCCACGAGTTCTCCCATCGGCAGCCGGAAAAGCTCTTCGTCGTTTCCCCTTCCGAGTAGCTTGAGTATGATCGTCTCGTCCGTCGAAAAGAGCGTGCTCTGTGGCAGGGCGACGGCACGGTTCTGCCGGAGAAACAAAGGGAAGGCGATCGCCGCATACGAGGCGGCCCGCCGCAGAAACTCCCTTCGTGAGGGGGATGGACGATTCATGCAGAAATCAGAACGGCTGTTCCTCGGGGCTGATCGCGACATCCTCAAAGCTCGGTAGCGCCAGGTTCTCGAACCGAGCATAGCGACGTACGAAGGCCAGTGTCACATCATCCACGGGCCCGTTCCGTTGTTTGCCTATGATGATGTCCGCTTTCCCCTGAAATTCTTCCATTTTGTCGGATTTCGGATCCGTGTACATCTCGGGACGATGGACGAATGCCACCACGTCCGCGTCCTGTTCGATCGCCCCCGATTCCCGAAGATCGGAAAGGATGGGCCGTTTGTCGGTCCGTCCCTCCACAGCGCGGCTGAGCTGCGAGAGTGCAATGACGGGAATATCGAGTTCCTTCGCGAGCCCCTTCAGCGACCGCGAGATTCCCGAAATTTCCTTCTCCCTGTTCTCTGCGTTCTTCGGTCCCTGCATCAGCTGGAGATAATCGATGATGATCAGGCCGACATTGTGCTCCGCCTTGAGTCGACGGGCCTTCGCACGGAGTTCCAGGATGCCGAGACCGGCGGTATCATCGATAAAAATGTTTGACTTGGCCAGCCGCCCGGCACCCAGGCTCAGTCTCTTCCAGTCATCTTCGGGGAGCCGCCCGGTCCGCACCGCATGGGCATCCACCCGGGCCTCCGCGCACAGGAGCCGCATCACCAGTTGCTTCGTTGACATCTCCAGGGAGAAAATGCCGATCGTTGTGGGCTTGCTCCGGTGGGTCGTGGCGTTCGCCGCGAGCGAGAGGGCGAATGCGGTCTTCCCCGCGCTCGGACGACCGGCGATGATGATCAGGTCGGAATTCTGCCATCCGCCGGTCAGATTGTCGAGGTCACGAAAACCGGTCGGAACCCCGGTTACTCCCTCGTGTTTTCCATGGATGCTCTCCAGCATCTCAAGCGTGTCATGGACCGCCCGGTCCATCGAGACAAAATTTCTTTTCAGTCGCCATTCGGAGATCTTGAAAATAGCCTGTTCCGCCTGGTCCAGCAGGTCGAACGCGTCTTCCGTCTGGCTGTACGCCCGTCCCGCAATCCCGCTCGTCTCGGCGATAAGCCGTCGCATGAGCGCCTTCTCGAGGACGATGCGGGCGTGGTACTCCACATTGGCCGCGGAAGTGACCTTCATTGTGAGCTCGACGAGGTACGCTTCACCCCCTGCATTCTCCAGCTGACCCTGCCGGCGAAGCTCTTCCGCGACGGTGATCACGTCTGCCGGTTCGCTCCGTTCAAACAAAACGATGATGGCCTTGAAGATTCTGCGGTTTCGCTCGGCGTGGAAGGCTTCCTCATCGAGCACCTCGATCACTTTCGAAACCGCCTCTTTCTCGAGAAGCATCGCACCGAGCACCTGCTCCTCGATCTCCACCGCCTGGGGCGGAACCCGCCCTTCGGAGACTGTTCGCTCCGCTGTCAGGTCCGTCCGCCGTATCATGCCCTCCGCCATCTGCCGTCGTCCCCTATCGTCCCTGTGCCACGAGCTCATCATGAAGTTTGCGCACCGCCTGCACATCCTCCCAGGCCGGCCGTTTCCAGTTTGGATTACGCAGGAGTGCTGCCGGATGGTACGTCACCATCAGCGGGGTTCCTTCGTACTCGAGAATTCTGCCTCGCAACCGTCCGAGGCTCTCCGTCGTCGCCAACAGATTTTCCGCTGCAGTAAGGCCGAGCGCAAGGATCAGTTTTGGTTTCACCAGCGCAATCTGTTTCCGCAGATACGGGAGACACATGTCGACTTCTTCCGCAACCGGCTTTCTGTTCCCTGGCGGCCGGCATTTCAGGATGTTACAGATGTACACGTCGCCGCGCTTGAACCCGATCGCTTCGAGAATCTTGTTCAGGAGCTGACCAGCCTTTCCCACAAACGGCTCACCCTGCGCATCTTCGTCCGCACCCGGTGCTTCCCCGATGATCATGAGCGTCGCGGCGGGATTTCCCGTCCCGAACACAAAGTTCGTCCGCGTGTGGCCGAGCGGGCATTTCAAGCAGGCGCAGATACGCTCCTGAAGTCCGTCCAGCGTTTGCGCGCTTCCCCACGCTTCGCCCGTGATGGTGAGAGTCGCAGGTACCGGCAATTCGAATAGCGCCGGTTCGTCCGCCCGCTTTGGTAGTTCAGGCTTTGATCGCACCATCGTCACATTTCCCCTCAGACCCGGATCTATGAGAAGTGTCTCTCCGAAAAGCTCCCGTTCCCTGAATAGAATCCCCCGGATGTCCGACAGAAGGTCCGCCATTGAAGTCCGCGTCTCCGTCATGGCAGAAGCGGGGCAAACCGCGAAAAGAGTGCGTTGGCAATGTCGATCTTCGCCATGCGGGGAAGTCGTTCCACTTCTCCCGATGCCGTGATCACGGTGACCACGTTGGTGTCGCTCCCGAACCCCGCGCCTTCAGCCAGCGGATTATTCAGCACGATCACGTCAAGGTTCTTTGCGCTCAGTTTTTTCCTGGCGTTCTCAACGCCGTTCTCGGTCTCCAGGGCAAACCCGATGATCATCTGATGTTTTTTCCTGGCGCCGGCGGTTTTCAGGATGTCGGGATTTTCGGTCAGTTCAAGCATGAAGGGTCCGCCCGCCTTTTGTTCCCGCTTGATTTTCTGCTCCGAGGAGCGGACGGGCGTAAAGTCCGCCACCGCGGCTGCCATCACCAGCATGTCCGCAGCCGCGAATTCCGCCATCACGGCAGACGCCATTTCCCTCGCTGTCGCTACATCGACACGTCGCACGTTGCGGGGGGTCCTCAGGGTCACCGGGCCGCTGATCAGTGTCACGTTCGCGCCCCGTTGCGCTGCTGCCGCAGCGATCGCAAAGCCCATCTTGCCGCTGGAACGGTTGCCGATGAACCGGACCGGATCGATGGGTTCATATGTCGGACCGGCCGTGACAAGGACCGTCCTCCCCGCCAGATCGCGATGGGCATTGTCGAGCGATTTCACGACTTCGCTGAACAACCGGTCCACCTCCGGCATGCGCCCGGGACCCGAAAGTCCGCTCGCAAGCTCGCCTGCATCGGGCTCGAGCACGCTGCATCCCGTCTCCCGGAGTGCGGCGATATTTCGCTGGGTCGTGTCGTTGAGGTACATGTCGACGTCCATCGCAGGCGCGAGGATCAGCGGACAGCGGAGGGCAAGCACCAGCGTCGTCAGAAAATTGTCCGCTGTGCCGTGGGCGATCTTCGCGATCGTGTTGGCGGTGGCCGGAGCGATCATCATGACGTCGCCCCACAGCGCCAGATCGATGTGCCTCGTCGGCTGGACCGCCGGCTGGTCCGGCTGGGGCGGGAACATGTCGATGATCACTTCCCGCTTCGAAAGCGTGGTCATGGTGAGCGGCGTGATAAACTGCGACGCCGCCCGGGTCATGACTACCTGTACTTCGGCACCGGCGCGGACAAACTCCCGCGCCAGGAATGCCGACTTATATGCGGCTATCCCACCGGTGATTCCCAGGAGTATTCGTTTGCCGGTCAGCATCGCCCGAGGGGCAGTTATTCTTCATCCTCCACAGCTTCGTCCGCGGCTTCCTCTTTGGGTGGCGGCGGCACCTCCTTCACCTCATAGTGCCAGCCGAGTTTTTCCGAAAGCAGCTCATCCAGCGCGGTGTCCGTCGGCTTGGGACGTTTCTCAAATTCGAGACTCACCTTGA
Organism: Ignavibacteriota bacterium; assembly: GCA_003158475.1. GTDB lineage: Bacteria > Bacteroidota > Ignavibacteria > UBA10030 > UBA6906 > Fen-1273. Next base: position 16,971 of record PMJR01000031.1, on the reverse strand, counting down.
GCTGATCGGGATTGACGTCGTTCTCCTCGGTCTCGGATTCGGTCTTGGTTGCAAACATCTCGATGCGCTGGTTGAATTCAATCTTGATATCTTCGTTGATCTGTCTCGCCCTCTTCGATGCGGCAACGATAGACTCGTGAACGTTTTTCCCCTCCTGGTTGAAGAATTCGAGGTCGATCGGTTTGATTCCCATACGTCCTGCTCCCTCTTCTAGTTGACCTGTAAGTACCTGCTCACAACCGCGTTCACCTCCGCTATTGCGCGGGGGAGGTCGTCGTTTACCACCTGATAATCGAATGCCACACCGAGCTTCAATTCAAGCGGCACGCGTTCCATACGCTGCGAGACTGCGGCATCGCTCTCGGTCTTTCTGTTGCATAGTCGTTCGTGCAACACCTGAATGCTCGGGGGACGGATGAAGATGAGGAGGGATTCAGGGTACCGCTTCCTGATGGAGAGTCCCCCCTTCACGTCGATATCAAAAAGTATGTGCCGTCCTCCCTCCAGCGCCCGGTCAACTTCCTGCCGGAGCGTGCCATAGTAGTTGCCGTAGATCTCTTCCCACTCCACAAAATCCCCCGCCTCTATTCTCCGGCGGAATTCCGCCTTCGCAAGAAAGAAATAGTCTCTTCCTTCCTGCTCTCCGTCACGAACCGGACGAGTTGTGGCGGACACCGAAAACGCCAGCGTCGGATGGGCTTCGAGGATCGCCCGTGCTATCGTCGTCTTGCCGGCACCGCTGGGGGCGGAGATCACCACAAGTTTCCCCCGTGCCATCTGCATTATTCGATGTTCTGAAGCTGTTCGCGGATCTTCTCCAGTTCTTCCTTCATGCTCACCACCAGGTGTGCGATCTCCGTGGCGCTCGATTTCGAACCGATCGTATTCGCCTCCCGGTTCATTTCCTGGATGAGAAAATTGAGTTTTCTTCCGGCAGGGTCGGGCAACGCCAGGGCTTCCAGGAAGAACTTGTTGTGGCTTCTGAACCGGACGCACTCCTCCGTCACATCCAGCCGGTCGGCCAACAGTGCAAGCTCCAGTTCCAGACGACCTTCATCGACCGGGGTTTTTTCAATGATCTGTGTCACGCGCTCGCGGAGCCGTACGCGTTCGGCTGGAACCTGCTGGGCCGAAAGCCGTTCGATCTGCGCAAGCCTCTCATCGAGCAGCGCAACCCGGGCACGGAAATCCCTTTCCAGTTCCCCTCCCTCCGCCCGTCGCATTTCCGCCAGAGCACCGAGCGCGGCTTCCAGGGCTTCTTGAAGCACTCCCCATTCTTTCTCGTCTGTTGGGCCGATCTCTTTTTGTTCGAAAATCTCCGAGAATTGAAGCATGTGTTCCAGCTTCACCGTCTCTTTGAGTCTGAGTGTCTTCCTGAGTTGCACGAGAAGCTTGTAATATGCCCTGGCGGCAGAGGCGTTGAGTTCAAGTCCGGCGGATCCGTTCCCTTCTCTCTCAACGTTTGCGATCACGTTCACTTTTCCGCGCGAGATCCTCCGCCGTATCAGTTCTTTGACCTCGTTCTCCCTGAGGCTGAGCGAACGCGGCAAACGTGTCGTCACCTCGAGGAACCGGTTGTTCACGGTCCGGAGTTCGACGGAGATGCTAATCCCCCCTTTGTTCGCTTCACCCCGGCCGAAGCCGGTCATGCTGGCAATCATACACCCCCTGTGCTTGTCCCTGAGCAGAGTAAAGTAGCAAAAAGACGCAGCAGTCGCAATGGAAACTTACAGACTCTCTCTCCGCGTTCATTCACAAGTTATCCACATGGATCCGTCAAACTGTTGGGAAAATCGCCATTTTTCGATATATTGTTGATAAAACTGTGATCAGCAATTACTACACATTTCTGTTCCTCGTTTCCACATTCAATTCCAGCATACGGGGAAGGCAGATTCGTGAAGTATACTCCCAGGATGCGGACGAGCTCGCGATAGCGTTCCACGACGATCCTGGGCAGCTTGTCTTCCTTTGCCGGCCCGAGATGAGTGCAGTGTATCTCCACGAAGGCAGGTCCCGGGCCCGCCGGAACTCCGTTGATCTCCTCGGGGGGTGCAACGGTGCACGTGTGAACACTGTCGCGATGAGCCCCTCCGACAGGGTCATGCATTTCTCGCTTGATAACGGAACGACGCTTGCCGCTGTTCTCTACGGACCCCGGGCAAACGTCTTTCTGCTGGGGGACGCGGGGACAATACTTGATTCATTCAAAAACCCGAAAAAACTCCGGGGTTCGACGATCCACTTCGCCGACGACGGGCTCATATACGATTTCACAGAATTCCGCAGGGCGTGTGCGTCATCGGGATCACGGACTGTCGGTTCCGTCATCAGGAAGTCGTTTCCCGCCATCGGCGGCACTCTCGCACTGGAATCGGTCATGCGCGCCGGCGCTGATGCTTCATTGAAGACCGGCGAGATGGATTCCGCGGCGTTATCGGCAATCGAGACCGCGATCCGCTCCGTCCTCAGCGACCTTGCGACCCCCTCGCCGCGAGTATACATTTCTCCTGACGGCGTTCCCGGTTTCTTTTCGCTCATTCCGCTTCATCTCGCCGGCACACTGAAGGAGGAGGTGTTTTCCGATATCAACAGGGCAATCCGGCATTTCATTGCAGGCCGGGGGGCTAAAACCGAACATGACAGGGAGAAGCATTCGGTGGTCGCGCCGCTCCAGCAACAGTTGGAAAAGGGGAGGCGTGCGCACCGTGCCATTCAGGCGGATGCCCGTGAAGCCGAGCGGGCCGCGACCTACGAACGGTTCGGCAATGCCCTGATGGCAGGGCTTCCGGCGCTCACGAAAGGGCTGAGGACATTTGATGCCGACATCGATGGGGAGCACGTTGTCATTCCGCTTGAACCCGCCCTCTCCCCGATCCAGAATGCCCAGCGGTATTTTGAAAAAGCAAAACGTGCAAAAGCGGCCGGCGAGGAATCCGCGCGCAGGCTCGGCGAACTTGCCGCGCGGATTGAGCGCCTGGAGAAACTTCTTTCCAAGGCGGAGCAGTCGCTTCCGGGGGACAGGGCGGGAAAGTTCTTCAACGAGCACTCTACGGAGCTTGAGGCGGTGGGCCTCGGGGACAGGAGCAGAGAGAAGGAACGCCTCCCGTTTCGTGTGTTCAAAGTTGATGGCGGTTTTGAAGTCTGGGCGGGGAAGAATGGCGCAAACAATGATCTCCTCACACTCCGGTATGCCAAACCTGATGATCTCTGGTTTCACGCACGCGGGGGGAGCGGCTCTCATGTCGTGCTGAAAGCTCATTCGGGGAAGGGGGATCCGGGAAAAAGGGCATGCGAGCAGGCTGCCGGCATCGCCGCGTATTACAGCAAGATGAAGACCGCGGGGACGGTCGCAGTGGCAATGACCGAGAAGCGATTCGTAAGGAAACCACGGGGTTCTCCCCCGGGGAGTGTCGTCATTGAGCGCGAGAGAGTCATTTTTGCACAACCCGCGCTCCCCCGGGAAGCCGGGGGCTGAACGCGTCTTCATTCACAGCACCGGAAAGGGTGCGTATGCGATTTGCGGTCATTGGTGCAGGGGGCGTCGGAGGGTTCTTTGGTGCGATGCTGGCATCGGCGGGAGAAGACGTCATGTTCACGGCGCGGGGCCCCCACCTGGATGCGATGAAACGGGAGGGGCTGCGTGTCATTTCTCCGCACGGGGCGATGCAGGTATCGCCTGAACGGTGTGTCGGGTCTCCCGCGGAGATCGGACCCGTGGACACAGTGCTTTTCTGCGTCAAGTCATACGACACTGAGCGGACCGCGCCGGATCTTGCTCCCCTCCTCCGTCCCGGTACGGTCGTCATCAGCCTTCAAAACGGCATCGACAATGAAGAGAAGCTCCAGCGATCGCTCCCGGGCGGCACGATCTTCGGTGGCGTCGCGTACATTTATTCGACGATCACGCGTCCGGGGGAGGTCACCGTTGCCGGAGGGCCCGCCAAGATAGTGTTCGGACCGTTCGCGGGGGCCACTGCGGAACACCGCCGGCGGGCCACAGAGCTCCGCGACATATGTGCGCAGGCAGGGATCACCGCCGAGGCCTCCGACGACATCGTCGCGGCCCTCTGGAAAAAATTCATATTCATCACCGGGGCGGGGGGGATCACGGCCCTCACGCGCCTCACCCTCGGAGAGATACTTGCGGTCGATCAGTCACGTGACCTCCTGGCTGACGCGATGAGGGAGACCGAGCGCGTCGCGCGGGCGCGGGGTGTGCGCATTGAGGAACACTATCTCGACGGTGTCTTCGACACACTCGCGCGGTTCGACAACAAGACGCGATCGTCCCTGTACTATGATCTCGTGCACGGCAAGCCGCTCGAGATTGAGGCGCTGGCGGGAACCGTCGTCCGCCACGGAGCCACACTCGGCATCCCCACCCCCGTGAACCGGGCGGTGTATGCCGCGCTCCTTCCGTATCACCTCCACAACAGCGAGAGCATCCGATGAGGACAAGACGCACGCCGGTGAAAGTCCGCCTACCGATTCCCGAACAGCAGTCACTCGCCACACGGGCGATACACGGGAGAAAACTGTACGCCTTCCGGGGACCGGTCGCACCCCCGATTGTGCAGACCACGACCTACCGATTCACCGACTCCGGCGATGCGTTGAGGTATGCGCAGGGAGACCCGGATGTCTACGTGTATACGCGGTACCACAATCCTACTGTTGCCGAGGCTGAAGAGCGCCTCGCCCTGATGGCGGGGGCGGAAAAGGCTCTTCTGTTCTCGTCCGGGATGGCGGCAATCACCTCGGCAATACTGTCCGTTGTAAAAAAGGGGGACGAGATACTCAGCACGCCGGCGCTGTATGGGGGGACGTACCGCTTCTTCAGGGACATCCTTCCGCGTCATGGGGTCACGGTACGATACGTCCGCCCGGAAGCGCTGACCTCCATCGTCTCTCTGGCGTCGAAACGAACCAGGCTGGTCTATTGTGAAACACCCACTAATCCCACGCTGGGGATCGTCGACATCGGGGAGCTGGTCTCTCAGGTACGCGCGGCCGAGAAGAAAGTGCACCGGAAGATCGTCGTCCTCTCCGACAATACATTTGCGACCGTCCTGAATCAGAATCCGTTCAGCTTTGGCGTCGACGTTGTTGTCGAAAGCGCCACAAAGTATCTCGGCGGGCACACGGACGTCATGGCAGGGGTTGTCGCAGGGAGCGCGGAATTCATTTCCGGCGCCCACACGCAGCTCAAGTACTACGGTGGTTGTGCCGACCCCTTCGCCGCGTACCTGCTCCTGCGCAGCCTGAAGACGTTTGATCTCAGGGTACGTTGTCAGAACCGCAATGCGATGGCGCTGGCATGCTTCCTCGAAGGTCATCCCGGGGTCAAACGCGTTCTCTACCCCGGGCTCCCCTCGCACCCGGGACACGCGATTGCCCGAAGGCAGATGACCGGCGCGGGGGGCGACGGGTACGGTGGGATGGTCACGATAGAGGTCCCCGGTGGGGCCCGCGGCGCAGTCGCCGTCTGTGATGCTCTTCGTGTTGCCGTGAACGCGATGTCGCTGGGGGGGGTTGAGACACTCGTGAGCATCCCGGTGTATTCGTCTCACGTGAAAATGAATGCCGGTGAGCTTGCCCGCCACGGGGTCAGCCCGGGGATGATCAGGATTTCCGTGGGAATCGAAGGAATTCGGGATATTCAGGCGGACTTTGAACAGGCGTTGGCCCCTCTCGGTGAGCAGGGAGCGAATCCTTGATTATAAAACCGCTTTTCTTTAGTATAGAGATCTACGGATTGCCCTAAATACCATCAATGTCGTTCATTTTCTGGAGCTCGAGAGTGCGCATGTCTCAATTGGCCTGGACACGGAAGCAAAGCTATCTCGCCGCGGTAATGTTTGGAACGATCGTTTGCGCCGGATGCTCTCCGGTAGAGCAGGATGCGGTTGTCGCCACAGTCGGAACGCAGCCCGTCAGGCTTTCTGAATATGAACAGCAGTATATCAAGAGCCTTGGGAGCCGGGAAGCGGGCGCCGCAACAAGTCAGGGCGATCGCGAGAAGTTTCTCGACCTCGTGGTGAAATACCGGTTGAAACTTGCGGGCGCTCATGGGGAGGGACTTGACAAACATCCCGAGGTCCTGAATGAAATTGCGGCCTATAAAGGGAGTCTCGCGGCGTCCTACCTCACCGAGCGTGAAGTCATCACCCCCGGGGTCAAGCAGCTCTATGCCAGGCAAAACGAAGAGATCCGCGCCAGCCATATTCTCTTGAGCCTGAGTCCGTCGGCATCCCCCGCGGATTCCACGGTGGCATACAAAAAAGCGTACGAGATCCTCGGCGCAGCCAGGTCGGCCGCTGATTTCGGGATGCTCGCTCTCGAAAATTCACAGGATCCCTCGGTCAAACTCAACAAGGGAGACCTGTATTACTTCACGGCGGGACAGCTCGTCGCCCCGTTCGAGGACGCCGCGTTCAAAATGAAGATCGGAGAGATCTCGTCCGCGCCCGTGCGGACCCAGTATGGCTTGCATATCATCAAGCTCGTCGACCGTAAGCCTGCGCCGGGGGAAGTGCATGCGAGTCACATCATGATCAGGTTCCAGAGCCAGACCCCATCGCCACAGGACACTGCCCAGGCGTACGAGAAGATCAAGGCGCTGAAGGACAGCCTGGGTGCGGGGGCGGACTTCGCCTCCCTGGCAATGCATCACTCCGAAGACCCGGGTTCCGCAGGCCGGGGTGGAGACCTTGGATACTTTTCGCGGCGCCGCTGGGTTCAGCCCTTCGACGAGGTGGCGATGAACCTCAAGCCGGGACAGGTGTCCGATATCGTCCGCACGCCGTACGGATACCATCTGATCAAATGCTACGATGTACGCGCACGCAAGACTTTTGAAGCGGCAAAACAGGAACTTCAACCGGTGTACCAGCAATTGCGGTACCAGGAAGACTATGCGAAGTTTCTCGATCGGCTAAAGAAGGAAGTGCATTTCAAGCTGTATGACTCCACTCTGACGCGATTCCTCGCGTCCGTGGACTCGAACGGGACAACCCACGACAGTGCGTGGTGGTCCGGCGTCAAACCCGGGGTCGGCACGCTGCCTCTCTTCTCCGTCCAGGACCAGCGCATCTCCGTGGACAGTGTTGTGCGCCTGATCGAGGCCCGTCCTGAACTGGCCAGCACCCCCCTTCGGGCACAACCCCTTGCTGCCGCGGTGGACAAGGTTGGTGAGCAGCTGGTGTTTTCGGCGAAGGCGGACCTTCTGGCGAAGGAGGTTCCGGAGTTTGCCGCACTCCTTGCAGAATACCGCGAAGGGATCCTGCTGTATCAGGTGGAACAGGAACATGTCTGGAACAGGATCGTTACGGGCGATTCGGTGCTCAAACCTTATTTTGCCGCCAACCGGGACAAGTTCACATGGCCCGACCGGATAAGCATCACCGAGATCCGGGGAGTGTCCGATTCCCTCGCCGGCGTGATTTTCCGACAACTGCGGGCCGGCCAGACCATTGAGACTCTTGCCTCAGGAGATTCTCTCCGCCAGGCTGCACCCTCGAGTTACCGCACTGCCTTTGCACGTGGTTCGGCAAAACCGGATGCGCGGTCACTGGCCCCCCTGTCCAGGGTGGCCGACGAAATGCGGGTTGACCCCGGCATCCGTGTGACAATCACCGCCTGGGCTGATACGTCGACAGGCAAAAGCCGGAGTCTGAAGCTCGCTGCAGCGCGTTTGGAAGCACTCAGGTCGCATTTCGTGAAGAAGCTCAAAATAGACCCCGCGTACGTGAGGACCGTAACATCGCCGTTGCCCGCCAAAGCGCTGGCCAAAGCGGAGAGCCGTGCAACAGGAGAATCCGACATCCTCCGGACGGAACTCACCGGCCGAAGCCTGCTCGTGGCGGGCAAACCGGAATCCGTGACACTTCCGCCGCCGACCGACGAGCGCACCCAGCGTGCAGATTCTCTCACCATCGGCAACGCGACCCCGCCGTTTCTCTACAAGGGGCATTATACAATCGTGAGACTCAACGCAAGGGAGAACGCCCGCAGGAAGACGTTTGAGGAAGCCGGACCGGAGCTTTCCAGTGCGTACCAGGACTATGAGTCGAAGCGGCTCGAGAGCGACTGGCTGGCCCAGTTGAGGCAGAAGTATCCCGTTGTGGAGTACAAACCGATTCTCAAGAATGCTTTTGCTCCCGCCCACTGATGAGATTCGGCACCGGGTGGTACGCTGGACGGCTTGCCTTGTTCCCTTTATTGCCCTGTTCATCGGGTGTTCCCGTGAGGGTCCTTCACCCGCGTACGTCGCCAGAGTCGGCTCAGTCGAACTCAGGGAGGCGGACCTCGCCGGAACCGCGGACTCCCTTGCGCGTGTGCGGGGGAGATCGATGGCGTTCATCAATGAGTGGGTTGTCAGTGAACTTCTGTACCAGGAAGCGCAGCGTCGCGGGATGGCAGACAGCGATCAGCTGCGGAAGCAGCTCGAGGCCACCCGCAAGCGTCTCGCGGTAGAGGCTCTGCTGGAGAAAGAAGTGTACGGCGGTGGAGCAGACGACGTGCACGACGAAGAGGTTGCCGGATCCTTCAAGAAGAACGTTTCAGCGTTCACCCTCCGTGAGGACGTCGCGCGTGTAAGCTACGCGCTTTTCTCCGAACGGGACGAGGCAAACCAGTTTCGCGCTTCAATCCTCCGCGGATCATCATGGGAGGACGCCGTTGCCGCGTGCGAGCGGGACTCTGTGCACGGGCGTGAGCTGCGGGCGGTCGCACGGAATCAGTATTTCACACAGGCAACGCTGTTCCCTGACGAACTGTGGAAGCTCGCCCGGTCGCTACCCAAGGAGGAAGTTTCCTATGCCGTGAAGACGGCTGCAGGGTATTACGTCCTCACGGTGCACGGCATCAAGCACGTCGGAGAGACACCGGAATTCGAATTCGTCAAGGACGAGGTGCGCGAGCGTCTCCTGATCGAGCGACGCCGGGCCCGTTACGAGCAGCTCGTCTCGGATCTGCGGACCAGGCACAAAGTTGAGGTCAACCCCGGCGTCGCGGACACAGCAGGCGGTATCGGGGACTAGGTGCGGTGCCTCCCCGGGGAATCGCCCCAGGTCAATCGGAGAACAGAAGTTATGAAACCAATCCTCCTTATGTGCGCCATTGTGCTTTCGGTCTGCGCACAGACACAGACGCTTGACCGGATCGCGGCGACCGTCGACAACGACCTGATACTTGAATCTGAGCTGAATGCCCAGGTGCAGTTCTATGCGCTGAATAACAAGATTGATCCCGCCACCCCGGGATTACGGGCTCAGGTGCTGCAGACGATGATCAACGAAAAACTTGTGGTCGCGAAGGCCATTGAAGACAGCGTCACCGTCACAGACGAAGAGGTGCAGCAGCAGATGGACGCCACCATCCAGCAACGGATCCAGCAATATGGGTCCGAGGCCCGCCTGGAGGAGATGTACGGAATGCCCCTCAGCCGTATCAAGCGGGAGTTCCGGGACGATCTTCGCAAAAACCTCCTGGCCCAGCGACTTCAGCAGCAACACCTCGGCAACACAACAGTCGGACGGTTCGACGTGGAGGATTTCTTCCGCACGTACAAGGACAGCCTTCCCCGCGTTCCCCAAGAATGCGAATTGTCGGAAATCGGCATCGCGCCCAAAGCCGACGATCAGGCGAAGGCCGCCACGCGGTCCAGGCTCAAGGCGATTCTCGACAGCGTGAGAAACGGCGCCGACTTTGCGGCCATGGCGAAGCGCTATTCGCAGGACCCCGGTTCCGCTGCCCAGGGGGGCGACCTCGGATTCGTCCGCCGTGGAATGTTTGTGAAGGATTTTGAGACGGCGGTCTTTGCAATGGCCGATGGCCAGATCTCCGAGATTGTCGAGACGGAACACGGGCTTCATATCATCCAGCTCGTCGAACGCCGTGGAGACGCAGTCCATGCGCGTCACATTTTGCTGAGGATTGAACGGTCGAAAGAGGGGGACGAAGCCACCATCCGGCTCCTGGATTCGCTGCGCACACGCGCGCTCGCCGGTGAAAGCTTCGCAGAACTTGCCAGGAAGTACTCGGAACTCAGGGATAATACAATCGGGGGGAATATCGGCACCGCGGAAATCGACCAGGTAAACCCGTCATTCCGTCCCGCGATTGACACGCTCAAGGAAGGGGATATCAGCGTCCCCGTCAAAGTCCCCGAGACTACAGGATACCGGTACTACATTGTCTGGCTCAGGAAACGCACTCCCGCTCACTCCATGTCTCTCGACCAGGACTATCACAAGGTGGAAGCGATCGCGCTGAACTTCAAAAGGACGAGAGATTACCAGGGATGGATGGAGGAACTGAAAAACCAGTTTTACTGGCAGACGCGGCTGACCCCATGACCGGACGCGAGGGTGCGGCCGATGTCGACGCGGCCAGGGAGTTGAAGTCGTCGTATGATGCGCTCCGTGCAGAAATTGGGACTGTCATCATCGGTCAGGACACAGTCGTCGAACAGCTCCTGATCGCGCTCCTGGCACGCGGTCACTGCCTCCTCGTCGGGGTGCCGGGACTCGCAAAGACACTCCTTATCAAGACCCTCGCCGAAGTCCTCGATCTCACATTCAACCGGATCCAGTTCACGCCGGACCTGATGCCAAGCGATATCACCGGAACGGAGATCATCGAAGAGAATGTCACTACCGGGTCGAAGTCGTTCAAATTTATCCGCGGACCCGTATTTGCCAACGTCGTTCTGGCAGATGAGATCAACCGCACGCCGCCGAAAACTCAGGCGGCGCTGCTCGAGGCCATGCAGGAACACCGCGTAACAGCCGCTGGACAGACTTACACGCTCCAGGAACCCTTTTTCGTCCTCGCGACGCAGAACCCCATCGAACAGGAGGGCACATATCCGCTCCCGGAAGCCCAGCTCGACCGGTTCATGTTCAATCTCTGGGTCGATTATCCGTCACACGACGAGGAGATACGCATCGTCAAGGCCACAACGAGCATGGCACGTCCCACCCCCCGCCGGATCCTGACGGGGAAACAGATCGCGCACTTTCAGGATCTCGTACGGAAGGTCCCCGTCGCTGACAACGTAATTGATTACGCAGTCCGCATCACCACCATGACGCGCCCGAAATCGGAAACCGCCCCGAAATTCATCCGCGACTGGCTCAGCTGGGGGGCGGGGCCCAGGGCATCGCAAAGCCTCATCCTGGGCGCCAAGACGCGTGCCCTGCTCGACGGCCGGCATTCGCCGGACATCGCCGATGTCCGCAAAGTCACGGGTCCCACGCTCCGGCACCGCATCGTCCCGAATTTCAACGCGGAAGCCGATGGCGTGACTGCGATCGAAATAGTCGAGCGACTCCTTCAGGAAGCGGGCTGACCACCCTCCCGATGTTTGTCCTCCCGTCAATCGAATTCTCATTTTCCGCTTCACCGCTCTACGCGGCGCTTCTCATTCTCCTCGCCGTAGTATTGTCGTATATTTATTATCGTTTCACACTCCCACCCGTTGCACGTTCCAGGCGGATTATGCTGAGCATCCTTCGTGGCGGAGCGCTCGCCCTCGTCCTCATGCTCCTGCTCGAGCCGGTCCTCCGTACCTCGTTCCTCATCCATCATCCGCCTGTCGTGGCAATCCTCGCCGACCGGAGCGCGAGCATGACCATAGTGGATAGAACAGGCAACCGGGCCGAACAGTCCGGGAACCTCCTCACGACGGTCATCCCGGGCGCCATCCCGGGCGGCGTTGAGACAGAATTCTATTCGTTCGGTACATCTCTCCGTGGGCCGTTGCGACAGCCACTCGACACCCTCGGTGACGAGACCACAGATATCGCGGGCGCCTTGCTCGCGCTTGCGCGTGAGCGGGAGCGGTTCAACATCCGTGCGGTCATCATGCTGTCGGACGGCATGTACACCGAAGGAGAAAACCCTGTCTACAAGGCTGGCGGATTGGGAATCCCCGTGTTCACCATCGGCATCGGTGACACGGCACAGCAGAAGGACGTCCTCGTATCAAGAATTGCCGCAAACGACGTGGTGTACGCAGGAACCACGGCGCCGGTCGATGTCGTCATTAAGAGCTCCGGCTATGGCGGTGAGAAAGCCGAAGTCACGCTTAATGATGGGACCCGGATACTTGACCGGACCGTTGTGGTGCTTCCCGCGGGAACTGCGGAGGTCTCCGCCCGGCTCTCGTACACGCCCGAAGGAGCGGGGTTGCGTCGTTACACAGTGCGCGTTTCCTCACTTCCGGGTGAATTGACGACCGCCAACAACCGGCGTCTCTTTGGTGTGAGGGTCCTCAGGAGCACCATGCGCGTTCTGATGCTCGCCGCGGGCCCGAGTCCCGATCTGAGCGTCATACGGGGGACTCTCGCCGAGGACCCAAACATCTCGGTCCGGGCGGTTACCCAAAAACTGGGGGGGGGATACTACGAAGGCCCGCTGACGCGGCAAGTCATCGACAGCGCGGATTGCATCCTGAGCATCGGAATGCCCGATGCGGCCACTCCGCCCGGCCCCGTGGAGTTCGTGAGATCCGCAATCGTAGAGGGAAAGAAACCGCTCTTTTTCGTGGGGGGAAAATTCGTCGATCCTTCAAAGCTCCTCACAATGGCTCCTTCGCTCCCTGTGATTCCGGAAGGTGCCTCCACCGGTGAGCAGGAAGTCGAGTTCGTCCCCGACCCGTTGCACCTTGACCACCCCCTCCTCGCTCTTGGTACAGACGCCGAACGGGACGTGTGGAACCACCTCCCGCCGGTGTTCGCAACCCGCGCGCTTTACCGGCTCCGTGAAGGAGCGGTCGCTCTGGGATCCCTCCGCATCCGGAACCTCATCCTTCCCCAGCCCTTCATGGCCGTCCGTGATGTTGCAGGAACCAAGTCGCTCAGCCTGATGGGGTACGGTCTCTGGCGCTGGCGTTTGATGGGACAGGGGAACCCCGACATTGCACCGCTGTTTGCCTCTTTTCTCTCCTCCGCCATCCGCTGGCTGACTTCGCGCGAAGAAGGCCGGAATGTCCGAGTCGCTCCCACCCGCGACCAGTTTTCCCGGGGGGAACCGGTCTCCTTTTCGGGACAGGCATACAATGCGAGTTCTCAACCGGTCGAAGACGCCCAGATGTCAATCGAGATCACCGGGGAGGGTGAACAGATCCGGACGGACCTCCATCCCCTGGGGAGCGGCAGATATGAGGGTGCAGTGGAAGGGCTCCCCCCGGGTGAGTTCAAGTTCACGGCCACTGCGACCGGGGGAGGACATGAGTTGGGAAGGGACGCGGGATCGTTTCTCGTCGGAGGGTTGAACCTGGAATACCTGGACACAAGGATGAACGCAGAGGTCCTCCAGCAAATCGCCTACCGGACCGGCGGGGGATATCTCACCTACAGGGATGCGGACCGGCTGCGGGAAATGCTCGGTTCACTCAGGTCCCTTTCCCCGCGCGACGAACAGAGGGGAGAAACGCTGGAGTTGCACCGCTGGCCGTATGTTCTGGCCCTTGTAATCGCCCTCTTTTCAGCAGAGTGGATCATCCGTAAACGGAACGGTATGATCTGACCAAACGCGCTGCCGGCCCTACTTTCTCTTCTTTCTCTTTTTTCCGGGCCCCCGGACGGGCAATTTCACATTCGGTGACGGCCGCCGCGGCGCTTTCGGGTCCCTCCTGTTTTTCTGAGGAGTTGGTTCTGGCGCGCGCGCTTGCGCGCTTACCGCGTTGTTTTTATTCACCTTGTTCAGGTTCAGGGTTTTTTTTTCGCCGGCGGGGGTTTCCCCCTCCTTCTTCCCGTTTGCTTCGGGGATCTCCTGATCTTCCGCCATGACGGAAGCAACATCTGAGACGGTGTCCCCTTCACCGAGTTTTATCAGGCGCACCCCCTGCGTGTTTCTCCCGGCAAGCCGTACTTCGGATGCATGCTGGCGGATGACAATGCCGCCGCTCGTGACGACGACAATGTCATCGGACTCCAGAACCTCCCTCATGGCAACCATCCGGCCGGTCTTCTCCGTCGTCTTCACCGTGAAGATACCCTTCCCTCCCCGATGGCTGACCCGGTACTCTCCCGTCTCGCTCCGTTTGCCGAATCCCTTCTCGGTCGCCACCAGGATGGTCGTCCCGCTCCTCCTCAGGGCCACCGCACCGATGACCCTGTCTTTCTTCGCCAGTTTGATCGCCCTGACGCCGCCGGCCGTGCGTCCCATGGGCCGGGCCTCCTGCTCGTGAAAGCGTATCGCCAGTCCATCGTGCGTCCCGATCACCACATCCTGTGATCCGTCCGTAAACCGGACATCGATCAGCCTGTCCCCCTTACCCAGCCCAATCGCGCCGATGCCTGTCCTGCGCGGGTTGCTGAACTCGCTCAGGGGAGTCTTCTTTATCATTCCCTGCTCCGTCACCATCATGACGAAGAGGGGATCCTCGAAGTTCTTCACCGAGACATACGATGCGATCGAATCCGCCTGTTCCTTGGAAATGAGGTTTGCGATCGACTTCCCCCGCGTGGCGCGGCCGCCTTCGGGTATCTCGAACACCTTCAGCCAGAAGCATCTCCCCTCGTTCGTGAAGAGCATGATATAGTCGTGCGTGCTTGCGACAAACATATGTTCGATGAAGTCGTCTTCCTTCGTGGTCGCACCGGTGCTTCCTCTCCCGCCCCGGGTTTGCCGACGGTACCCGCTCACCGGAAAGCGCTTGATGAACCCGCCGTGGCTGATGGTGATCACCACCTGCTCTTCCGCGATCATGTCCTCGATGCTGAACTCTTCGGCCTTGTACACGATCTCCGTCCGCCGCTCGTCCCCGTAGTTCTTCTTGACCTCGAGCAATTCCTCCTTGATGATCTCCATCTGGAGCTGCTTGCTCTTCAGGATTGCCCTCAGGCGCTCGATGAGTTTGATCGTCTCGCGGTATTCCTCCTCGATCTTCTTCCGCTCGAGTCCGGTGAGACGCTGCAGGCGCATGTCCAGAATCGCCTTCGCCTGGATCTCGGACAGCCTGAACTTCTTCATCAGCCCCGTCTTCGCCGTCTCGACATCTTTCGATCCCCTGATGAGCTTCACGATCGCGTCGATGTTGTCGAGCGCGATGATATAGCCTTCCAGGATGTGCGCACGTTTTTCCGATTCGTCCAGTTCGAACTTCGACCGGCGCACCACCACCTCGTTCCGGTGATCGACAAACCGCCGGATCATTTCCTTCAGCATGAGAATCTTCGGCCTGCCGTCCACAAGCGCAAGCATGATGACCCCGAATGTGGTCTGCATCTGCGTGTGTTTGTACAGATTGTTCAAGATCACATCGGCATTCGTATCGCGCTTCAGGTCGATGACTATGCGGAGTCCGTCCCGGTCCGATTCGTCCCGGATGTCGGCGATGTCCTCAAGCTTCTTTTCATTTATCAGTTCGGCGATCTTCTCGATCAGGTTTGCCTTGTTGACCTGGTACGGGATCTCCGTAACAACGATGCTCTGGCGGTCGTTCTTCCCCGTTTCGATGCTCGCCTTCGCCCTTACGACGATGCGTCCGCGACCAGTCGTGTACGCGCTTTTGACGCCCTCGAAGCCGTAGATGATGCCCCCCGTCGGGAAATCGGGGGCCTTGACGAATTTCATGAGCTTTTCATCCGTGAGCGTCTCGTCCTTGATCAACGCGAGGCACCCATCCACAACCTCTCCCAGGTTATGCGGCGGGATGTTCGTCGCCATCCCCACCGCGATGCCGCTTGTC
Source organism: Ignavibacteriota bacterium (assembly GCA_003158475.1). Taxonomy (GTDB): domain Bacteria; phylum Bacteroidota; class Ignavibacteria; order UBA10030; family UBA6906; genus Fen-1273. Next base: position 1,268 of record PMJR01000031.1, on the reverse strand, counting down.
CCGTTCACAAGGAGATTCGGGATCATCGACGGCAGGACAGAGGGTTCCGTGAGGGTATCGTCGAAGTTCGGGACAAAATCCACGGTGTTCTTCTGGAGGTCTTTGAGCATCTCCTCCGCAATGCGCGACAGGCGTGCCTCGGTATACCGCATGGCCGCCGGAGAATCGCCGTCTACGGATCCAAAATTCCCCTGCCCGTCCACAAGAGGATACCGCATCGAGAAGTCCTGCGCCATGCGCACCATCGTGTCATACACTGCCGAGTCGCCGTGAGGGTGGTACTTCCCCAGCACCTCTCCGACGATGCGCGCCGACTTTTTGTATGCACGGTTTGCGGCAAGCCCGAGCTCCTGCATTCCGAACAGCACGCGCCGGTGCACGGGTTTCAGTCCGTCACGGACATCGGGGAGGGCGCGCGCAACGATGACGGACATCGAGTAATCGATATAGGACCCCCGCATTTCATCTTCGATGTCGACGGGTATGATTTTTTCGTTAACGGTTGCCATAGGCGATCAGTAAGTGTGACTCCGGTGCCGTCCCCCGGTCAGATATCCAGGTTACGGACGTATTTTGCGTTCTTCTCGATGAATTCCCGCCGCGGCTCAACCTCGTCTCCCATCAGGATCGAAAATGTCCTGTCTGCGTCGGCGGCGTTTTCGATCGTCACCTGGAGGATCGTGCGCGTATCGGGGTTCATCGTCGTTGACCACAACTGCTCGGGATTCATCTCGCCCAGTCCTTTGAAGCGGGAAATCACCACACCGCTCCCAAGCACGACGGCTCCCTCCTCGGGCGCTGCCTCCACGGGTTCCTCCTCCGCCTTCTTTCCCTTTTCCGACGAGAGTCTTTTGACGAGAGTGTCACGCTCGTCCTCGTCATACGCATAGAGTTCCTGCTTTCCCCTCTTGACCTTGAAGAGCGGCGGTTGCGCAATATAGACGTGCCCGAGCTCAATGAGTTCCTTCATGTGCCGGTACAGAAGGGTCAGGAGGAGCGTGCGGATATGCGAGCCGTCCACGTCGGCATCGCACATGAGGATGATCTTCCCGTAGCGGAGCTTGGACGCGTCGAACTCCTCGCCGACGCCTGCGCCGAGTGCCGTGAAGATATTCCGGATCTCCTCGTTCTCCAAAATCTTGTGGAGCCGCGCCTTCTCGACATTCAGGATCTTCCCTTTCAGCGGGAGGATCGCCTGGAACCGCCTGTCGCGTCCCTGCTTCGCGCTTCCTCCGGCAGAATCACCTTCCACGAGGTACAGCTCGCAG
>PMJR01000067.1 GCA_003158475.1 Ignavibacteriota bacterium | reverse complement strand
ATCGGGGGGGGTCATCCAGATGGGAACGGTCTCGGGGAGCGCGACGGTGACCACTTCCGGGGGAGACATCACGGTCGCAAACGTCGGCAAAAGGATCCGTGCCAGCACCTCCGGCGGGAATATTGTCATCGGCGACGTCGGTGGGGAGGCGATCGTGTCGACTTCGGGGGGGGATATCACTGCGGGGTCCGTCTCCGGCAGCGCCTCGCTGACGACCGCGGGGGGGAATGTGATGCTGCGCGGGGCCACGGGAACCGTCCGGGCGACCAGCGCCGGCGGGGACCTTCAACTTGAAAACATCACCGGGACGCTGGAGGGGAGCACGGCGGGCGGGAATGTTGTCGCAAGTCTCAACCCGGCAAAGAACGGCAGGAGTCGTCTGAGCACCGCGGGGGGGGACATCAGGTTGTTCGTACCTCAGGGTGCGAAGGCGACGATCACTGCGCGGATCCATATCGGTGGATGGTGGAGAAGCCAGAAGGACACGTACGAGATACGGTCGGATTTCCCGATGGAAGAATATGAGAAGGACGAACAGTCGCGTGAAATCCGTGCGACGATACTCCTGAATGGAGGGGGGGAGCAGGTCACGCTTGATGCCGGCTCCGGCAATATCGAGATTCGCAAGGGGAGACCGTGACAGATGATGGACATCCGTCCCGACAACATCTTCATGGTCAAGCTAAGCTACTGGTGGAACAGGTGACTCATCAAAAAGAGAGGAGCCGCACAATGAAACGTCTTTTGCTTCTGGTCCTTATGGTATGCCCGTTCATGCTCTCCGCGGTACCGCAGGCGGACTACGAAAAGGAATTTGTCACGACGCAGGGAAAGAAGCTGGAGATAGACCTGAAGACGGGAGGGGGGATCTCGATTGCCGGATGGGACAAAGAGGCGGTATCCGTGAAAGGGTACCGTGAGGGGCGGGACGGAAAGGAAGTGATACTGGAAATGGAGGAGACGTCGTCGGGGGTGTCCCTCAGGTCCCATTACGCCGAGTCGCGGCACAACCGGAACGGCGGGATAAACCTGGAGATAAACGTTCCCCGGCGCTACGACGTCCGCCTGGAGACGATGGGTGGAGGCGTGTCCATCGAAAACGTCGAGGGGAGGATGACCGGCAAGACCATGGGTGGAGCCCTCATGCTGAGCGGATTGAAGGGAAACCTCGACCTCCTGACGATGGGGGGAGCGATCACGCTGAAGAACTCGGATGTGGACGGGAACGTGAAAACGATGGGAGGCGAGGTCCTCCTGGAGGACGTGACGGGAGATGTGAAACCCTCTTCGATGGGAGGGAACGTCAGGCAGAAAAATATCACCCGGCGCTCGGGCGAAGTCAGCGGGAGTGGAGTGAACATATCGACAATGGGAGGAGAAATCAATGTGGATGATGCGCCCCAGGGTGCCACACTCAGCACGATGGGAGGGCCGATCCACGTTCATTCCGCAGGCCGGTTTGTGAAGGCAAAGACGATGGGGGGACCTGTCACGCTCGATGCGGTCGATGGCTGGATCGATGCCAGCACGATGGGGGGAGACGTCGAAGCCACGATGACCGGCGACCCGTCCGGGGGAAAGCGGTCAGTGGCACTCACCTCCATGGCGGGCGATATCACGCTGAGTGTCCCCGCAGGGCTCTCGATGGACATCGATATCGAGCTCGCCTACACAAAGGGGCACGAAGGGGAGTATACGATCAAGAGCGATTTCCCCGTGAAACAGGATGTGTCGCCGGAGTGGGAACGGGAGAACGGTTCGCCCCGCAAGATCATACACGGGACCGGGAATGTGGCGGGGGGGAGCAACCGCGTGACGATAAAGACGGTGAACGGGAACGTGACGATCAGGAAAATGTAATGCCCGCGGAGGCGTGTTCCTTATGACACGCCGCAGGGACGGGTCAGTCGCGGAATGAATCGGGGTCGATCTGGTATTCCCCCATCTTCCTGTAGACCGTCTTTCTGTCGATATCCATCAGTTTCGCAATCTGGTTCACGTTCCCCTTGTAGAGACGGAGCATCTGGAGGAGATACGATTCCTCGGCGTGCCGCGTGATTGTCGAAAGGTACTCCCGGAACGACGTGTTCATCTGGACTGATCCGTCGGCGGGAGCGGGGGTGGTGGCGGGGGGTTGTTCCGGTGTCAGGAGCTCGATGGAGGTGATCGTGTCGCCGGTCGTCTTGATGATGGCGCGCTTCATCAGGTTTTCGAGTTCCCGGACGTTTCCCTTCCACTGGTAGTTCATCATTGCAGGGAGGACTGCCGGTGCGAACTTGGTGACGCGGTTGCTTGCGAGCCCCGCGTGTTTCTTCAGGAAGAAATCGACGAGGTCGGGGAGGTCGTCCATCCGCTCGCGGAGGGGAGGGACGTGTATCGGGAACACGTTCAGGCGGTAGAAGAGGTCTTCGCGGAACTGTCCGGAGCCGATCAGCGCGGTGAGGTCCCGGTTCGTCGCGGCAACCACCCTGCTGTCCACCGTTATGGTTTCGGTCCCTCCCACCCTCTGGATCTCGCCTTCCTGGAGGACCCGCAGCAGCTTCGTTTGTATGTGCAGCGGGACGTCGCCGATCTCATCCAGGAATATCGTCCCGCCCTGGGCCTCTTCAAACTTGCCCGTGTGTTGTCTGTGGGCGCCCGTGAAGGAGCCCCTTTCATGTCCGAAGAGCTCGCTCTCCAGGAGCGTCTCCGCGAGCGCCGAACAGTTGATCACCACGAACGGCTTGTCGCGGCGCGAGCTGTTGTAGTGAATTGCCTTGGCGACGAGTTCCTTCCCCGTGCCGGTTTCGCCGAGTATGAGGGCCGGGACGTCGGTCCCCGCCACTTGCTGCACCAGCGTGTAGACCTCTTTCATCCTGCTGTTCCTGCCGACGATGTTTCCAAACGCGTACACGCCGCGGACTTCGTCCCGCAGGCTCCTGAGCTCACGGTCCTTCTGCTGTTCTTCGAGAGCACGCCGGATCTTGATCAGCAGCTCGTCGTTGTCGCACGGTTTCGTCACATAGTCGCGCGCTCCGAGGCGCATCGCCTCGACCGCAGTACCGATGGAGGCGAACCCCGTGACCATGATGACGGGGACCCCCGGGTGGCTCCCCCGGATGTGCTGGAGGAGCTCTATGCCGTTGATGCCCGGCATGACAAGGTCCGAGAGGACGAGGTCGAACTGCTGTTCGGCGAGTTTGCGCTTGGCCTCTTCGCCGTTCGTCGCGATCGTCGACACGTATCCGTGGTCTTCCAGCAACGCGAGCGTTCCGATCCGGAATGCGAGGTCGTCGTCGACGATCATGATCCTTCCATGTGCATGCTTGGCCATGAATCATTCCCCGGATGGGAGTACGATCGTGAACGCCGAACCCTTCCCGACGGTACTCTGGACTTCGATGGAGCCGCGGTGCTGGCTGACGATCCCGTAGCTGACCGAAAGCCCGAGCCCCACACCGCTCACTTTCCCCTTCGTCGTGTAGAATGCGTCGAATATCCTGTTGATGTTCTCTTGCGGGATGCCGACCCCGCTGTCCTTCACGGTCAGCCTGACGGTCCCGTTGTGGCCCGAAGCGAGCATCGCGAGTTCCCCCCCGTTGGGCATCGCGTCGAGCGCGTTGGAGATAAGGTTGAGCAGGACTTGCTTGAGCTTGTCCCGTGAACCCCTGACGAGGGGAAGCGCGGGTTCGATCTCCGTGTGCAGGACGATGTTCCTGTCCTGGACCTCCCCCCGGGCCAGGGTGACCACCTCGGCCAGGATCTCGTTCACGTCGGTCGGCTTCATCTCTTCCTCGACCAGCGAGCTCCGGTAGAGGCTCAGCATCTGTGCGGAGAGTCGTGAGAGCCTGTTGACTTCCTCGTACGCCACGTCGATCAGGTCCCGCCCCTTCGTTCCCTCCGGCAGGCGGCCCAGCGCGGTCTTCAGACAGCTCTGGATGTTGTGTATGGGGTTGTTCACCTCGTGTGCGAGCTGGGCGGTCATCTTCCCGGTAGCGGCCAGGCGCTCGCTCCGGACAAGATCCTCCTGCGCCGAGCGGAGCTTCCGGAGTGTTTCGTCCAGGTCGCTGTTCCTTTCCAGGAGGTCCCGGTTCAGTTTCCCCAGCTCGTTGATCTTCTCTTTGAGGAAGGAGCTCATCGCCATGAACCTCTGGGCGAGTATCCCCAGTTCATCTTTCCCGCGGACGGTTATCGCGTAATCGTAGTTTCCCCGGCTGATCTCCGTCGTCCCCTGCACGAGCTCCGAGATGGGACGTGTCATGCCGCGCGAGATCACGAGCCCGATCACCGTCGTGAGGGCCAGGAATATGAGCGAGACGATGCCGAATGTCCCGAGTATCGATCCCATCGCCCGTCGCACCTCCCTGCTCAGCGGCTTGATGATGAGATACACCACCGTGCTCGAATCATTGCCTCCGGGCCGGTTCAGGCGGAATGAGGTCCCGAGGTATGTCTCTGTTCCCGTTGAGAGCCTGATGGGGGTCACAAGGGAGTCGCTTCCCGGGAGAGGGACATTCCACGGGCCGGGGCCCATGGCGGAAAGGAGCGATGTCGCCTCGGCGGAATCGAGCGTCGCGAGGATGGGGGTCATCCTGTGGGCGAGCACCAGGTCGCTGTTGGTGATACGTTTGAGCGCGGCGAGGTCCGCTGAGGTGATCTCAAAACCGAGGGTGAGCGTCCCCACGAGCTCTGTCGCAATGACGACGGGAACCGAGACGATCCGGTAGATCCGTCCCGCGATGGGGGAGACGTCGGTGGAAGAAACAAGGAGCAGGGCATTCAGTATGGTGTGCGCGTCCGAAATGTCCCACCGTTCCTTCCTCCCCCCGAGCATCTGCACGAGAGGCCTCCCCCTCCGGTCTGTCAGCACGACCACCTGGCTCAGCGTGGTCTGGTTCATTTCCTTCAGGAGCTGGTAGGCGGTGTTTTCATCCGCAAGCTCGGCGACCGCCCGGAGCCGCGGGGATTCTGCGATCACCGAGCATGCACGAATCAGCTCGGCGGACTGGAGTTTTTCCTGGACCAGGACGGTGGAAGATCCGGCGCTCAGCTCCCGCGCGAACGTCTCCTCGAACCTGCTGCGCGTCCAGTAGTTGATGATGAAAAAAGTGATCACCAGCAGGCTCAGGACCACACCCCAGATGGAGATCTGAATCTTGTTCCTGAATGTCATCAGTACGACACCACAAGCTGCAGCACAGTGAGATTATCTTTGGGCCCGCTCCCCCCGTGCGTGCGGGTCTCCCGCCGGACAGCTTTCAGCAACACATCCCGGTCGATGAAATATCCGATCCCCCCTTCCCATTCCACCAGGTTGTAATCCCATGGCTGTTGGATTCCACCGGCGAGCACATCGCCGAATGTAAGCCCGCTCACGCGGAGCGCCGCGTACAACCGCGGGATGATCGTGTACTTCCCCTCCACATAATACCCCAGCACCTTGAGCGTCTGGTCTCCTGTCGTGATCGGAACGTCGAACGTTGAGTACACCGCCTCTCCGTAAAGCACGGCGTAGCCGCGGCTGAATTCCAGATCGACCTCCGCAGCTCTCTCCGCGTACGTGTTGACATTCTCAACTCCCGGGATCGGGTAGACCGCCTGCATGTATGCCCCCCAGGCATAGGCGCTCCCGATCGTGAGGCCTGTCATCGGCGTGATGGCGAGACGTGCGACCTTGCCGAGGTCGCTGTTGTAGTTGTCGGAAGTGTATGACGAGGTGCTGACCGTGCCGGTCGTGACCGCGAATGCATATTCGAGTATTCCGGCCGATCCGAAGACCATTGCACCGGGATGGTACATCCCGAGGTCGAGAAGCCGCATCCCCCGACCCTGTCCCGCGCCCGCAAGGATCTCCCTCTCAGGGATCACCTGGTAGTCCCCCCCCGGAGAGAAATGGTCCGGGAGGGCCATCCGGTATTCATATATCGAAGGAAGACTGTACAGGAGATTCTTCCGTGGGAACCGGCGGTCTCCCAGGTTCCCGAAGGGGAGGTCGAATTTCCCCGCCTGGAAGTTCAACCCCAGCGGCGTGACGTCTGTAAGGCGGATCGCAACATAGTCGAACGTGATGGGGTCGGTGTTCGTGGCGCGCAGGTATGCGAGAGCTGTGACGTGATCGGAGACTTCTCCGTCGACAAACAGCTGGGTGTCCCAGCCGAACGATGGCCTTCCGCTGTTGACCGCACGGGGAGAGAGTGTGACGGCGCTTTTGTAAAACTGAGCCGCCGTCTGTCCGGTGAAGAGCACCTGAGCGGACGTCGTCGGGGGGAGCGTTGCCACGCAGAGGAGAGCGATGATTCCTGTACGGTTCATTCCCATCCCTAGTTGGTGAAATCGAGCTGCAGATCTTCCCCGGCCTTCACCTCGACGTTCTTCCGTTCGGCGGGGTCCCTGTCATACCAGAGCACCACCCTGTATTTCCCGGGTGGTATCCGGGAGAGCACATACACTCCCGAATCGTCCGGTGATGTGAAGTACGGATGTTTCAGCACGAGTATCGTTGCGCTCATGTGTGAGTGAATGTCGCAGTAGACCCGCACCACCCCCGGGCGGTCGAACGTGACCGACCGCGAGTCGTCCTTCGGGTACCGGCCAAGGTCGAATTCCTTTGCCTGCGAATACGAGAAGACATTGTGGAACAGGTTGTCACGGTTGGGGAATTCGACTCTGGTGCCAACCATGATCGGGAGGACCTGGGGATGGAACTGGAGGTTCTTCTGGTCGAGGGACGGGTTCTTCGTCGAAACAGCGTAGGGGCCCTGATTGAGGTCGTCGCTCTCCAGGTACACGACGGCCCGTTCGGAAAGCTTCGCCGGCGCGCCGGGGGAAAGCCCGATGAGAGCCGACGCCCCGTTCCCTCCGTGCATGGTGTACATGCCGGACATCGGGTCGCGCATGCTCACAGGGTGTGTGTCGTCCCTCTTTGACAGTGAGATTCTGCCGTGTATGCCGGCTGTTGAGGATGTCGGGACGTTTTCGGCGGTCCTCCCCTGCTGGGCGATCATGAGTGCTGGTAACGCCAGATGGATCAGAATGACCGATGTGACCTGGTTTCTGTGTGTTCTCTTGGGCATAGGGAGAAGAGGCGCTGACGTATACAGATACGCATTTTAGGCCTGACATTCAACGCGGGGTTGTGCGTCACCAGCAGCAATTTCCAGGCCCCGTCAAAACTGACCCGGTTCTCCGTTAACACGCGGTAATGGTCAACAGGTGGGGCGCCGGTGCCACACTCCCGCCCGCCTCCGTTCGCCTCTGTGTGGCGCCCGCTCCACAGTCGGCCCCCCGCATCCCCGGAAAGTTCACATACGGGCTCTCTTTCACGGGGGACTGCGCCTCTCCGGTCTGGCATACGGATTGCATTAAGAGGGGCATTGAGAACTACAAACCATTCATCACTAAGGATACAACGTTCATGAACAAAAGAATCGTCGCATCGTTCCTCGCGCTCGCATGCGCATCGCTCATTCTCCTCTCCGGTTGCACGAAGGCCGGCATGAGCACAAGTCCTTACGGTGGTACGTACACTCCTCCTCCGCCCAGCCAGCCCAATACGGTGTCTATTGCCAACATGGCGTTCGGCCCGGGGAGCATCACCGTGTCCGTAGGGACGACAATCACATGGCACAACAACGACGGAATCAACCACACGTCGACGAGCAACACGGGAGTCTGGGATACGGGCGCGATACCCCCCGGAGGGAGCAAGACGCAGACGTTTGCCACCGCGGGGACGTTCCCGTATCACTGTAACATCCACACCATGATGACGGGGACTATCATCGTGCAGTAACTCCTTCGGAGCTTACCGGAGTCGGGTCGACAAAAAACAGGAGCAACAGCATGACGCAGTCCCAGATGTTCGAACGCGAGGCACTCCCGCACATGGAGGCACTCGAGAAGTTCGCGTACCAGCTCTGCCGCGACGTGCACCGGTCCAGGGATCTCGTTCAGGAGACGATGCTGAAGGCATTCAAGCATTTCGACACGTTCCGGGAGGGGAGCAACTGCAAGGCCTGGTTGTTCCAGATCTGCAAGAACTCTCATATCAATGCGTACCGGCGCCGACAGCGCGAACCGATACTGATGGATTTCGAGGATGAGACACTGCAGGCGGGGATGGGGAATGAACTCGAACATCTTCGCTCGGCACGGGTTCTCCTGACCGATAATTCGGACACCGAGGCGCACGCCCGGACGATGGGGGACGAGGTGATCACCGCCCTTCAGAGTCTCCCCCCGGTGTTTCAGACGGCGGTGATACTGAGTGACATCGAAGGGCACCCGTATGAGGAGATAGCGGAGTTCATGCAGGTGCCCGTCGGTACGGTCCGTTCCAGGATCCATCGCGGGAGGTGCATGCTCGCCGGGATGCTGGCCGGGTA
>PMJR01000135.1 GCA_003158475.1 Ignavibacteriota bacterium | reverse complement strand
TTCGACGGAATCGGCGAGGCGTTCGTTCCGCTCATCATTCCTGAAGACCAGGCGGTCAACGAGCACCTGGATCCCGGCGGCCGGCATCTTCGCGGGTCCCCCGGATTCATTCAGATCGATGATTTCCTCCCCCACGACCACCCTGAAGTACCCTTCCCTCTTTATGTTCTGCAGGGATTCCGCGACCGGCTCGCGCGGATGCGTCGGGAGGGGGAACGTGACAAGGATTTTCAATTCCGTCCCGGCCCCCGAGAGCCGTTCACGGAGGGCGGATTCGACGGTTGCCACAGAATCGCGCGTGATCATGCGCCCGCACTTCCGGCAGAATGTGCGGCCCGCGCGCGCGAAGAGAAGTCTGAGATAATCGTACACTTCCGTCGTCGTCCCGACGGTGGACCTGGGATTGCGGGTGTTTGTCTTCTGCTCGATCGCCATCGCCGGACCGATACCCTGTATCAGGTCGACATCCGGCTTGTCCATCCGTTCGAGAAATTGCCGGGCGTAGGACGAGAGGCTCTCCACATATCGTCTCTGTCCTTCCGCGTAGATCGTATCAAAGGCGAGACTCGATTTGCCGGAGCCACTGACTCCCGTGACGACGATAAGCCTCTCCCGCGGGAGATCGAGGCTGACGTTCTTGAGATTGTGAACCCGCGCGCCGCGGATCCTGATGAAGTTTTCCATATCCCTGGGCTGTGAACCACGGCAACTCCGACGTGCCCCCGTCCGGGGGTGGCACGCCGTGAACTCTAAGCTACGGCAGGAGGTGCGGAAAATCAACTCTAGGGACTGCCGCGGTGAACCAGTTCCATCGCTCCTTCATCGTAGCGGACATGAAAAACCCGCGCAGCGGGAACGGTGACGATGTTTGATCCGACCGGGTATTTCCAGGGATCATCCGGAGGAAGTGCCACGCGATAGACTCCGCTGCTGTCAGGAGGATTAGGAACGATACCGGTCACACGGAGAGTTGAATCCCTGTACCATACCTGTGGCCCGAAACGGTCCCCGAAGGTACCCGTATCCACCCCCTCCATGATAATGACCGAGCGCAGGGGAACCGACGGGATCAACGCCAGGAGAGGCTTCCAGACCGCGAGCACCACAGAGGCCTTTCGTATCAGATGATTGTCCCCCTCCCGGCCGGACGAATGTATCCCCTCCCGGGCACCCAGCGAAATCCGTCGTTGGATGAACAAGGTCCCGTCAATGACATTTGCAGCTGCAAGGACGGCCGATGCCATAGCCAGATACCTTGCACCACGCCCGAACGGATGAAACACTGCTTTCACAACGACCATCGCGCCGATGGCACAAGGAGGGAGGACGACTACGAGATAGTATCGGAGTATCTGGTTTTGCAGCGCAACGGGAGGGAGCAGGAGCAGCAGACCCCACGCTCCCAGGAAGAGGATCAACCGGAACGGGCCGCGAACATCAGTGCCGTTTTTCTGCAATTGCATGGCGACAGGAATATACACGGCGACAAGCACCGCCGACGCAAGGGTGAGAAACACAAGCGAGCTGCTCCCCGAAAATACGATGTTCTTTGTCGGCGTAAGGGCCTGCAGCACCCACTGCGCGAAGAGCTGAACATGATCAGCGACGTTCCCCCCGAAGAGGCGCGCCGCATACGGATGTTCAGGAGAAAACCCGAACAGCGAGACCCCCACCGCCTTGCAGGCCACATAGACTGCGAGGACAATCGCGTGCAACCGGATGCGACGGAAAAGCGTGCCGAGAGCGGGCACGATGGAGGCACCATGATCCTCCATCAGGACCGCGTATGCCAGAAGCACAAACACCAGCGTCAGAGCACTCTCTTTGCAGCCGAGCGCCATTGCCAACCAAAAAGCGGAAGCACGCTCCCGGTTGCGCAGGAACGCTGCAATACACGCCAGCGCGCACACGCCTGCCCCTGTGTCATATATGCCCACGAGCCACATCTGGGGATCGAGATGTATGTTCGCTGCCGCGGCGTAGATGAACCCGCTTCCCCATGCAACCCGGCGGTCGCCGGTGCAATGCCACGCAATGTACACCAGAAGGAATGACGCGACACCAAGGAGGAGGATGGAAATCAGGTGGCATCCCAGCGCATTGAGCCCAAAGAACATGTAGACGATTGCGCTGCAGAGAACACCCGTCGGCCGGTAAAACAACTTCCCTGCGGGTGAGAGTATGTCGAGCACGAGTGCGGCAACGGGCCGGAATGTGAATTCGTGCAAAAGAGCCCAGTCATCCTGCACAAACGGATAGTGCGCGAGGGGAAGGTACAGCAGGCAGACAGTCGCGGCAAGAAGTAGCGGTAAGACAAGGCGTGATTTCGATCGCAAGACCGGTACAGGACCTGGTTTTCTCTCCACGTTCGTCGAGGTGTGCATCACGCGGGGCCTGCTACGAACAGGGCCCCTGCGGAAGACTTCCGAAGGGGCCTCTGTCCGGAAACCGAACAAATGTCAATGCACGAGTCCGTCGATCGTAAACGTGGCCTGACCGTTCGGACCGTTCACGAACACGGTCAGCGTGGTCCGGGTGCCGAGTGAATCGACGAGCCCGGTGTTGCCGTCACTCAGCCTGCAGCTGAACTGTGTCGTCCCGGGTCCCGGGAGAAGGAGATCGGTCAGCGTCAGGCCACCATTCAGCCCGAACGTCACGATGACCACGTTCTGCGGCGCGGTCGGGTCGGGGGGGGGCGGTATCGACGCTAACACGGAAATTGTTGTCCCTGACGAGAGCGGATGGGCAAGCTCATCGGCGACTGTGAAGTTAAATGTCTGGCTCCCCCCGTTCGGGATGTTAAAGGTGAGCGGGGCGAAATTGGAGATGATCGACACGCCGCTCCAGAGGACCAGAATGCTGTCGGTAACTGTCGTGGATACGTCCAGCGAGCCGGACTGCCCGACGGTTTTCGCCGTGATGTAGTGATACCCGTTGCCGAAAGGCCGGCCCCCGTTGACAGGCGCTGCGTGGGTGCCAAAGGGAGTCGGATTCCCGCTGACCAAGCTTGCCGTCCCCTGCCCGTCGGCGTCCGTGAAGACCTTTGCCTCCATCACGCCGGCGGTGCTGCTGAAATAGACCGCCGTGCCGGGGGCAACCGGATTGCTCCACCTGTCCCCTACAAGGACGCTGACCGGATTATGCACGCCGAACTGGTCGAGGATGGGCCAGTTGTACACCGGCGCTCCGAACGTAAAATGGGTCTGGTCGGGGAAACCCGCGTCGATCACGATGCGGACGGGAGCGGTCGTCACGGTCCCCGTGGCAACCGTGCCGGTGGCCGTCACCGCCACAACCCCCGCACGGATGCCCGAGCCCAACGTCATGATCGCCTGTCCGTTGGAATTAGTGGTGACTACGGAGGGAGAAAGGAACTCCCCGCCTCCCGGCCCGTTGCTGATCGTGAATGTCAACTGAATCGCATGGGATAGGTCTATCGGGAGGCCGAGCGAGTCACGCACCTCCCACGTCAGGTACGACGTCTCAATCTGGCCGACCCCCTTGACCCGGATCTCCTGGGGATTCGCCCCCACGAAAGCGATCGTCTGTGCGATCCCGCTCCCCCCACCGGTGATCTGGGAGCGCCGTGTCATGGCGACGTTGAGCTGCGTGATCTGACCGGACCGCAAGGGAACCACGATGGACGTGTCCCGGTATCCGGAGAGACGGAACGCAAGCTGCACAGATGACGCGCTGTCTATCGTGAACGTGAAAGCGTACTTCCCGTCGGCGCCGGTGGTCGCCGAGGTGGCCCCCGCGCCGAGAGGCTGCGCGGAGACCGCCACGCCCGCCAGCGGCGACGATGAGGTCGCATCCGTGACGACGCCGCTCACGCTTCCCTGCCCCGCCTGGGGACTGCTCGAACTGGTGTTGTTGTTGCATGACACGGCGAGTGCCCCCATCGCCGCCACAAGGAGAACCCCGCAAAATGTCTTTCTCATAAGTCGTCGTCCTTTTCGTTGTGTGGACCTGTCAACGCGGTCACTCTCCCTTTTTGACCGCGACATGATGTTCCATCTTCAGCTGATCCAGCAGCCAACGATCGAATATACCGTCCTCTTTCGTCTTCTGCGTGATCCGTTCCTGCAGCGTGGGAACCAATTCGGCCTTCAGCAGGATCACCAGTTCCTTTTTCACCAAGTTGTCGCTATCGAAACCGAAGAGATACCGGAGGCCGAAGACGTACCAGGGAAGATCCTTCAGGAACGGGACCCCTTCCCGGATCACATCGGTCTGGGAATTGTACAGCCCCCCGATGATGGTCTCTTCGCCGTCCAGCAGGAGCAGATTCGTGGTGGCCTTGGTCTTGTTGATGATCGTGCTGATGGCCCCGGGCTGGACCGAGCTTCGTTCGACGTCCACGTTCATATGGATGAAATTGACCCCCTGCTCCGTGATGACCTGCGGGGTCACCTTGGCGATCGTGCCCGCACTGTAAAACTTGTCGATGAGGTTTCCTGCAAAATCCCGCTCACGGATCGAGAAATCCTGGCCAACCTGGATACGCCCCTCCTGACCCGACCGGACGGTCAACTGGGGACTGCTCATGATCTCCCCCAGCTCGTAGTTCGAAAAGATCGAGGCGATGAAATCGAGGTTCGCGAAGCTCACGTGGGGAGTCACTTCGGTTTTGAAGATGGTGCTCGTGACCTGTGTCGCTCCCAGGAACGCGGAATTGATGTCCACATTGCTCGTGCTCTTCATAAACTTCCAGTCGATGCCGGTCTCGTCAAGCTTGGTGAGGTTGACTTCAAAGAAGATCGCCGAGATCTTGACTTCCCGGCTCCTGAAGTTCGCCGGCTCCTTGTGGATTTCGACGTCACCGGTGGCACCCCCCGGACCGGTCATCGTAATCGCGCCCGGCTGCGATTTCCCTCCTTCGGTGCCGGCCGCAGCACCGATCTGGATATAGTTCTCGTACTCCGTGAACCAGATGTCATTCTTCCGGCATATCGACTCGAGGGCGTCCTTCCATTGCATCCCCTGGATGTCGACGTTGATCGGCATCGTGCGCCGCTCGGTATCGATAATGATCTTCCCGGTGAATTTCTTGCTGATCTCGCTGATGGCCGTGAGCGCCCTGTCCAGGGGTGTTGTCGGTGCAATGGACACCAGCTCCTGGGGGGAGGTATAGCCGCGCGTCTGCTTTTGCCATGCCTGGTCCCCCTGGGCGTAGGCACCCTCCCACGCGGTGCACGCGATGAGCAGAACCACGAACAACGCTATCTTCTTCATGATATCCTCGGTCCTATTTTTTTATAACTGTTTGAAGAGGGCCATAGCGGATCTTCAGCTCGACCTTTTCGATGATGCCCCCCTTGTTGAGCGTCCCCTCGATCCGCCCGCCTTCGGGGTCGATCTTCGTCAAGTACCCGAGATAGATTTCGTCCCCTTCCTGCAGGGTCCGGATGTTGTTGCTCTGGTCGAGAACATACGCCTTCCCCGTGATGACGGCCTTGAGGTCCGAGCGCTCGATCTCCACAAGTTCACGTGTATTCGGCGTGATGCCGCTCGAGATGACCGGCGTAAAGGGGTCCACGTTCAGCGTATTCGGTGTGATCGACCGCTCCCCCATCGAACTGGAGAGTTCGGCCACGGACGAAAAGTAGGCATGGACGAGCATGTCGAACGTTACGAGCACTTTCCCCTCCTCCTTTTCCGTCGGGGCCACTTCGATCCCCTTCATCGAGATCGACTGTATCTTGAAGAGCTTCCTGTCGTTCTCCAGGTACCAGATGAACCTGTAGAAGTTGTCGAAGGGGGCCTCCCCCTTCAGGTTATAGACGTTGTAACCGTAGTTGCCGTGCGACTGCAGGCCGTTGTAGACCATATCGAGCTTCACATAGCCGCTGAGGTCGATCAGCCGGCTGAAGTATGCGTAGCTCTGCGAGGTGATGTCCACGGGGGGGATGTCCTTGTTCCGGTTCTCCCACCGCTTCTGGGTGTCGGTAAGGAGCGCGCTCAGGTCGTTGAACTG
>PMJR01000009.1 GCA_003158475.1 Ignavibacteriota bacterium | reverse complement strand
ATTTCTTTAGAAGCGATTGCGGGAGTAATTCAGTGGTAGAATGCCAGCTTCCTAAGCTGGACGTCGCGGGTTCGATGCCCGTCTCCCGCTCAAGAAATAGAACAATCCTGCGGGCTTCAAACTGACGTTTTTACTGGGTTCGAAGCTGATTCACAGGCGGTCACCAGATGCCTCCAGAAATTGGAGGCATTTGTGTTTCAAAACGCAACGATTCCTACTGAAATGTCCGGACCTCAGGGGGTCTCTCTCTCAGGTTTTGGGCTACACCGTATGTGTACTCCTTGACCTTCTTCCCTTTTCCATCCAGGACGAACAGAATCGTGGTCTGGTTTGGAATCCGTCCGCTGATCACCTCATCGATGCCTGTATCGGTCTTGACAACCAATGGCCTGGCCGTTTTCCCCCGCGCGTTCAGCACCAGATCAAAATCAAGGACACCTGTTTGTGCTTCATTGAGGATCATGACGCAGATCCTGTCCCGGTCCTGTGAGCCGATGGCCTTCACATACTTGTTGTTGGTGGACACGGGCAGGTAGTGACCTTTGAAATTCAGGGCCATCATCTGGGTGTGGTAATAGCTGGAACGGGGGAAGAATTCCGACGGGAGACCGAGGTACCCAAAATCTGTGCTGACGTGATCGGTTTCACTGATGCACCACGGACACACGGTGAACGCCCCGAATTTCATTCCAATACCATAGGCCTCAGCTATGAACTGTCCGCCCAGGAACGATGGATTGCCGGTTCCCGAGACCTCCCTGTTGGGATTGGCATATGTCACGTTCACTTCAGTCAGTCCCCACATCAAGCTGGCGTCTCCCCTTCTCCCGTGTTTCTTGTCGGCGCTCTGGATCAAATCTGAAAGTTGCCTTGCAGATTTGTAGATGTTCTGGATTCCTCCAAACACAACGTCGCTGCGTTCGTATTCCGCTCCGTTAGGGTACCGATGGAATGTAAACCCGTTGATTATCCAGTTGCCGTTGGCATCTTTCCCGGTCACGTCGAGCCTTCCTCCGCACAATGCCCGATACGCGTCAGGATAGAAGTCGCACTCATCGAACACAAGGATCTTGATCGACGGATCGGCTTTCTTCATCGCCGGGGCGATCCTGAGTATGTATGTGTATATTTGCTGGAGTGTGTCCCTGGCGAGAATCGGCTCGTTCCCGATCGACCAGTAATGCACGTGCTCTCTCGCCGGAACATTGACCGACCTGACAAGTCCATATGCCTCGTCGGCTGAGAATTGCCGGGGGACCTGCAACAGAGGTTCCGCACCGATCGACTTTATGGAATCTATCATCTTCGACAGCCTGAGACTGTCCGGCATACGTCTTTCGTAGCCGTTCCCGCCGATACGGATCAGCCTGACGCCGCTCGCCTTCACCCGAGGCCACAGAAGCGCGAGATATCCGGGCCGATTCCCTTCGTCCCCCTGTCCGAGCCAGTGATTCTGCCCGAACAGGTACGGACTGATTTCCTGTGCCGTAAGCTGGCAACAGCATAAAGCGACAAAAGTGATCAGGGCTGACGCGCGCATTGCTTCTCCGGTTTGATGACTATTTTCCCAGTGCTTTGACTGATAATGTCCGTTGGACTACATTGGGGTATACGAAGAAGTACGGAATATTGATAAAATAGCGAAGATAATATGAAGAGTCTATTTCTTTACGTATTTCTTGCCGCAACGTCTTTTGAGGTGCGGGATTTTCAGGTGACTGAATTGAGTCAAGGCGCGTCATCAGGAAAGAATCGGGAATACACAGGCACTCCATACCTGGACTCGGTTGCCGCTCTGTCCATCCAGAAGATCCCGGGTAAGCTCAAGTGTGCATTTTACGACCGGGGTGGTGAAGGAGCAGCCTATCATGACAGTGACGGGAGGAATAACGGGAGCGGCGGGTTGAACAAAGGACCGGGATATCTCAACGGCTTCAGGATGGATGAAGGAGTTGATATCTCGTATACAAAGTTCCATGACAGCATCGACAATTCGGTCTACAACAAGGTTCAGCCCAGTGTCAACCAGCTCTATCTTGGATGGACCGAACCGGGGGAATGGACCAGGTATACCGTTGAAGTCACCGAGTCTGCCGAATTCAGAATCGGCGCTATGTATACGTCAAATCGGGGAGGCACCATAAGGTTGGTTGTGGACAACACTGACTCTACGGGGTTGATTGACATCCCGACGACGTTTAACGCACAGGACCCGATCGCCTGGCGTCAATGGCATCACTGGAATTACGTCGAATCACTTGCGGTGATCCGCCTGAAGCGGGGAAGACGAGTAATCACACTGGAGATTGCTTCCAGGGGGAATTTCAACTTTGACTATTTCGAATTCCGAAACAGCCGGTAGCAGGGTGACCTGATCCCACCAGGATCAATTTTACTTATAGAAAGTTATGGCGACCGTCTCCATCAGCACTCCGTCGCATGAAACCCGAGCCACTCCCTCGCGCCTTCTCATGGTCCTCGCATTCATCGCGATCTACCTGATTTGGGGCACCACGTATCTCGCGATCCGGTACGCGGTCGAGACCACACCTCCGTTGGTCACGGCCGGGGGTTCGGCACACCGCAGCGGGCCTCCTCCTGCTTGGCTATTGCTGGAGCCGCGGATTCCGTCCACGCCGCGAACATTGGGTCGCCGGGGCCGTTGTAGGCGCGCTCTTCTTTTTGGTCGGACACGGCAGCCTGCACTGGGCTGAGCAGCATGTATCGTCTGGATTGGCAGCATTATTAGTGGCGAGCGAGGCTCTTTGGATTCTCGCGATTGGGGCTGCCATGAAGCAGGAGAAGATTAACTGGATGAACGGTGTTGGACTCCTGCTTGGTCTGGTCGGGGTCGGACTCTTGACCTTCCGTGAATTCACGCACCTCAGCAACCTGACCTGGGGAATGGGAGCCGTCCTTATCGGCGCGGCGGCCTGGGCGGTCGGTGTCTGCATTTCGCCGCGCTTGCGCCTTCCCGCCGACGCGATGGGCCGCGCTGCGATTCCACTGGTCTGCGGAGCCGGAATGCTGCTAGTGGCGGCCGGCGTTTCCGGAGAATTCTCGCAGGTGCACATTCATTCGATCTCGTTGCGCTCAGCTTTGGGGCTGCTTTACCTGATCACCTTCGGATCGGTCATCGCCTTCACCGCTTATACGTGGCTCCTGCAGCACTTCTCGGCCACGCTGGTCGCAACCCATTCATTCGTGAACCCGTTGGTGGCTGTGTTGGCGGGATGGCTGTGGGCTTCTGAGCCAATGAACGTGAGAATCATCGTGGCGACACTCGTCATTCTGGGGGCGATTGTCCTGATTCAGCGCGGGTCCAAGCACTCCGGGATGCCGGCGGAGGCAGTGCAGTCCGACTGAGAACGTCTGCTGCGATACGAGGGCGAGGTGAATCCAGGTTGGGGTGGAGAGCGGCGATGGAGTTTCAGCTTTGAGCGCTTCAGGGGCCCCCAAGGGCCTATCGTCGTGCTCGCCGTGAGGGAAAAGCCCCAGACGGGCAACTCCCCCTCAGATTTCAACGGTTGTCGAACTGGTCACGTTACATGCGAATAGAGCGATGAATACATTGCTTGCACTCCTAGTGCATCTTGTCGACGAATGCAAGGCTTAACATGATACTCATGCAAATAACGCCCGCACAAAATGCGAGAAGACTCCACTTATTTGTTTGGGAGACCTTGCCTGTTCTCAAGAGAACGTACCCGACAAACAGATTAGCCAGCCCCCACAAAACATTCACTAAAGGAGATGACAATCCTTTGCCCGGGGGATTGGCAAATGGGGAAGGGAAACCGTCACCGGATATGCCGTGAACGAAATGTGGAACGGCATTTGCCAGAAAGAGACCAGCGAAGAGG
>PMJR01000127.1 GCA_003158475.1 Ignavibacteriota bacterium | reverse complement strand
GCTCGAAGAGGGGCACCCCAACCAGACTCAGATTGCCGAGGAAGACCCCGCCGAGCAGCTCCAACACGGCCGGCGAGCTGGTTCTTGGCGCTATCCACTGTGCGATGGCCCCCACAGCGAATATAGCGGCCAGCCACAGACAGTGCTGGAAAATCAGAGTGTCCGACACGCGGAAATCTCACAGGTGTGCTTGAATTTGGGTTGGCAACAAATGTAACACCGGCATGCTGTAGGTGCAAGGAAACACGCGTGGTGATTGCTGCAGGCATTCTCCCAGTTATCTGCTTTCCTCAGTAGTTGACATATCGACAGTCCAATGGTATATTGAAGTACAATTTATCTGCTAACAGTCTGCTAACGATGGCGTCACAAGCGGGTGCAAAATCGGGCAAACCAACTCGGTTTCTGCGGTTTTTTGTGACGAAGGCGACTTCGTAAACCGCAGGTCGTGGGTTCAAATCCCACCTTCAGCTCGAATAACCGCAATTCTGACCCCGAGTGTTCGTTGCTAACACCTTTTGTTTGCAGGGGGTCTCCCCGTGGCGATCCCTTTCCCTCGCTCCAAAGGAGTCTACTATCTCGTCACCGACATGAGATCGAAATTCTCACGGGGGGTGGCGCAGGAAATGGGAGCACTCCCCGCAAGGTGACGGATCCGAGCTCAAGCAAAGCAGTGTACCATGATATCCTCAGCCCCGCTCCGCCGGAGCTTGAAGGACTGTGGACTATTCCCTCCGGGTGGCAGACGCACTGGGCCGAGGTGGATTGCGGCGGTGGAGGAAATGGTCTCTACAGGTGTTGATCCTTACACTATGGGAATTGAGTACAATCGAACAGACCAGGAGATTGGGGTGGCTGCGAACATAAAGAAAAGGGAGAATTGACTGTGGACGAAGTCCGTAAGGAAACTGATAGCCTCGGCGAGATCGAAGTTCCCGTCGACCGGCTCTGGGGGGCCCAAACCCAGCGATCACTGAAGTATTTCAACATAGGCAAGGACTTGATCCCGCAGGAGATGATTTCCTCCTATGCGACGCTGAAGAAAGCCGCGGCGAATGCCAACCATGCAGGGGGGCGCCTGAACGATGAAACGCGCAGACTCATCGTCAAGGTCTGTGACGAGATCCTCGACGGGCAGCTCCAAGATATGTTCCCGCTGCATGTCTGGATGACCGGCAGCGGCACGCAATTCAACATGAACGTGAACGAGGTGATATCGAATCGCTGTTGTCAGCTTGCGGGCACCGCGCTCGGCAGCAAGGAGCCCGTGCATCCGAACGACCACGTCAACATGTCTCAATCGTCAAACGATTCCTTCCCCTCCGCCATGTGTATCGCCGCCGGCGTGAATGTGACGGCACAGTTGATGCCGGCGGTGACCGCGCTGCGCGATGCTATTGCCGCAAAGGCCGGGGATTGGAAGGATATCGTCAAGATCGGTCGCACTCATATGCAAGACGCAGCACCCTTGACGCTCGGCCAGGAATGGTCGGGTTATGCGGGGATGCTCTCGGACGATCTCGAGCGGATTGAGGATGCATTGAAGGGGGTCTATCGCCTCGCGCTCGGTGGCACGGCGGTCGGTACCGGCATCAATTCGGCGCCCGGCTTCGCCCATGCGGTCGCTGCCGAAATTGCCAGGCTCACAGGCCTGCCGTTCGTGAGCGCGCCCAACAAGTTTACGGTGCAGGGCTCTCACGACGCATTGGTGCACCTCTCGGGCACGCTTCGCACGCTGGCCGTCTCGCTCTACAAGATTGGCAACGACATTCGCCTGATGTCGTGCGGTCCGAGGGGCGGCTTTGCAGAACTGATCATCCCTGAAAACGAGCCGGGCTCGTCAATCATGCCGGGCAAAGTGAATCCGACTCAAACCGAGGCCCTGACGATGATCGCCGTGCAGGTGATGGCAAACGATGTGGCGGTCGGTTTCGGGGGTGGTGGCGGTTATCTCGAAATGAACGTCTATAAGCCGCTCATGATATTCAACATCATGCACTCAATCACGATCATGACGGACGGCTGCACGAACTTCCGCAGGTTCCTGGTGGAGGGGACGCAGCCGAATCTCAAGAGGATCAAGGAAATCGTAGATCACTCGCTGATGCTTGTGACGGCGCTTGCACCTGTCATCGGCTATGACAAAGCGTCGCAAATGGCGCATTACGCGATGGAGAATGACCTGACGCTGAAGGTCGCGGCATTGAAACTCGGCTTTGTAACGGAACAGGAGTTCGATCGCATCGTCGATCCAACGAAGATGGTCACGCCGTACGTCGCAACTGCGAAATGACGCTTATGCACACCGCCAGCGCGTAGTCACCCTTGTCTTTGATGCGAGACCGTAATGATTCTCACGATGATCAAGTCTTGAGCTGAGACCCGGGGGCCCGAGGGGAAGCACACACGATTCCAGAACTGAACGGTTTTTGGGGAAGAACTGTCTGCTTGATCATCCAAAGTCCAGATTCAAACGGGGGAGGGGGGGCAAAGGTGCAGAACGTTACAAACGCCGCCCGGGCAACGTGGCCGCGCTGGAAAACCAAGCGAAAGACAAAGACCGGAGAGGATAAACAATGACGGACTACAGATATCTGATCATCGGCGGTGGGATGACTGCGGCGGCCGCGGTAGATGGGATACGCGAAGTTGAATCCACCGGCGGGATCGGGATGATCAGCGCGGAGATGGACGATCCGTACGATCGTCCTCCTCTCTCGAAGGGCCTTTGGAAGGGAAAGTCCCATGATATCATCTGGCGCAAGACGAGGGATAAAGGAGTAACGGTCCACCTTGGCCGTGTCGTCGAAGAGATTCTGCCGGGACAGAAACACGTTGTAGACGACAAGGGAGATGTTTTCACGTACGAAAAACTCCTATTGGCCACGGGCGGCAAGCCACGCCGCCTTGTGTTCGGCGAGGACCACATCATCTACTTCCGCACCCTGGCGGATTACCGGCGCCTTCGTGCGCTCACCGAGCCGGGCCGGCGATTTGCCGTGATCGGTGGCGGGTTTATCGGTTCGGAGATCGCTGCGGCGCTGGCTCTGAACGGGAAAGAAGTTGCGATGATATTTCCCGGCAAAGATATCGGGGACCGCGTCTTCCCGCCGCCCCTCGCTCAGTTTGTGTCCGATTATTACAGGCAGAAAGGTGTCGAGGTGTTGGCCGGGGAAGAGGTAATTGGTTTGGAAGCACGCGGTGTGCAGCGTGTCTTGAAAACGAAAACAAAACGGGAAATAGCGGTGGACGGAGTGGTTGCAGGAGTGGGCATCGAGCCAAGCGTCGAGCTCGCCCAAAAAGCCGGGTTAAACGTTGAAAACGGAATCGTCGTGGACAAATTCCTGTGCACCAGCCTTCCCGATATCTACGCAGCAGGAGATGTTGCCTCATTCTACAACCCTGCGTTGGGAAAGCAGA
Source organism: Ignavibacteriota bacterium (assembly GCA_003158475.1). GTDB lineage: Bacteria > Bacteroidota > Ignavibacteria > UBA10030 > UBA6906 > Fen-1273. The sequence goes on along the minus strand of PMJR01000127.1, from coordinate 46,628 downwards.
TCCGGGTCGAACACGAGGATAACGCCAATGCCATGGGACGGATGGCGGGCCGAAATATGGCGGGCAAGTCTGAGCCGTACCATCACCTGCCCTTCTTTTACTCCGACATGTTCGATTTGGGATACGAAGCAGTTGGCGAACTGGACTCCCGCCTGGAAATGTTTGCCGACTGGAAGCGACCCAACGAGGAAGGCGTCATCTATTATTTGCATAGCGGCCGCGTGCGGGGGGTGTTGCTCTGGAATGTCTGGGAGCAGGTGGATGCAGCCCGGCAGCTTATCGCTGCGCCCGGCCCGTTCAGCCCCCGGGATCTCAAAGGACGGTTGCCCGCTAAAACTTGAATCCTGAAACGTGCCGTACGAATCGGGACGCATCCTCGAGCGGAACGTCTGAGCATCACAGAGGGTATGCCAGCCAGAACAGCGCAAATCAAAATACGCCCGGTCTTGCCGATGAAACACGAAATCAAGATGTCAATTGTGTTTCCGTTTCCGCTGGTTCTTGATTCGGTGTAACAAATCAGTGGGTTTCCTTACAGTTCATCTGTTTCAACCCTCGTCTGTATCCCTCATCCGTAAACCCCCATTCCCATTGGTCATACGTAATTGAAGCGGGGCTTTGATCGTCGCAGCATCATCAAGGGGTGTGCACAATGGAACTGAAATTGCCGGCTTCTCGTTCCTGAAGCTAACAAGACTCTTCAACGTTCCATGGCCTTTCGGATTATTGTAAGGGCTTCCACCGAACTGTAATCGTCGTCTGAAAAGGTCGTGTGAAAAGGTCGTGGGGCACGTGTGTTTGCAAATACAGGCACGCTGGAGTACATTACCGCACCTACAACCTTGAATCAACCACGACCGCTTGTCGGGAAGGAACTGCGTTGGTTTCCCTCATTGGTAAGACGGTTTCTCACTACAAGGTCCTGGAGCACCTGGGCGCAGGCGGCATGGGTGTGGTCTACAAAGCCCAGGATCTCAATCTCGACCGCCTCGTGGCCCTGAAGTTCCTGCCGCCTGATCTTACCCGCGATTCCGATGCGAAAGAGCGATTCATCAACGAGGCCCGGGCTGCTTCGTCCTTTGATCATCCCAACATCTGTACGGTCTATGAAATCGGGGAAGCCGAAGATGGCCAGTCGTTTATTGCGATGGCCTTTTACGAAGGGGAGACGCTTGACCGGAGAATTGAGCGTGCTCCTCTGACAATTGAAGAAGCAACCAGGATTGCTCTTCAGATTGTGCGGGGACTGTCGAAAACTCATCAAAAGGGGATTATCCATCGCGATATAAAGCCCGCGAACATCATAGTGACAACTGAGGGCGTCGCGAAGATCCTGGATTTTGGCGTATCAAAACTCCATGGTCAGACTGTCCTCACGAAAGCAGGATCGACAGTCGGTACGATCGCCTACATGTCCCCCGAGCAGGCCAGAGGCGATCCGGCCGACCAGAAGTCGGATATATGGTCCATCGGAGTCGTGCTCTACGAGATGCTTGTCGGCCACCGGCCGTTCAAAGGGGAATATGATCAGGTCGTTCTTTACTCCATTCTCAACCAGGACCCGCCTGCAGCTATAGATCTTCGTGTCGACGTGCCTGCAGACCTTCAGGCGATTGTAACGAAATGTCTGCAGAAGGATCCTGTACGTCGATATCAGTCGGCCGCTGAACTGGGCGATGATTTGGAGTATCTTCTCGGAACGGGGGAATCCAAGCCACGGACGTTGGCCACGGCCGTTACGTCACGACGCCGTTCCCTGACGTACGCTCTGTCAGCGCTTGTCCTGCTGGTTGTTCTTCTCGCAATTCCTCCTGTCCGGACGTCGATAGGGAGCCTCACAGGAATCTGGAACACCCATGCGGAGAAACTCATCGCCGTTCTCCCCTTCACGAGCATCGGGGGCGATCCGAAAGATCAGGTGTACTGCGACGGGTTGACGGAGATCGTAACCCTGGGACTGATGCAGATTCGCTCGCGAGGCAACGCACCATTGTCGGTGATTCCGTCGACTGAAATTCGCGGAGACACCATAAGAACCGCCGACAAGGCGCGGCAGCGATTCGGCGCGACGCTTGTCATAACAGGAAATGTGGAACGCGACACGGACCAAATACACATAGTCATTCACCTCATCGACGCGCAGAATTTGCGGCAACTTAGTTCCAAGTCGATCGATGCTCGGCAATTGACGCGCATCAGGCTTCAGGACACGACCGTCGGGATGCTTGTCGCAATGCTTGATGTGCCAGTGGAACCGAGGTCTCTGACCATGGCGTCACTCGGTGCTACCGACGTCTCCGAGGCAAACGATTTTTATATTCTGGGACGGGGGTATCTCGCAGAACTCCATAGGAAGGGGAATATCGATTTCGCGATACAGCAGTTCGAGAAAGCAGTAATGGATGACTCATCGTATGCGTTGGCCTATGCTGGACTGGGGGAGGCGTACTGGCGCAAATACGAACTCACAAAGGACCTTCAGTGGACCGTGAAAGCGACGGGCAGTTGCTTCCGAGCGGTCGAACTCAACTCTCAGCTCCTCCAGGTGCGCATGACCCTGGCGTTGATCTACACGGGAACAGGAAAATATGAGGAGGCCGTATCGGCATATCAGGCCATCCTTGAAAAGGACGCATCGAACATTGAAGCCCAACGAGGACTGGCGAGTACCTATAAGAGCCTTGAAAAATATGACGAAGCCGAAAGAGCATATAAAAGAGCGATCGATCTCAAGCCGAGTTATTGGGCAGGACATCTGGATCTCGGAGGTTTCTACTTTTTCCGCAAGCGTTATGCTGAGGCAGTCGAGGAATACAAGCGAGTGGTCGATCTGACTCCGGATAACGCTGGAGGGTTTAGCGGGTTGGGGGCCTCATACTACGAGCTCGAGCGCTACGGTGAGGCGGAGGATGCGTTCAAGAAGTCAATTGCCATTGAACCGACGTACAGGTTGTACAGCAATCTCGCAACTCTGTATATCGCTCGAAAACAATTTAGCAGTGCGATTCCGGTGTATGAGAGGGCGCTCGCGCTAAACGATCGCGACTACAGAGTCTGGGCAAACCTTGCATCCGCGTACTATTGGACCGGCCAGCGCGACTCCGCCAGGAGGAGGTTCGACAGAACAATAGAGCTTGCTGAAGCTCAGCGTTCTGTCAATCCCAAAGACGCCACAGTTCTGAGTCAACTCGCAGACTACTATTCCATGGTAGGGAAGAATGCCGAGGCTCTCAAGCTCATCAAGGCCTCCCTGTCCCTTGCTCCCGAAGATCTCGAAGTGATTGAGAGAGCGGTGGTTATCTATGAAATGGTCGGGCAACGTGCGGAGGCTCTTGCCTGGATGGGGGAAGGTTTAAAAAAAGGGATCCTGAAGGAAGAATTTGAGAACAGTCCGGAATTGAAGGATTTGCGCGGCGATAGGCGATATCAGGAGTTGATCAAACGCTAAGGCGAAGACCGAAGCGAAACGCACCATACAATAATCAAGGGAGGAAGCAATGGCTCAATCACCCGCATTAAAAGTAATCAACGTGTTTCAGGATCCGGTTACCAAGGTAATGAAGGCAGACAAGATTCACGTGAGCCCCGGCGATCAAATCGCGTGGGACAACAAAACAGGTTCCAAGATCGATATCTTGATCCCGGACCACGGACTCTTGAAGGTGCGCCATATCCCTCACGGGCACGGGAAGACTCCTTCACACCAACAACCAACGGTGGCGATGGTTCAGATCGATCCCAGCGGCCCCACGAGATATCAATATGCCATTTATGTGCACGAGGCGAGAGATTTCGCAACCGGGGGTTCACATCCCGAGATGATAGTGCCGTAAGATCATTCTTCCGGAATACGGCCTGAACGCGCTTGCCGATACGTATCGGTGGCAAGGGGGGGGACCAACAGCTGAAAGACGATCGCGGATGCACAGAACGAGCCCGCACTTCTGACACTTTGGTCCTCCCGGACGTTGACATTGAACAATGAATTGCTTATAATAAAAGTTCACGAGACGAAACAGGAGTTCTCGCACTGTTCTTACCCATGCTTCTCGACTACGGCAGGCCTTGCGGTTGAACAACATCTATTGTTGCATACTCGGTGATCGCATCGGCCCTGTCCCCGCCCTTCGGATTTCCCTATTCACACATACAACAAACCATTCATTCACTCACAACCAGCGGAGTACTCCATGAAGAGTCTTCTTTATGCTTTTGCTATTTGTCTGTTGCTTGCGGCGGCCGGGACGACGGTTCAAGCGGAAGATGGGAAGGGTTTTCGCGCGGATTTGACCGGTCAGGTCGAATATGCCCAGAAACAGATCCTGGATCTCGAGAACGCCATCCCTCAAGGGAAGATGACGTGGCGTCCGAACAAAGAGGTCCGCTCGATCAGTGAAGTGTATTCACATATCGCGTTTGCCAATTATTTGGTTCTCAAGCTTGCCGGCGTCACACTGCCGGAAGGTCTCACCATTGGCTCACCGGAGGATGCGACGAAGTGGGAAAAAGCCTCGACGGACAAGAAGGTCATCCGCGAACAGCTTGTGAAGTCGTTTGACTTCGTGAAGACCTCAATTGGCAGCATGTCGGACGCCACCCTCGAAAACATGGTGGACTTCTTCGGGCAGAAGATGACTGTCCGGAGTGTCCTGTTAGGGCTCCTGTCCCACATGCACGAGCATCTCGGACAGTCCATTGCCTATGCACGCATGGAGGGCGTTGTGCCACCCTGGACGGCCGCGCAAAAGGCCGCCGAGAAAACAATGAAGTAGGCCCTCGAGGCCTGAATCTCTCTCAGGGCCTCGTGCAAGGAGTAATACTCCTCGGTTCTCAATCCGAACGCCCCGCCCTCAGGGACCTGTCCTTGAGGCGGGGCTTTTGCTTGGTGGACGGGACTCGAACCGATCGCCCGCGTTGCGTATGAGCCGAGCCCCCGATTTGACAATAGAGGAAAAACGAGGTATGCTCTTGCAAGGTAAGTCCTTCCGGAATCAACATACGCGCTGGGCTGCAAGAGGAAAGAGTGTTACCGACAGTGAACTCATAAGAACGAAGGAAACGATGGAGACATTTGCGCGGCCCGGGGGCCGATCGTTTTTTGTGGCATGCTCCCGGGGGTTTTCTTTGTTGCTCCCCCTGATTGCCGTTTCATTCCTCAGAGCCCCGGCCCAGGACCGGACACGCGGCGTAGGGGTCTATCCCGGCGACCCGGCGGAGGATTACTCCCCCTCGAAGACCATCGATTCCGTTCACTACCGCAATCTCGCGCTTCACCGGGCGTCATATCAATCGGGCAGCTATGACTATAACCTGACGGCCCAGCTGATTACCGACGGTATCATTGATTCGACGCTCCCGGGGTGGATCGTCACCACGTCGAGCACCGACAGCATCCTCCCGAGGAACGAGCGGGAATGGGTCCTTGACCGGAATCCGATGACCCGAAAAACCCTTGATGGCCCACGGGCATGGCTCCAGTTGGAATTGGCAGGTAATTCCCCTCCCAGCACTCTCGACAGTGTGTGTGTGTCGGGGACCCTCTTGACCGATAGTCTCCCGCCAAAGCATTGGGAGGTTTCGATAAGCGGTTCCGTCGACGGAGCGATTTGGAAAGGCGCGGGAAAGGCAGAGGGGGAGGCATTGCCCGGCGACACATTAACAGGCTTTCTCCGGAGAGTCTGGCCTCGAAACCTCCGCTCGGTGAACCTGCCGTTCAAACTTGACTCAACCGTCCGATACAGATTCTACCGCCTTGAGGCGAATTCTCCCAATGCGTTGCAGTGGAGCGTCGGCGAGTTCGGCATGTATGGGAACGGGAAGCGCGCCGATGTCGGCGGCCCCTATCACTTCACCAGCGCGTGGAAAAGTGCCGGGACCGGGGAAGAGTGGGTTTCGGTGGATCTTGGCGCCGAGTGCACGTTTGACAGGATTCAGCTCCACTGGATACGGCGCCCCGCCGTGGGCTCCGTCCAGGTATCCGGCAATGCCTCTGCCTGGAGGGACGTGGCATTATTGAGTGTCGATCGAGGAAACACGGAGATCATACATCTGGACCGGAAGGAGCACGGGAGATACGTGCGCATCCTCATGCGGAAGCCGGTGTCGATAGAGGGTTACATACTAAGCGAACTGGAAGTCTTCGGCACGGGAGGTCCGGTGGCCGTCGCGCACCCGATTTCCCGCTCGCGAAAGGATGGAAGGATGGATCTTGCCGGGGGTGCCTGGCGGCTCCAGCGTGAATCCTTGGTCTCCGCCGGCGGCGAAACGATTTCCTTGCCAGGATTCCGCGCGGGCGATTGGCCAGTTGCCACCGTCCCCGCCACTGTGCTGGTCAGTTTTCTGAATATCGGGGCGTTGCCCGACCCGAACTTCGCCGACAATCAACTGGCGATCTCCGAATCGTTTTTCTACTCGGATTTCTGGTATCGCGACGAGTTTACGGCACCTGCGCCCCGCAGAGGAGGGCGGATGCATATCCATTTCGACGGGATCAACTGGAAGGCGGAAGTGTACCTGAACGGTCATGCGCTGGGGCGCATCGAGGGCGCATTTCACCGGGGCGCGTTCGATGTGACGGACATCCTCGTCCCCGGCAAGAAGAACGTTCTGGCTGTCCGGATTTTCAAAAACTCCACGCCCGGCTTTGCCACGGAGCAAACCCGCACCAGCCCCGATGCGAACGGCGGAGAACTGGGTGCGGACAACCCGACATTCCATGCCTCGATCGGCTGGGATTGGATCCCGACAATCCGCGGACGCAATACGGGCATATGGAGCGATGTGTATCTTTGCGAAAGCGGACCTGTAACTATCGAGGACCCATTCGTTTCTGCGACTCTCCCGCTCCCGGACACTTCTCTGGCTGACATACGTGTTGCGGTGACACTGCGCAACGGTGCGAAGACGGGTATTGCAGGGTTGTTTCGGGGGTCTTTCGGCAATATATCCTTCGAACAGCCGGTACTCCTTGCCGGATCGGAGACGAAAACGGTTCTCCTCACCGCTGTGACGCATCCGTCGTTGCACGTGAAGAGCCCGCGTCTCTGGTGGCCTAATGGATATGGCGCGCAGAACCTCTACAAGGTGAATCTCGCATTCCTGATATCCGGAGGGGAGACGTCAGATGCCTGCTCGTTCAGGACGGGCATCAGACAGATGTCGTATTCGGAGCAGGGGGGTGCTTTGAAGATATGGGTCAATGGCAGGCGCTTCATCGCCCGCGGGGGGAACTGGGGATTCCCTGAGTCGATGCTTCGCTACCGCTCGAGAGAATACGACATCGCCGTTCGCTATCACAGGGAAATGAATTTCACCATGATCAGGAATTGGGTCGGGCAGACCGGCGCTGATGCGTTTTTCGAGGCCTGCGACCGGCATGGAATAATGATCTGGCAGGATTTCTGGCTTGCAAACCCGTTTGACGGCCCCGACCCGAACGACGCGGGATTGTTCATCCTGAATGCCGGAGACTTCGTCGGGCGCATTCGCAATCATCCATCCCTTGCGCTGTATGTCGGGCGGAACGAAGGGAACCCCCCGGCTGCCATTGATTCCGCGCTGCGAAATATGTTGTCGCTCGCTCACCCGGGAGTGCACTATATTTCAAATTCGGCCTTCGGCGTTGTCAGCGGAGGCGGGCCGTACAGGCGCATGCCCGAGAAGTTCTACTTCGAGAGGCGGGCGACGGACAAACTCCACAGCGAGATGGGAATGCCCGACCTTGTCTCCTACGAAAGCCTGAGGCAAATGTTGCCCGACTCCGCCCTCTGGCCTCAAAACGCGCTCTGGGGATTGCACGATTTTACACTGGAGGGAGCGCAGAACGGGAACTCCTTCAACAGGGCCGTGGAGGACAATTTCGGGAAAGTGGACAGCCTGCGGACTTGGCTTTCCTGCGCACAATGGGTCAACTATCAGGGGTACCGGGGCATGTTCGAGGCTCAGAGCACAAACAGGATGGGTCTTTTGCTCTGGATGAGTCACCCCGCCTGGCCCTCACTGGTGTGGCAAACGTACGACTACTACTTAGAGCCAACCGCCGCGTATTTCGGGAGCAAGAAAGCCTGTGAGCCCCTCCACGTTCAATGGAATCCTTCCAGCGACAGCGTGGAGGTGGTCAACTACAGCCTCCCCGGCCGATCGCCGCTCACCGTGGAAATGCTGACCCTGGACCCCGATGGAACTGTCCGATCCAGAAAGGAGACCCGTGTGGTCTGCCCGGAGGACAGCATCTGCCGCTGCCTCGCCGTGGGGCCGCCGGAGGATTCGACGGCTGTCTCGCTCCTCCGGCTTACGCTCAGAAGAGGGGGCAGAGCCGTGTCCGAAAACTGCTACTGGCGCGGTCTGGAACAGGGCAAAGGGAATCGAAAACTTCTGAATCTGAATCTGGATGCCGTTACGAAAATATCACACGACAGGGGGACCTGGCGTCTGAGGTCAACGGTCACCAATCACACGCACCATGCCGCACTCATGGCGACATTGAGAGTGGTGAGAGAGAAAAGTGGAAAACGGATTCTGCCCGCCTTCTATGACGACAACTACTTCTCTCTCTTGCCGGGAGAATGCCGCACCGTCGCCGTCGATGTGCTTGAGCGGGACAGTGGAGGGGAAAGGCCGGCCGTGAGAGTGGATGGATGGGGAGTGGAGTGACAACCATGAAGCGCATTCAGAGCGATTGAAGCATGGATCCCTGTCTGGAGCCGGAACGCGACTAACTGAAGTGCAAGTAACTGAAGGGTGATCGTGATGAAACAGGTATTTTGCGCAATTCTCATTCTTTCCGTAATGCTTCTTTTCCCGACCCGTCTGCTCTTTTCACAGAGACAACCGCTCGGCATTTTTGAAGGAAGCAGTGATATAGGGGATGTTCTCAGGAAAGGCTCGGTGACGTTCGATTCCCTCAGCATGAGATATATTGTCGCCGGAGGCGGAGAGAATATGTGGTTTGTCAAAGATGCTTTCCATTATGTTTGGAAGAAGGCTTCACACGATCTGTCCATTTCTTCGGCAATCAGTTTCGTGGGCACCGGGGGTAATGCTCATCGAAAAGCAGGGCTCATAATCCGCCAGAACCTCGAACCCGATGCACCGTATGCAGATGTTGTTCTTCACGGAGATGGCCTGACGTCCCTGCAGTATCGGGAAGTGAAGGGGGGGCCGACACGCGAGATTCAAGCAAGCATACGGGGCCCCAGAAGACTCAGGATTCAAAAAGAAGGGAACTATGTATTCATGTCAGTTGCACCCGACAGCGGTAGATTCCGCTCCGGAGGCGGGTCATTCAAAATCAAATTTGACGATCCGTTTGTCGTCGGGCTGGGTGTTTGTTCTCATGACAACAGCGTCCTGGAGAAAGCAATATTTTCAGACGTCGAGATCTCGAGCGACACAAGGGCAGGTTCGGGTGAATCCTCGCTCGAGAGCACGTTGGAGACGATTTCCATCGAATCGAAGGATCGAAAAGCAATCTACACCGCTGCGAGTTATATCGAAGGAGCATTCTGGGCGGGGGACGGGGAGCATATATTCTTCAGCGACAAGGGACTCTTGTATGAATTGCCGAGAGCCGGCGGTGTTCCCGGTGTGTACGACACGGGGGGATTAAGAAATCTAGGCGGTTCCAATGGGTTCTCACCGGACAGGAAACAGTTGGCTGCAAGCAATTACGTCGGTGAGCATAAGTCCATGATTTACGTGGTCCCGGCCAAGGGGGGTGAACCTAGACTTCTTACACCCAATGCTTCATCATGGTGGCATAGCTGGTCTGCGGACGGTGCGACTATCCTGTTTGCCGGTATGCGAAACGACAACCTGGATGTTTACAGCATCCCTGCACACGGAGGCAGCGAAACACGCCTTACCACTCAGCCCGGTATTGACGACGGCCCGGAGTTCACACCTGATGGAAACTACATCTATTTTAATTCTGACCGGTCGGGATCAAGTCAAATCTGGCGGATGAAACCCGACGGCAGCTCTCAGGAGCAGATTACTTTCGACGGGTATAACAATTGGTTTCCGCATGTGTCGCCGGACGGCAAATGGATAGCATTCCTCTCATTTGAAAAGGACGTCAAAGGACATCCTGCGAATCAGGACGTTATGCTGAGACTTCTACCCACGGCAGGTGGTGACATTGATGTGCTTGCCAAACTCATGGGCGGGCAGGGAACATTTGATGTAAACTCATGGGCGCCGGATAGCAAGAATCTGGCGTTCATCAGTTTTCGATTGGTTCGCAGGTGATCCATCTGAAGGATATCGGCGCCTTCATAACACTCACATCGTGGGCCCCAGTCCCGGAAATCCAGTCCAAAATCGCGCTTCCGAATATCCCTCTGCACTGCGTTCTGCACTCCCCCCCCCGGTACGATCGGGCCCCGTAGGAGACGGGGAGGGGGGCGCGTCGCCTTTTTATGGGCATCGCGGGAACAATCGACGTGAGGTGACTGTTAATCCAACACGAACCCTTGTTCCCGATCAGATATCCACGACCGTCGTTCTTTCACAACCACACATGGAGGAGGTTATGAAGAGAATTGCGCCTGTTTTCCTCTGCGCGCTTGCCGTCCTGTTTCCGGCCCTGACGGAGGCCCAGATCCCCAATGCGGGGTTTGAGACGTGGGGGTCAGGCGAGCCCACGGGGTGGACCACCAACAACTACGCGGGCTACTATACCCCGGTGACGCAGACTTCAACCGCTCATTCCGGCTCCTCGGCATTGCAGGGTGCGGTCGTTTCGGCCTTCACCGTCCCCTACGCCCCCTTTGTCTATACGGGATTCCCGATCTCACAGCGGTATATGACATTCTCGGGGTGGTACACGTTCGATCCGGTCGGCGGCGACAGCCTGTACGGTTGGATCTCAATGTTCAAATCGCACTCCCTAATAGGCTATGCGGTATTCACCAACAAGATCGCACAGGGCGTATACACCCAGTTCTCCGCCACGGTCAGTTACTTGCAGGGCGGAACGCCGGACAGCTGTGCCACCTGGTTCGGGATAGCCGGATCGAGTGGTAACAGCGGCAGGTTCAACCTCGGATCGGCGTTCACTCTCGACGATTTGTCCCTCTCGGGCACTGCAACCGGTGTGGCAGAACACGTGACGCAGCCCCTGGCATTCGCGCTCTTTCAGAACTTCCCCAATCCATTCAATCCGAGCACGCTGATACAGTACCAGCTTGCTGGTGCGGGCCCGGTTCGGCTGACCGTCTTCGACATACTCGGGCGCGAGGTGGCCACACTTGTCGACGGAGTGCAGCAGCAGGGGACGCACGAAGCCCGATTCGACGGTGGGGGACTTTCGAGCGGAGTATATCTGTACAGACTTCAGACCACCGGATTCGTGCAGCAAAGGAAAATGATGCTGGAAAAATAGCGGCGCTGGCCGGCCACTCTGGAATGCACCGGCCGTCGATCAGACGGCCGGTCGTTTGTCCACAGGTCCTCGGCGAGATCTCCTGTGAATCTCGCATTCTTCGTTACGTATTGATACCCCCGCCGAGAGGTGCCGTAAAAACACTGCTGGCAGGCCTCCTCGTCGCACCCTCCTCAGATCTGCCTGAAACCCATCGAATCCCTTTCGTCAGTACATCCGACCGGGCAACCAGACAGCTGGAGGGCTCCTGCGTCAGACAAAGGGGGATTAACTCCTTTATCCTCCTTTTGCCCTATTACATCGACGGTTCTTCCTCGGTACACTTTCCCGGCGGGGTGAAGGATAAGCGCAATAAGCCCGTCTTCCACCGAGAAGCATCTCGGACCGTTGAGGGCACAAGAACGGATACTGACGTGCTTCTCGCATTTGCCGAAAGCCGACTTGAACAATACGGAGAGCATACATGATCCATCTACGATCCGTTCGATTTCTTGTAGCGACGCTGGTGTGCATGGTGTCGGCCCAGGGGGTCCGGGCCCAGCACGTTGAGACCAGGTTTGAAAATGCCGAGGTTGTGTACGTCGAGGGGAACGATGTCGTCGTGAAGTTGGCAAATGGCGAGGTAAAGCAGTTTGAGATTCCAGAGGGCCTCAGGATTACCATCGACGGCAAAGATGTGACCGTTCACGAGCTGACGCCGGGGATGAAGTTGAACGCAACGGTTACCACCGCGACCCCTCCCAGGTGGGTTGATACGGTGGAAGTAATCGAACTCGGGACGGTGTGGAAGAATGTCGGCAACAGTTTGATCATCAAGACGCCGGAGGGGGAGAACAGGATGTACCGCGTGCCTACGGGGGGCAAGATCACCGTTGAGGGGAAAGAGAAAACGCTGGATCAGCTGCGCGAAGGGGATAAAATCACAGCCACGGTCGTAAAAACGAGATCGCAAATGGCCGTGGGGAGCGCGGCTGCATTTGTTCCCAAGGCACTCCGGACGCCGGCGCGGGTGGGCGTGCTGCTGATTGATGAAGGCGCGATGCCGGGAGAAGGCTCCAAGCCCGGTGAAACTCCCGGGTTGTGGGGGACTCCTGCCATCACTATTCTTATCATTATCGTCATCCTGTTGATGACGGTCCTCATAGTGCGCGCGTTACGGCGCAAGCGAAAGGCATGACCGGTGAAACGAGCGGTCGCATGGAACCGCGATCGCACCTGCTTGAATTCCATACTTTCCTTGTTTAAGTTCATAGCGCTCTGATTTTCTTCATTCTTTCGGACGCCTCTCCCGCCCCGGGGGAGGCGTGTTCCGTCATTGTACCCGCTCACAATGTCTTACGAGGGGGCCATGGATAAGATGAATGCGCTCATCGTCGGCGGCACCTCCGGCCTCGGTCTGGAACTGGGGCTCCTGTTTGCAGAAGAGTACCGGGTGTTTATCACCGGCCGGCACGATCCGGGGAAGGGAGGGCTGTCGTGTACAATCCTGGACCTGAGTGCCGAACGACGCGAGCTCGGCTCAAAACTCGACGCTCTCCTGGCTTCGATCCCCTCCATCGACCTTCTTGTCTATGCCGCCGGGTTCAGTCAGCAGGGTCTCCTCGAAAGTGTAGACGACGCGGAGATCGCCGCAATGACGTCCGTCGGCCTGGTCGCGCCTTCGATGCTCATCCAGAGGATACTCAGGAAACAGAATGAGCTCCCCGCCCTCATTGCGGTTACATCGACCTCCCAGTGGACACCGCGCCCGCATGAGCCGATCTACACGGCTGTGAAAGCGGGGCTTGGGATGCTGGGGAATTCTCTCTCACTCGACCCGAAGCTCGGGAAAGTTCTCGTCGCGGCCCCCGCCGGGATGGCCACGCCGTTCTGGAGGAAGGGGGGAAGGGACGTGACAGGCATGCTGGACGCCCCCTGGGTCGCTCGGCAGATCATCGGGCAATTTCATGGAGACTACCGGTACAGATTTGTCCGCATACTCAGGGATCCCCGGCGCGTGGAGGTCGGCGAAACCCGCCGGGAGTGACCTCGGCTCTGAGACTCTGAAACGCACCGAACAACGGAGAGTAATCACATTGATAAAACTCCTGCTGACATTCACCCTCGTAGTCACGCTCGACTGTCAGGCACAAAAAGTCGACAGTCTGGCCCTCACCCCGCCCATGGGGTGGAACACATTCAATACGTTTGCGGGGAATTTTAATGAGAAATTGATACGTGAGATGGCTGATCTTCTCGTTTCCTCGGGAATGAAAGACGCCGGGTATGCGTACGTGATCGTCGACGACAATTGGACCGGACCGCGGGATAGCCTTGGTTTTCTGACCGTCGACGCAAACAGGTTTCCGTCCGGACTGAAGGACCTGTCGGAATACATCCACTCCAGAGGACTGAAACTCGGGCTCTATTCTGATGCAGGCTACAAAACCTGCGGCGGCTATACCGCGAGCCGGGGTCATGAATTCCAGGACGCCCTGGTCTTTGCCCGCCTCGGCGCCGATTATCTCAAATATGACTGGTGCAATACCGAAGGCATCAATGCCCCGGGGGCGTACGCGACGATGCGCGATGCCCTGCGCGCCGCCAAACGACCCATGGTGTTCAGCATGTGTGAGTGGGGGAACAACAAGCCCTGGCTCTGGGGTGCGGGTATCGGCCATCTTTGGAGGACGACGGGCGATATCACTGCATGCTGGAATTGCATCGACGATCACGGCGGAAAGTATAATTCCTACGGCGTGATGCAGATCCTTGAAAAACAGGAGGGCCTTCGTGCCTATGCCGGACCGGGACACTGGAATGATCCCGATATGCTTGAGGTCGGAAACGGAACCCTGACGGTGAATGAAAGTCGCGCCCATTTCACGCTCTGGTGCATGTTGGCCGCCCCCCTTATTGCCGGCAACGATCTGAGGACAATGTCGAAGGCGACCCTTGAAATCCTCACAAACAAGGAGGCTATTGCCATCGATCAGGATTCACTCGGCATTCAGGGCTTCAGACAAACACAACCCGATAGCCTGGAAATCTGGTACAAACCCCTCCAGGGTGGCGATTGGGCGGTCTGCTTTTTCAACCGGGGTTCAAAGGCCGCAACCATCCGGCATGACTGGAGGAAGGACGTCATCCGCGATGATGTGACAATGTCCGAATTGAATTGTGTACGGCGAACCTACGTTCTTCGCGACCTTTGGAAGAAGAAGAGAATCGACACGACTGCCAATACGCTCGTTTCCACCATTGCACCGCATGACGTGCTCATGCTCAGATTGGAAAAATAGCACTTGCCGCCGTGCCGGGCGGTCAGCGCATTCCTGCTGAACCGGTTCACCCGGTGTCATGGGTCGCGTCGGCGGTAGGGCAGTGGCTGTGGATACCCACCAAAGGGAGAGGTGTTCAACTATGAAAAGCCATTCACGTTTCCTCATACTTCCCATCCTGCACATTCTTTCTCTCAATGTTTGGTGTGCCGCGCCTGACAACCGTCAGCATCTGCTGCTGGATGACGACTGGAAATTTGTTCGTTCCGATACCCAAGGTGCAGAACAACAGGCATTCGATGATGCCCGATGGCGGACACTCAATCTTCCGCACGATTGGAGCATCGAAGGCGAGTTTAGCGAGGACGCGGAGACGAAAGGAAACGGCGGTTTTCTTCCGGCCGGAATCGGATGGTATCGCAAACATTTCAGCTTGTCTGTAAATCCGAAGGACCACGCTGTGTGGATTGAATTCGGCGGTGTGTACATGAATGCCGACGTCTGGATAAACGGGCGGCATCTGGGCAAGCATCCCTATGGCTACTCCAGTTTCACCTACGATTTGACGCCTTTTGTCAATGAAGGAGAAAATCTGATAGCTGTCAGAGTTGACAATTCTCTCCAGCCCAACAGCCGCTGGTACTCAGGCTCGGGCATCTACCGCCATGTGTGGTTGAATATTGCCGGGCCTGTGCATGTAGCTCAGTGGGGTACGTATATTACCACACCGTCGGTTGATTCATCCTCAGCAACTATTCAAGTCCGCACTTCCATCGAAAACAATTCCCCAATCGCCAGGAAAGTTGTGTTGAGGTCGGTCATAACGGATGTAACAGGGAAACAGCTGGTGACTCTTGAAACGCCTGTTGCACTTGCACCGTCGGGCAAGACAGAAGTAGGGCAGACCATCAGGGTTGTCTCTCCTTCGCTCTGGTCGATTGATGTGCCGTCGCTCTGTAAGCTTCAGTCATCAATAATAGAAGGAACAACGCTGCGCGACAACCTGAGCTCGACATTCGGTATCCGTACGATTGAATACGATAAGAACAAGGGGTTTACGCTGAACGGAAAGCACGTAAAGATGAATGGCGTGTGCCTGCACCACGATGCAGGTTGTCTTGGGACTGCCGTTCCCGAGCAGGCATGGAAAAGGCGTCTGCAACTGCTCAAAGACATGGGCTGCAATGCCATTCGCACTGCACATAACCCGCCGGCTTCTGAGTTTCTTGACCTGTGCGATAGAATGGGGTTTCTGGTCATGGATGAGGCGTTTGATGAATGGGAAATCAAGAAAGGGGAAGTGGCATACGGGTATCATAAGTATTTCGAAGAATGTTCACAATCAGATCTGATTTCCATGATCCATCGGGACCGGAATCATCCATCGGTGGTATTGTGGAGTGCCGGCAATGAGGTTCTCGAGCAGGGGGCCGACGGAGGCCCGGAAGTGTTGCGACACTTGGTCGAAACGCTTCACAAGGAAGACCCTACCAGGCCGGTAACAGTCGCGAATGACAGGATTGCCGACGTTGACTATCCGGCAAAACCCCGGTTTCTCGAATTGCAGGATATTGTGGGGTATAATTACGTTGACCGATGGCTGAAGCGGAGGGAATTGTATTATAGTGTTGACAGGCACGACTATCCGGACAGGAAAATGATAGGGACTGAAAATGTTTCCATTCCGGGGATTCGCGGAGACTATACTCTTGTGTCCGATACGTCATCCGGGAGGCCCGGTCGATCAACCGATTACAAATTCAATATGATCCCGGCGGAGCAGTTATGGCGATTTACCTCATTGTATGACTATGTCATAGGGGATTTCATGTGGACGGGCATTGACTATCTGGGAGAGGCCCGATGGCCGAACAAAAGTTCAAGTTCAGGCGTCATCGACGTGTGCGGTTTTCCCAAGGACGGGTATTATTTTTATCAAAGCCAATGGACCAACAAGCCGATGGTCCATCTCTTCCCTCATTGGAATTGGTCCGGACACGAAGGCCAGGTGGTTCCTGTCATCGCGTATACCAATTGTGACAGCGTCGAACTTTTTGTAAACGGGAAATCCTTTGGCGTGAAATCCGTTGTCTTTCCGCAGCAGGGCAATTCCGGGGGCTGGAATAAGTTTGACCGGCCGTTTGTTCCGGCAACCACCTCAGATTTGCATCTTTCGTGGGATGTCCCTTATGAACCGGGATTGTTGAGGGTGGTTGCCAAAAAAAATGGACAGGTCGTGACGGAAGAGGTTCGCACAACTTCCAGACCTGCGGCCATTCGTCTCTCGGCGGATAGAAATGATATCGACGCAGATGTCCATGATATTGTCGATGTCAGGGTGGAGATTGTTGATGAAAACGGGCTCGTTGTTCCGGACGCGAATAACCTCATTGAATTCAAAGTTGAAGGGGAGGGAGCGCTCTCCTGCACCGACAATGGCAACCCGCAGGAAAAGACCACGATGAAGAGTAAACTGCGCAAGGCCTTTAACGGACTTGCTCTTGCTGTCGTCCGATCGAATGGAAAGAGCGGGAGCATTCGTGTAACGGCCTTTTCGGCGGACCTCAAAGGTGCTGCTCTCCAGGTTGTTTCGCACAAATCGAGCGATGCTGGCGGGGGCATCAAGTAACGAGGACGAAATGGACTAATCCCGTTTTCATCCTTTGGGATGATGCGGTGCTGTGATTTGTTTGTTAGGTTGCAGATGGTGACTTGGACGCCTTCCGACCTGCAAGGGGAGAGCACCGGCCTGTGGAACGGAGAGTTCAAGACCTCTCACCTGATCGTGCGTCGCGGCATCACATCCCTCCCCGGGAAATGGTACTCCATGAATATCCTTCTCGTCTGTCCTGAATATCCGGATAATTTCTGGTCCTTCAAGCACGCCCTCCGGTTTGTTTCCAAGAAGGCCGGGCAACCTCCCCTGGGATTGTTGACGGTCGCCGCCCTCCTGCCTGTTGAGTGGGAGAAGAGGCTGGTTGATCTCAATCTGACCCCGCTCGAGACGGAGGATCTCCGATGGGCCGACTACGTTTTCCTCGGCGGGATGGCCGTACAGGCGGAGTCCGCGCGGGAAGTGATCGCACGATGCAACGAGGTGCGGACAAAGGTTGTCGCAGGCGGACCGCTGTTTACTGCCCGGCACGAGGAATTCCAGGGAGTGGACCACTTCGTGCTGAACGAGGCGGAGATCACACTCCCCCGGTTTATCGATGACCTCCTGGCCGGCCGGCCGGAACACCTGTACGAAACAGATGAGTGGGCGGATCTGGCCACGACCCCCCTGCCGATGTGGAACCTCATCGACCCGGGCCAGTACGCCACCATGAATGTCCAGTACTCGCGCGGCTGCCCGTACGACTGTGAGTTTTGCGATATTACTGTCCTCTACGGGCGCGAGCCGCGCACGAAATCCAGCGCGCAGGTGATCGTGGAGCTGGATGCTCTGTACCGGAACGGGTGGCGCGGGCACGTGTTCTTCGTCGATGACAACTTCATCGGGAACAGGATTAAGTTGAAGAAGGAAGTCCTCCCCCTGGTCATCCGGTGGATGGAGGCAAGGCAGTTCCCGTTCACTTTCGGGACCGAGGCATCCCTCAACCTCTCTGATGACCCGAGATTGCTGGACCTTATGGCCCAGGCGGGATTTGAAGAGATTTTCGTCGGAATCGAAAGCCCGAACGAAGAGAGCCTGGAGGAATGCAGGAAGATACCGAATAGGAACCGGGATCTGATCGCAAGCGTCAAGACCCTCCAGAAGGCCGGCCTGCAGGTCCAGGGGGGGTTCATCGTGGGATTCGACCACGATCCCCCGTCCATTTTTGACACGTTAATCCGGTTCATCAGGGAGAGCGGGATTGTCGTTGCGATGGTGGGGCTCCTCAACGCCCCGATCAACACACGACTGTACCACAGGCTCGGACGGGAGGAGAGGCTTCTGAAGACGTTTTCGGGGTCCAACACGGATTTCACGATGAACTTCACCCCGAAGATGAACAACGAGGCGCTTCTCGACGGCTACAGGAAGATCCTGGCGACGATCTACTCCCCGAAAGAGTACTATCAGCGGGTCATTGATTTTCTCAGGACCCATGAACCTCTCCGGCGCCACAAAGCCCCTTTTCAGTTCGCCCAGCTGCACGCCCTGTCAAGGTCGATGGTCCTGCTCGGGATCGTAGGGAAAGAGCGATTGTACTACTGGAAGCTCTTCTTCTGGTCGCTGTTCCGCCGGCCCCGGCATTTTTCAACGGCCATCACCCTTGCCATCTATGGATTCCACTTCCGGCGAGTGTTTGAGCAGTACCTATAGTCGAGTCCTTCGCGCACGATCGTCTTCGATGGCCGTCGTGGTGCCGTCACCCCCACATCGGAAGGCCGGGACGCGACTTCGCGCATGTTCAGATCTTCATCACCCTTGATCGTCCCTTCGGTTCCCGGGGACGCAGCAGGAGACCTTGTCCCCCGCCTTTTGATCGGCCGCGGCGTGATTTTTTCCGCCCAATTCTCCTTTGTTTCTGATCCAAAATGTTTGTTCATTGAAAGGCAGTATGCCCCGGCAGTTCAACCAAACATCCACCACCTGATTCAGGCCCCTTCCTGAATGAAAACGATCCGGATACTCCTTGTTGAAGATAATCGCATTTTACGCGAGGGCATCGCGGCCATGATCAAGGAGGAAGCAGATATGACGGTCGTGGCTGCTTCCGGGGGCAGTGACAGCACTCTGGTGCAGGTGGGCAAACTGAAACCTCACGTTGTTCTCCTCGATCTTGGTTTGCGGAATCAAAACGGTGTCCGTGTTCTTGCCTCTCTGAACAAGGGATTTCCTGAGATCAAAGTGATCGGGATGGGCCTTATCCCGTCACAGCTGGATATCGTCGAGTGGGTGGAGGCTGGGGCATCGGGCTTCATCCTCAAAGACGCGACGGTGGAGGATTTTCTGGGAACCATACGCTCGGTTGCCCGCGGGGCAAAAGTCCTCCCTCCTTCGCTCGCCGGCTCGCTGTTTACTCATGTTATCGACAACGCGCTCAAAAAGGGGAAGGGAAAGCTGGCCAGCGCGGTGCGGATGACGAAGCGTGAACGTGAAATCATCTCGCTGATTGCCGAAGGTCTCAGCAACAAGGAAATCGCCCAGCGGCTCAACATCGCGACATACACGGTCAAGAGTCATGTTCATAACATCCTCGAAAAACTCGCCATACACAGTCGCCTACAGATAGCAATGTCCGCCCACAATCACGAACCGTCCTGAACCCGTTCCCTTCCTCCTCCGTTAAGCCTCGTTAGGGCCTCCTTTCCCTTCAACGTTCTCCGGGAGGAAATCACGTTTCCTCCCCAAAAGGGGGTTAACTATGTTTTCATCCCTTTGCGCTATTACCTTCCCGGTTTTTCCTCGATACACTTCTTCATCAACTATGCCCACGTGAGGACGACAATGCGCACAACTTCAGCCATGTTTGTCATATTTGCCGGCGCCGGGGTGCTCGCCTCGGGGTGCATGTCTGCATCTTCCGATCCCCTGCCGCGCCGGGCAGTTCTCGTCCGCGGCACCGTCCAGAGTGTGAGCGGCCCGTTGCTCACGGTCGAAACCTTGACCGGGCCGGTGCCCGTCGAGCTCGTATCCCCTTCCCGGGTGTCCGTTGTCGTCGCGTCCGACCGCGGGCATCTCAAAGATGGCAGTTACATGGGGATCACATCCGTCATCCAGTCGGACGGATCGATGCGGGCGATAGAGGTCCATATCTTTCCTGCGGGCGCGCCCAGAACAGGCGAGGGAAGTTTTGCCTCGGATCTCTCCAGTCTTGATGGAGGAGGTGCAACGGTGCTGAACGGGACCACCTCCCATGCCTCAATGCTCGGCCTGCCGCCGGGGTCCGGAATCAAGGGCGGGAAGGATGGGGATGCAAGGACGAACAGCTCTATCGCGGGGAACCGGGAAGGGGGGACTTCCCTGACGCTGCAGTTCAAGAGCTCCGCAATGACCCGCCCGCAAGCCCTGACGATTCCGTGGGGGACGCCCATCGTCACATTCGAGGCGGGCCGGACGCTCGATTTGAAGCCGGGGGCGCATGTGCTCGTGATCGCGAACCAGAAGCCAAACGGCGAGTTGTCCGTAAACCGGGTCCTGGTCGGGAAGAACGGACTTGTGCCGTCCCTGTAGCCAGTGGCCCCTTTGTGTCGTAGGCCGGCAAGGAGGGAATGAGCCACCTTTTCATCCTTGTTGCCCTATTCCTTTCCGGACTCAGGGGTTGTTTGCTTCATCATTCGCAAGCGCGAACTCTCATCCTCGAGAAAGAGGAGTGTCACAAGAATGCCGGATGAGCATCCGGAAATACGTCAGGTAAAATATGAACTGGGATAGCATTGAAGGGGAGTGGAAGCAACGAAGGGGCAAGGCTGTACAACACTGGGGGAAAGTAATGAACGACGAGCTCGCCGCAATCGCCGGCAAGTACGAAGCGCTTGTCGGAGAACTCCAGGAGAGATACGGCAATGCCAAAGAAGAGGCCAGGGGGCACGCTGCCGTATATAAGGAGACCGTTGAGCAACTGAAGCTGTCCAGACGAAGGCTGATGGAGCTGCAGAAATCCATGATCAATTCAGACAAGTCGGATCAGATCAAAAAAAGGAAGTCGGGCCGAAAGCACAAACCACTTCAAGGGGTTCGATGAATCGTGGGCTGGGAGCGGTCGACAGGCAGAAACCCTTATGGCGGAAGGCGCTGGGGACCGCGTCCATCGCTCTGGGAGTTGTTGTGCTCCTCTGTGTGTTGGTTTTCCTCTCATTCCCGACCGCCTTTCTCCAAAAATTTGTTGAAGCGCGAATCACAAAGGGTTTCGCAGCATCCTATCCCGGGTATTCGATACGGATCAGCGGGATACGGTTCGACGTAATGAAAAACCGCATTGCATGCGACTCCGTACTGCTGGCCCGAAACGATTCCTCCTTTTCAGGGAGTATCGCCGCAGTCTCAGTCAGCGGCGTTCATTGGCTGGGCCTCCTTCGCGGGACCAGCGTCGATCCTCGCACCCTCGCCGCCTCTGTTGTAGAGGCAGGCGAAGTTGACATGGCGTTTCAGGGGTTTGGATACGGGTTGCGGTGCGGCCCGTTGCGTTTGTCCGTACCGGATTCGGAAATTGTGGTTGAGGCTCTGGAGCTCCATCCCCTGGTGAGTGACGCGCAGTTTTTTGAAGGGAGCAAGTTCAGAAAAACCTGGTTTGAGATGAGTGCCCGCCGATGCAGGCTGGCGGGGCTTGCCTATGTCGACTTGCTCCAGGGGGAGAACTACCACGCCCGTTCCCTCCAATTCCAGGACGTTTTTGCCGACGTTCTGATCAACAAGGACAAGCCCTCTGCCGATGGTTCCCCGGTGCCGCGCATGCCGGACGAGATCCTCTCCTCTGTGAAGGACACGGTAGGGCTCGATAGTCTGATCATCACTGATTGTCGGCTGAGGTACCGCGAGAGGTTTGCGATGGGGGTGAAACCCGCGACGCTGACGTTCGATCGTGTGCAGGGGCTTGTGACAGGCGTTGCCAGTCACGCCGAGCGGGGTGCCGGTGCGAGCATTCACGGCCGGGGAACCTTCATGGGGGGAGGCACGGTAAATCTGGTCATGTCGATCCCTCTGACAAGCCCGCAATTCTCCCTCCGGTACTCCGGCTCACTCAGCGGAATGGATCTGAGCAAACTCAATCCATGGATCGAACCATCCGATCAAACGCGCATCAAGACCGGAGTGCTCGAGTCGGCGGCGTTCGACATCAATGTCAGGGCAGGGGTCGCCACCGGCACTGTTCGCGCCGTCTACAGGGACCTGATCGTCGCTTCCATCAACAGCCGCACCGGCAGCGAGAACGCCCTTGTGGATAGGTTCGCATCCTGGGTGGCAAAGAACGTGACGATCAGAAAGACAAATACGCCGGACAGATCGGGCGCGATGAAGTTCGGCACCGTGAGATACGCCAGGAAGCAGAAGGACCCGTTTTTCGGATTTGCATGGTTCGCTCTCCGCAGCGGCGTCGGTGATATCGTCGGGTTCTGAGTGACGAAGGTTGAACATTGTTGTGTGCAACGAATAACACAGAGGACTGTCTCATGAACAGAGTCTTTTCTTTCGCCCTTCTTGCCGGGGGCATCCTGCTTATCGTGCTCGGCATCAACGCATCGAACGGGTTGAGTTCCGACATTTCCCGATTCTTCACGGGCTCCCCGACTGACAGGGCGATGTGGCTTCTCGTGGGAGGCGTGATTGCGGCGGTCGTTGGAGTGATGGGGTTGACGCGCCTGTTGCAGAGAAAACACGTGTGATGCCGCAGGGGAATCTGCTGGCGTGCAATACCGGGCATCGAGCCGGTTCGGCATCCGTCGGACCGGGTGATCCAATCGAATGATCTATCAGTAACCGGAGGGTGGTCACCATGGAAACATTTGTAAGCGAAATCGCCACGGAGAAAGGCGTCAAAGCGCCGCTGGCTGAGATTGAACCGAAGAAACGGGTCGCGCGGATTCCGACGATCAGTCGTGAGGTCCGGCTCGTCTCCCGACCGCATGGGTTGCCGGTTCCCGACAATTTTACCGTGGTCCGCGTCGAAGTGCCGCCGCCGGGGGAAGACCAGGTATTGGTGCGTAACCTGTACATGTCCGTCGACCCGTACATGCGCGGTCGCATGAACGACGTCCCTTCCTATGTGAGTCCGTTTCAACTGAATCAACCGCTTGACGGCGCGGCGGTCGGTGAGGTGATTGAATCCCGGGCCCCTGGGATCGTCCCGGGCGATATCGTCACCTCCCGCCTCGGATGGCGCGAGTACTTTGTCTCGGGGATGCGGGAGGTCCGCGTGGTCGACCGCGATGTCCGGCCCCTCTCGGCCTACCTCGGTGCGCTCGGCATGACCGGATTGACCGCCTGGGCCGGTTTGAACCTGGTTGATGTGAAGGCGGGCGACCGCGTCCTGATCTCCGCGGCGGCGGGGGCAGTCGGGAGCATCGCCGGTCAGTTGTCCAAGATGCGCGGATGCCGCGTCATCGGCAGTGCCGGCTCCCCGGAAAAGGTCACGATGCTCCTCAAGGAACTCGGCTTTGATGCCGCCTTCAACTACAAGGACGGGGACCTCCCGCGCCAGCTCAAGGCCTCCGCGCCCGACGGTATCGACGTGTATTTCGACAATGTCGGGGGCGAGATGCTTGAGGCTGCGCTCTCGGCGATGCGTCCGAACGGACGGATCATCGCGTGCGGTGCGATCGGAGGATACAATGATGAGACACCGGTGTCGGGCCCCCGGAATCTTCATCTGTTTGTCACCAAACGGCTTACGATGAGGGGTTTCATCGTAGGAGACTGGTTCGACCGTATGCCGGAATTTGTGAAGGAGATGAACGCCCATATCGCCGGGGGCGGCCTGGTCATGAAAGAGACGGTGGTGCAGGGGATCGATCGCGCGCCGCATGCCTTTGTCGATCTGCTGCGTGGAGGTAACATCGGCAAGATGGTCGTCAAGCTCACTAAAGAAGATTCAGGCCCGGGCCACGTCGGGGAATGACCCGGTGAATAGCGTCGCTCACACTATTACGATGGTCCACCATGGCAATTAATGCACGCGAAAACGTGAAGAATGCGGCAGTGCTCACAGGATCCGGGGAAAGCCGGCATTTGCTCCGGCCGGCCGACCTCGCAGAAGAGATCGAAGGGTTGCGGGAGGACTTGCGCCAGGAGCGTGACCGGCATCTGCGCGCGCTGGCTGATTTCAAGAACTACCGCCGACACATTGAACGTGAAGGCAACAAGCTTGCCGAGGCAGGCAAGCGTGAGATGCTCCTTCCGCTTATCGGCATCATCGACGATGTGGAGAAGGCGCTGCACTGGGCGGGCAGTGCGGAGCGGCCGGTGACGGAAGGGCTGCAGAACATCTATCGAAAGCTCCTTGCCCTCCTGGAGGCACAGGAAGTCCGCTCATTCGACAGCCAGGGGAAGGCGTTTACCCCTGAGTTGCACGAAGCCGTTGCCCTGGCGAAGAGTGACGATGTCGAGCAGGGAACCGTCGTTGAAGATTTGCGTCGGGGGTATCTCTGGAGGAGTGAGTTGTTGCGCCCGGCGCAGGTGCGGGTTGCCGGATAGCACGTGGCAGGCAGCGGGGAAGCGGAGACGATGACATATAAAGATTACTACAAAGTACTGGGGGTCGGAGAGAAAGCGACAGAGGGGGAGATCAAGAAGGCGTATCGAAAGCTTGCTCTCAAGTATCATCCTGACAAGGCCAAGGGAGACAAGGCGGCCGAGGAGAGGTTCAAGGACATCAACGAGGCCAACGAAGTCCTTGGCGATCCGGAGAAGAGAAAAAAGTATGATCAGTTCGGCGCTGACTGGAAGGTCTACGAAAAAGCCGGGGCGGAGCCGGGAGGATTTGACTGGTCGAAGTATGCCGGCGACCATGCCGGACAAACACACCGGAGCGGCGGAGAATCCAATACGGTGTTTGGTGAGGAGGTGGCCGGCGATCTTTTTGAGATGCTGTTCGGACAGAGCGGCGCCCGAAGGAGGGGGAGCAGGGGTACGGCAATCAAGGGGGAGGACCTCGAAGCTGAAACGGTCTTCTCGCTCGAGGAAGCGTACAATGGTGCGATCCGTCTGATCCATCTCAACGGCCAAACGATCAGGGTAACGGTCAAGCCCGGCGTTGCGGATATGCAGATCTTGCGGGTCGCCGGTAAAGGGGGTACCGGATCACACGGCGGCGCAAACGGCGACCTCTTTCTCACCATCAGGGTCGCACCACATCCGGAATTTCAACGGAAGGGGAACGACCTCTACTGCGATTTCCCGGTGGAGTTGTATACGGCCGTCCTTGGCGGGAAGGCGAAGGTCAGAACGCTGAAAGGAATGGTCAATGTTGATATCGCGAAGGGAACCCCGAACGGCAAGGAGCTCAGGCTTCTGGGGCTTGGAATGCCGGTCTATGGTGAAAAGACCCTGTTTGGAAATCTTTTCGTGAAGCTCGACGTCCGGATGCCGGAACATCTCAACGAGCAGGAAGTCGCACTCTTCGAAAAACTTGCGGCCCTGCGGAAGTAACAAGATGTGATCCTCGTCACCGACGGACGGGAGCAATTCCTCCAAAACCCGCTCGCAACTCCATCCCCCGAAAGGGTTAACTCCTTTACCATCCTTTTGACGGATAACATCACGCGCTTCCACCCTGTACATTCCTTCTGATCCGTCACTCTCATTCCCAAGGGAATCCTCATGGTCTTTGTCACCTCGATCATCATCGCCATCGTTGCATTCTTCATCTGGCGGGGCGCCGCCGGGAAAACGGCCCAGAACAGCGTCACTTCCCGCTCCGTTGCCAGGGTGAGCGCCCTGTTTGCGGGCGTCTTCGCCGTTCTGGCATTGCTCCAGTGTTTCACACAGGTGCCTGCGGGGTACGTCGGCGTTGTGGATTTCTTCGGCATCGTGTCGGAGAAGACTATTCCGTCCGGCATCAATATCGTCAACCCGCTGGCGAACGTGGTCAAATTCACCATCCAGACGCAGGAACACAAGGAGACAATGCAGGTTCTCTCGCGTGAGGGCCTGACAATCGGACTCGAGATCAGTGTGCTCTACCGGCTCAACCCCGACTCCGCAGGGCGCGTGTACAAGACGGTCGCGGGCGGGGACTACGAAACCATCATCCTCATTCCGCAGTTCCGTTCCATCAGCCGGGCCGTCACTGCGAGTTTCCAGGCAAGCGCTCTGTATTCGACAGAACGGGAGCGCCTCGGCGTAGCGATCCAGGAAGAGCTGGCAAAGACAGTTGCGCCCCGTGGAGTAACAATTGAAGCCACGCCGCTTCGCAATGTCGCGCTTCCGACTCAACTCACCGAGGCGATAGAACAGAAACAGCGCGCCGACCAGGAAAGCCAGCGCATGGAATTCATTCTCACGAAGGAGAAGCAGGAGGCGGACAGGAAACGAATTGAAGCAAAGGGTATCGCCGACTTCCAGGCCATAGTCGCCGCCGGCATCAGCGACCAGCTGCTTCGCTGGAAGGGTATTGAGGCAACGGAGAAGCTTGCAAATTCGCAAAACACAAAGGTCATAATCGTCGGGGCGGGTAAGGATGGATTGCCGATCATCCTGGACACCAAATAGGGTAAGAGAAAAGACATTCCACATAAGGAGATAGTCATATGAGTACGGAAAACTTGCTTCTGTTCCTCGTGATCGGGATTGTCGCCGGTTTCCTCGCCGGGAAAATCATGAAGGGGGCCGGGTTCGGCCTGCTCGGTGATTTGATTGTCGGGGTCATAGGTTCCTTCGTCGGCGTCTGGGTATTCGGCCTGCTCGGCATTTCGAGCGGAGGCATCCTGGGCCTGCTGATCGCCGCTGTTGTGGGTGCTCTCATCCTTCTGTACATCATCCGGCTGGCCAAGAAGGGCTGATCCTCAGCCCTGATCGGCGCTCGACGCGTGATGTCACGTCCTTCCCCAGGTTGATCCAAAGTCGTCAAGTCACGGGCTGGCCCGGCTCACTTGACATCGGCGTACAACGCTGCGCGATGAGCGCGGCCAGGGACTGGTGTTTGCTCTTACTTCCGTCAGGGACAGAGGATGGACGCAGGTGTTCTCATTGGATACTTCGGCAAGCGAGAAGAAGCTCGCAAAGCTCTCAAGGAACTGCGGAGGAAGGGTTACCGCCGCGTCGCATGGTTGAGCAAGAGTGCTGATGGCGATGTCCATCGGGGGGACCCGTTCCGCTGGCGCCTGGTTTTCGGAGCAGTCATCGGTTTCATCCTCTTCGGAACAATTGCGTCTGGTGTTTCTGTCTATCTTCAGTCGCCGGCTCTGGGCGCAGCGAATTCTGTGCCGATCGCGTTCATTGCAGCCGGGGTCATCGGGAGCATCCTGTGCGTAACGTCGATCCGCCGGTCGAGGTCCGGGGTGGAGCTGAGACTGCTTGAAGATCACTCCCGCTGGCTGGTTGCCGGCGAGTGCGTCCTGATTCTTCAGGCCCCCCTCGAATCGCTGGGGATCCCCGCGGCGCTTCTGATGGAAACCGGCGAGAGCCCCCCAGCATTGTTCATCCTTCGTCCCGTCGGTGATAGCCCGAGCGGAGAAGGGTGGAGCTCCGGATCGCCCTTCACCCCGTTGCAGATCCAGGAACACGCCCAACGACTTGCCGCGTCCCACCAGCTCGCCTTGCATCCGCCGCAGAACACCGCACTGCTCAAGAGGATCGAACGGGATCGTCTGTGGATCCACCGTACCTGCCTGGTTCTCACCGAGGCGAGTCACCTGGAGCAGGGCGTGCCGCCGAGCGCCGAGTGGCTCCTCGACAACGAATACATCCTCGCAAGCAATGCCCGGGGAATCCGGCGAAACCTCCCCCGGCGTTACTACCGGCAGCTCCCGGTACTCGCAAACGAACCCGACCGTGGTCTCCCCCGCATCTACGACCTTGCGCGGGAACTTGTCGCCCATGCGGACCTACGCCTGGATCAGGAAAACATACTTTCATTCTTCGTTGCCTATCAGGGCGTGGTGCCATTGTCCATCGGTGAACTCTGGGCCCTTCCGCAGATGCTCCGCCTGGCCCTCATGGAGGGGATCCAGCATATCGCCCACAGGGCCTTGACCGAGCTGCGCGAGCGCGGGATTGCAGGTTTCTGGGCGAACAGGCTCATCGCAGTCAACCGTCAGGATCCCCACCAGATCTTCTCGATCCTGGCTGAACTTGCCAGGAGCCATCCAGACCCCAGCCCCTATTTTGCTTCGCAAATGATCGATTACCTCTATGACGAGGGACCCGTCATGGAGCCGGTACAACACTGGCTTGAACGCAAGTTCCAGAAATCCCTGAGTGATCTTGATTTGCGTGAGAAGAACCGGCAGACACGTGACCAGTTGTCCATCGGGAATGCGTTCACCAGCCTGCGCCAGCTCGACCTGCTTGATTGGAAGGTATGCTTCGAACAGCTCAGCCGGGTGGATGGGTTGCTTCGGAAGGATCCCGCCGGTATCTATGCTCAGATGGATTTCGACACTCGCGATCGATGCCGCCGTGCTATTGAAGATCTCCGCCGGAGCTCCGGCCTGTCCGAGGAGAAGATCGCCGAGGGTGCTCTTCATCTCGCACACCAGGCTCTCCATGATCCGGTGCCGGATAAACGCTGGACGCACGTCGGGGCGTATCTGATCGGCGAACGGAGAAGGGATCTGGCACGGATGATCGGCTGCCGCGAGTCGCTCCGATTCCTCGCCTTGCAATGGACGTATCGTCACCATGGCGCGCTGTACATCGGGGGACTCGGTCTCCTCTCCTTCTCATTGGTCTCACTCCTCCTCCTGCTTGGACTACGCGGAGAGCTTGCCGGCATTCAGCTTCTGGTTGCGGTCCTCCTGCTCCTCCCTGCGAGCCAGGTCTCTCTTGAGATCATGAACTACCTCGTTATGCGTCTCCTGCCGCCACGCGCACTGCCGAAGATGGATTACAGGGTCTCGGGGATTCCCGATGATTGTCGGACACTCGTTGTCGTTCCCATGTTGCTCGTCGACCTGAAGACGATCGATGCCGAGGCGGAAAAGCTTGAAATACGCTATCTCGCCAATAAAGAGGCAAATCTGCTCTTTGGCCTCTTTACGGACTACAAGGACGCTTCGGAAATCCATTGTGAAGGGGACGAGTCCCTGTTCCAGGCGGCAAAGGGGTCAATTGAAAACCTCAATCGCCGGCATGGCAGTGAGCGGTTCTTCCTTTTCCATCGGGAGCGGGAATGGTCTGAGTCCGAGCGAAAATTTATCGGATGGGAACGTAAACGGGGGAAGCTTGAAGAACTCAACGGTCTGATCGATGGCACGCGAAAGCACGGGACCGATCCCCTGGTCCGGGTCGGGAACGCGGATCAACTTGCCGACGTGAGGTTTGTCATCACGCTGGACAGTGACACGCAGCTGCCGCACGACACCGCCCGCCGGCTGATTGAGACAATCGCACATCCGCTCAATCAGCTGTGCCTCGACAACCGGGGCCGGATCCTCGCAGGCTACACAATCATCCAGCCGCGCGTGAGCCCCTCCCTGCCGAGCACGACCGGCTCCCCCTTCAGCCGGATTTTTTCGGATCAGGTCGGCATCGACCCTTATACCAACGCGGTTTCCGATGTCAATCAGGATCTCACCGGGGAAGCTTCCTACCAGGGGAAGGGCATTTACGATGTGCGCGCGTTCAGTCGGGTGCTTTCCGGCAGATTCCCCGAGTCCCTGCTCCTCAGCCATGATTTGATTGAAGGCGCTCACGTCCGGGTGGGCCTGGCCAGTGATATCGAGCTCTATGACGAGTTCCCCCAAGACTACGTGAGCTTCATCGGGCGGCAGCATCGCTGGACCCGGGGCGATTGGCAGATCGCCGATTGGATCATGCCGCGCGTTCCACGGCCGGGAGGGGGTTGGGCCCGGAATCCGCTTTCCTGGTTCAACCGCGGGAAGATTTTTGATAACCTGCGCCGCAGCCTGCTTCCCCCAGCCAGCGTGGCCCTGCTTGCGGCCTCCTGGCTGATTTCATTTGAAGCCGGCGTGATCTCGACCCTGGTGATCTCTGCGTATCTGCTTTTTGACTCACTCGCGCAGCTATTCACCTGGGCGACATCCCGCCATGGCGGGAAGGGGATTTCCATCATGAAGGTGGCACACGATCTTCTGCGGGCGATCGTAGAAGCGGCATTGCTTCCATACCAGGCCTGGCTGGCCATTGATGCCATCGTGCGTGCCCTCTACCGGCGTCACATTTCGCATCGTGGGCTGCTGGAGTGGGCTTCGGCGCAGGTGACGCATGACGATGCCCAGGCCAGAGTCCCCAGGCTCCTCCTTTCGATGGGCCTGGCGAGCCTGTTCAGCGTAATCGCGGCCCTGGCGGTGTGGCTCTGGATGCCGTCGACCCTCTCGCTTGGGGCGCCCTGGCTGATGCTCTGGTTTGTCTCGCCCGCCTTTGGCTGGCACCTCAACAGGCGTCCGGAGTCAAAACAGCCGCAGTCACTTCTCTCGCCGGAGGATCGGCAATTCCTGAGGAATATCGCGCGCCGCACCTGGCGCTATTTCTCGGACTTTGTCAACGAAAGGTCTTCCTGGTTGCCTCCCGACAACTTCCAGGTGTCATATCAGAATCAACTGGCAATGCGGACCAGCCCGACAAATATCGGTCTTTGGATGGTCAGCGTGCTCGGCGCGCATGACCTCGGGTACATCACTGTGGATGAGGTCACCCGTAAGCTGACGCGGACGATGGAGACGATCGCCAAACTGGAGCGTCATGAGGGCCATTTGCTGAATTGGTACGATATTCAAACCCTCGCTCCCCTCAAACCTCGCTACGTTTCCACCGCCGACAGCGGAAATCTGCTTGGCGCATTATTGACTGTGGACCAGGCCCTCGGCGCCTTGAGGGAGGGGGCGCTGCTCGATCGGGAAGCCTTCGGGGGTTTGCGGGACACCGGTGAAGTCCTGCGGCAGACATTGCGGACCGAAAAGGTCTCCGGCGTGGATGCCCACGCCCTCGATGAGCTGCTGCGCACCTGGGGCTCCCCGCCGGAGCATATCGTGGACGCACTCGGCGTCATGCGCAGGGCGGAACGTGACGTCAGGGATCTGGCCGAAAAGGCCTGGGTCTCTGAAGCGGCCGGGGGGAAGGTAGCGTACTGGGCGAGGCAGATGCAGAGCCAGCTGCAAGCCTTCCTGAACATTGCGAATCGCTACCTCCTGTGGATCGAAATTCTCGGTGAGAAGACTGCGGATGGAGTACGCATGCTGGATCCGGACGCCCGGCGGGCATTCCTGGGAGCCCTTCATCGCGCGCCGTCCCTTCAGGATCTCGCCGGGGGTACTCTCGACTGGATCCCGTACCTCCAGGAACTCCGGAAACAGGCTCCTCCTGAGGAGAGCGAAGTGGCGAACTGGATCGATCGCGTATTCAAAGCCCTCGATGATTCGAAATGGCTGGCCGGTGAAATGATGGCGTCAGGCGAGCAACTCGCCCGGAGTGTACGCGACCTGTCCGAATCCATCAATATGCGCTTCCTCTACAACTCCTCCCGCAGGCTCTTCTCGATCGGCTATAATGTCTCTGAAGGGCGGCTGGATCATGCATTCTACGATCTGCTGGCAAGCGAGGCTCGCCTGGGAAGCTTCATTGCCATTGCCAGGGGGGACATCCCTGCCGAACACTGGTTTGCCATGAGCCGGCCGTACGGCGCCATCGGCGGGCGACAGGTGCTCCTCAGCTGGACCGGGACGATGTTCGAATATCTGATGCCCCTCCTTTTCCAGCGATCGTATGCAAACTCGCTGCTGGATAAAGCGACCCGCGATGCCGTCGCGGTCCAGATCGCCTACGGCCGCACGCATCACGTGCCGTGGGGTATCTCGGAGTCTGCCTCCGGGGATCTGGACGCACACAGGACCTATCAATACAGTGCCTTCGGCGTGCCGGAACTCGGGCTCAAGCGCGGTCAGGCGGAAAAGATCGTCATCGCCCCCTATGCCACGCTTCTGGCCATCGCTCTCGCGCCGCTGGAGACACTCCGAAATCTGAAACGCCTCTCGGGCCTGGGATTATTGAACGACTTCGGCTACTACGAAGCGATGGACTTCGATCATCAGCCGGAGCGCGAAGGGGACCGGGGCGTGATCGTGCAGGCGTACATGGCCCATCATCAGGGAATGGGTTTCCTGGCGCTGACAAACTTCCTCCGTGGCAATTCCGTCCAGAAGGCTTTTTACGCGGACCCCCGCGTGCGCGCGGTCGAGCCGTTGCTGTATGAACGGATCCCGCAGCTCCCTCTGGTAGACCAGGTCTCAGCGCACGCGAGGGTCTCCTCCATCGCAGCCGTGGGAGAAGTCGCCCTCTCCGTGAGCCAGTTCGACACTCCCCATACCTCCACGCCGAAGACCCAGCTCCTCTCCAACGGAAGCTATGGCGTGATGCTCACGAACGCCGGCGGTGGTTACAGCCACTGGCGTGGCTTTGAGATAACGCGATGGAGGTCGGATCGTACGGCGGATCCCTGGGGGACGTTCTGCTATATCCATGACGCAGATTCGCACCGGTTGTGGTGCAACACCTATCAGCCGGCCGGAGGGAATGTTGAGGACTATAGCGCCAACTTTTCGCTGGACCGGGTCGTGTTCCGGCGCGTCGACAACGACATAGAGAGCGAGACGGAAATCATCGTCGCTCCGGAGGACGACGTCGAAATCCGGCGATTGACTCTGATTAATCGTTCACTCCGGACCCGCCGTCTCGATCTGACGAGCTACGTTGAACTCTCGATGGCGCCTCACAATGCTGACCGGCAGCATCCCGCTTTCAATAAGCTTTTCATCCAGACGGAGGCGGTACCGGGACAGAACGCGATTCTTGCGCACCGGCGGTCCCGCCAGGAGGGCGATCCCCCGATGTGCGTCGGGCACCGCTTTACGCTTGAAGACGAAGTTGACGCCGAACCCCTTCGGTACGAGACCGACCGGGCCCGGTTCATTGGACGGGGGCGAACGCTCGCCGGCCCGATGGGCGCCGTTCAGGAACCGGGAAACAGCGAGGGGTATGTCATTGACCCGATCCTCAGCCTGCGCCAGGGGCTGAACTTGGGTCCCCGGCAACGTGTCAGGGTTTCGATGATTTTGGCCGCCGGGGCAACTCGCACGGAGGTCTTGAGTTTGCTGGGCAAGTACAGTGATCCCCATGCTATCGATCGGGCGATGGAGTTGGTCTGGGCATCAGCCCAGCTCGAGTTGCGGCTCCTGAGAATCCAGCCCGACGAGGCACGGCGATTCCAGCAACTGGCAAGCCATCTGCTCTTTCCGAATCCCCTCCTCCGCTCTCCCGCAGAGCGGATCATGAAAAACCGTAAAGGCCAGTCCGGGTTGTGGGCCTATTCCATCTCCGGCGACCTGCCGATTGCCCTGGTCGCAATTGGCGAGGAGCGTGATATGGGACTGGTGCGTCAAATGCTTCAGGCACATACATATTGGCGGATGCACGGGCTCTTGACCGACCTGGTAATCCTGAACGAAGAGGCCGGTGGTTACATGCGCCCGCTGCATGAAGCGCTCGCACTCCTGATCCAGTCCTACGCGGCGACTTCGGGCGAGGATCGTCGCGGGGGGGTCTATCTTCGCGATGCGGATCTTATTCCCCCGGAAGACCTGACTCTTCTGCGGGCCGTGGCAAGCGTCGTGATCGTGGGGGCCCGGGGGACTTTGCCCCTGCAGCTGGGATTGAAGATGGAAGCCCCTGATTTGCCCGAACCCATGGTCTCGAAACGTGATCCCCGTGATCCATCAGCAGTGCTCCCATTTATGGACCTCGCGTACTTCAACAGCCTGGGCGGTTTTACTTCGGACGGGCGTGAATACGCAATTTATCTGGGCCCGGGGATGAACACCCCCGCGCCCTGGGTCAACGTCATCGCCAACCCGGGCTTCGGCACGCTTGTCAGCGAAACGGGGGCCGGATTCACCTGGCAGGGGAACAGCGAGCGGAATCGCCTGACCGAGTGGTCAAACGACCCCGTTGTTGATCCGCCGTCAGAAGCGCTCTACATCCGGGATGAGGAAACCGGCATCTACTGGACGCCGTGCGCTTCGCCGATTCGTGAGGAGACCGCGTACCGTGCGAGGCATGGGGCGGGATACACGGTGTTCGAGCACAACAGTCACGGGATCGAGCAGGAGCTGACGGTCTTCGTCCCGGTAGATGACAGGGGGGGCAAACCGGTCAAGATTCAAAGGCTGTCACTCAGAAACGATTCCGACAGACCACGCAGGCTGTCTGTGACAATGTACGTGGAATGGACTCTCGGGGAGTTTCGTGAATCTTCCCGGGACCACGTCGTGACCAGTTGGGATGACGATATTCAGGCGCTGATCGCGCGCAATTACTACAATCCTGATTATTCCGATCGGGTGGCTTTCGCGGCCATGAGCGAGCCCCACGAGTCGTACTCGGGAGACCGGACAACCTTCCTGGGGCGCAACCGCTCGATGAGGAACCCGGCGGCGATGGAGCAAATACGGCTTTCAGGCAGGGTCGGGGCGGCCCTGGACCCTTGCGCCGCGATACAATCAATTGTGTGGCTGGCTCCGGGCGAACGGACTGAGATCACGTGTTTGATGGGTCAGACTCAGTCGCTGGATGAGGCCCAGGCACTCATTCTTACCTACCGGAATAGCCGGGTCGTAGAGGCTGCGCTCGAGGGTACGAAAGAGTGGTGGGATGACCGGCTCGGCTCGATCCAGGTGCATACCCCGGAACTCGCCGCCGATTTCATGATCAACCGCTGGCTGCTGGTTCAAACCCTCGGCTGCCGGTTCTGGGGGCGCTCTGCCTTCTACCAGTCCGGCGGTGCCTTCGGTTTCCGCGATCAATTGCAGGACGTGATGGCCCTGGTGTACGCACATCCCGCCCTGGCGCGCGAACACATACTGCTCGCAGCAAGCCGGCAGTTCAGCGAGGGGGATGTCCAGCACTGGTGGCATCCTCCGACCGGCGTGGGAATCCGCACGCGGATATCCGATGATCTCCTGTGGCTCCCTTTCGTCGTTGCGCACTACGTCGGAATCACCGGGGATCTGAATATCCTTCGCGAGAATGTCCCATTCCTCGACGCACTTGTGTTGAAGGACGACCAGATCGAGAGCCTTCAAATTCCGGGGGTGTCGACAGAACGAGCCACGCTTCTTGAGCACTGTCAACGCGCGCTCACGCACAGCCAGAAGTTCGGGGCCCATGGATTGCCCCTGATGGGAACCGGGGACTGGAATGACGGCATGAACCTCGTTGGTGCAGGGGGGAAGGGGGAGAGCGTCTGGCTGGCGTGGTTCATGGTGGATGTGCTGAAGGGGATGGGGGAAATGTCCGGACTCGTGGGCCGGACGGATCTCAGCATGACGTTTGAGCAGGACCGGAAAGCGCTCATCCAGCGGGTTGAGCAGTTCGCCTGGGACGGGGAATGGTATCTCCGGGCAACGTTCGATGACGGTACATCCCTCGGTTCTTCGGCAAATGTGGAGGCGCGGATTGATTCTCTGCCTCAATCCTGGGCATGGCTGAGCGGTGCCGCCCGGCCGGATCGGGCGGAAAAGGCGCTTGAATCGGCGTGGGGACATCTCGTTCGCGAGGATGATGGTCTGGTGCTCCTGTTTGAGCCTCCCTTTGACACGATGAAGCCGTCACCCGGGTACATCAGCGGTTACCCTCCCGGAGTAAGGGAGAACGGCGGTCAGTACACTCATGCGGCTGTGTGGCTGGCGATGGCAATGGTGCGGAGCGGGGACGGCACCCGGGCAGCGAACATTCTGCGGATGATCAACCCCATTGAGCGCGCACGCGATCCGTTGACGGTGTGGCGCTACGGCGTTGAGCCGTACGTGGTGTCCGCCGATGTGTACAGCCTCCCCGGGCGGATCGGCCAGGGGGGCTGGTCCTGGTACACCGGCTCGGCGGGGTGGATGTACCGCGCCTGGGTCGAAGAGATCCTGGGACTTCATGTGCGCGGGGAGACAATGCGAATCGCGCCGGTCATTCCCGCATGGTGGGACGGTTTCAGCATGACCTATCGCCACGGGGAAGCGGTCTACGAAATTCAGGTTGAGAATCCGGAACACTGCGAGCGTGACGTCTCCCGCGTGGAGATGGACGGACAGTGCGTGAAAAACGGGGAAATTTCTCTGGGTCGGGATCTGGTCAAGCACCGGGTTGTCGTACGCATGGGGAAGCCGGCGCCGACAGGCTGATCAATCAACTGAAGCATCGGCAGGGGCTATAGCACCAATGGTCTGATCTCGCCTTCGAATACGTCCTTTGACCTGAACCCTTCAAACCGATTCACGATCTTTCCGGATCTGTCAATGATAAATGTGGTTGGGATGCCCGATATGCCTCCGTACTTGATCGCGATATCATCGGTCCCCATAAGGACTGAATAATTCATGCCGTGGCTGATCGCAAATGCTTTCAGCTTCTCCGGTTCATCCAGCCCGATCCCTATTATCTGCACCCCCTTGGATCCGTATTGTGACTGCAATTCTATGAAGTCGGGAATCTCGCGTTTGCAGGGGGGACACCAGGTGGCCCAGAAGTCCAGCACGACGACCTTTCCCCGGAAGTCGGCCAGAGAGACCTGGCGCCCGTTCATATCGGTAAGTGTGAATTCCGGGGCATGCCTAACCTCTGTGGATGGCGGGAGGGAGGGTTCCAACGCGCCCGTCGCCGCTGATTCACTTCTGCCAAGGATGAAATACCCCGACAGAAGTACTCCGACTGCCCCGATGATCCAGACATATGCTCCGGGAAATCTCTCAACAGCCTTTTTTGATTTCATGTTTTTCCTTGTGTCAAGCTGACTAGCGATGTGGTTTTGAGGGTTGGCTCAGTTTACACTGCAAGTGCCGCCGCAGCACGATCCATCTCTGCAGGAGGGGGCAGACTCCGGGGCATGGTGCGTG
Organism: Ignavibacteriota bacterium; assembly: GCA_003158475.1. GTDB lineage: Bacteria > Bacteroidota > Ignavibacteria > UBA10030 > UBA6906 > Fen-1273. The sequence goes on along the minus strand of PMJR01000127.1, from coordinate 9,506 downwards.
CTCCCCTTCATGCTGACGCTGGGAGCGGAGATCAGCCGAACGTGTTCTGATGAATTGCACGTAGGACAGACGATATCCTCTTTGATTTCGCGGACCTTGTGGAACACATCGTATGTCTTCCCGCACTCGGAACATTGATAATCATAGATGGGCATTCTGATTGTCTTCCTTAGGAGGTGATGGGGGATTCCGTTTTGATATCTGGCTGTGATGTGGGGTGAATAGTATATGAATGCGTTATCTTCACGCTGTCCCGGAGCATGGCGGAGACGGAGCAGTACTTTGTTGTTGAAAGCTCGATCGCACGCTGAACATCAGCCTCCGGGATTGCGTCGCCGTGGAATATGTACTCGATATGGATATCGGTGAATGCCTGTGGATGCTCTTCACGCGCGTTTCCGGTGAGATGTGCCTCGAACGCATCGAATTGTACCCGCATTTTTTTGAGGATAGGGATGACATCCATCGATGTGCATCCACCCAGGGCCATGAGGAGGAGCTCCTTTGGAGTTGATGCGGCACCTTCCCCGCCAGAGGAGTCTCTCCCGTCCATCATCACCCAGTGATTCGAATCTGCTTTCGCGGCTAACGTAATACCTCGTAACTGCTTGACGACGGCATTTTTTGTCGGCATTGCTCTTCACTCCAATAGGTGCATGGGATCAGGTTCCCTTATGAGATGCACCGAACGACAAAAGGATTCAATCCTGATCTGCGGAATTTGACCCTTTCCTAACTTGAATGCATCATATTCGCGAAACCTCTCCACCCAGAATATTCACTAATCTCAATCAGGAGTCCGCATGAACAAGAATATGGGCACAATTGACCGAACGGTCCGAGTGATCGCAGCGTTGGCCGTTGGCATACTCATACTTACCGGCACACTTACAGGAGCTCTGGCAATCATACTTGGGGTGCTGGCGGTGGTCTTTGTTCTGACGAGTGTGGTCAGTTTTTGCCCCCTTTACGCGCTGATTAATTTGTCAACCAGGAAGAAAGAAGGGGCGAAATAAGCTTTCCCCCATGAGCCCCTGTCAACCGGCTTCCCAGAGATGCGGGTTGTAAGTCCTCGTTGTTGATTTGGATCTGGCGCACCGCTCCCATTGTTCTTGGCGGCTCAGCAGGGTATGCATTCTACAGATTTGTCGGCTGCAAATCAGGCTCTTGCCCCATAACCAGCAATCCATGGGTCAGTACAATCTATTGTGCACTTCTGGGTGACCTTCTCCTGACCCGGTGACGTCGGTCAGGCTGACGATCGACGGGCTCTTTGCAGGACTGAGATCACGGATTCCCACGCTCTTCTCGTCATTCCTGATATTCATGTTATCGTTGATTCTCGAATCTGGAAATTCTATCTTGTCGGCCCCCCAAAAAATCTGCTAAACGCCTCGATAGATAGGTGGTACAATAGTTGTATTTATAAATACAACTATGGATTCCAGAGAGAAGAATATCCCTCGCTTCACGATCGCAACCGTCGCCCGGCGGTTGCGGGTTTCCGTCGAGACCCTTCGCCTTTATGACCGCAAGGGGCTCATTCTTGTGCACAAAAGCGAGGGAAATCAGCGCCGGTACTCGGAATCGGATGTCGGACGACTCGAGTGCATCCGGACCGCCATCAATGAGCATAAGATCTCGATCGAAGGAATCCGTCGAATCCATTCCATGATACCGTGCTGGGACCATGTACAGTGCTCCCCGGAACAAAAGCTGGGTTGCCCTGCTTACGATTCTCCCGCCGCGGGCTGCTGGACATACAAACATGAGCACAATGCATGTGCAGACCGGGTGTGCCGAGACTGCAAGGTATACGAGCTCTCCTCGGACTGCAAAAACATCAAGCGGTTGGTTCACAACATGATCATGCCGAAACCAGTGTCGATAACGCGGAGCAACAGGGGCAGTGAATCATGAAACGGATCTTTTTTTCTCTCCTTGCGCTTGGAATCGTGTTCGGGTTGATAACGACTGCACTTCACAAGAACAGCTCGGAAGGGACGCCGCTCGCCCGGTTGAAAGAAGGGCATAAAACAAAGGCGAAACCCTCTGTCGAGCACTCGCTTTTCCCGCAGCTCAAAAAGACCTTCACAAGACCGCAGGAAGTCACTGCCGCGTGTATTTCATGCCACAACGGGCGCGCCGCAGAGGTGATGCATTCGACGCACTGGAACTGGGAACGGACTGAATATATCGAAGGGAAGGGGATCCGCCCGATCGGCAAGCGCAATGTGTTGAACAATTTCTGCATCGGCATTTCCGGAAACGAGCAAAGCTGCAACAGGTGCCACATCGGCTACGGATACGCGGATGCAACGTTCGATTTCAACGATTCGCTCAATGTGGATTGCCTGGTGTGCCACGACAACAGCGGAACGTACGTCAAACAGACTGGCGGTGCCGGACTTCCCGATCCTTCGGTGGATCTGAGCAAGGTCGCGCAAAATGTCGGTAGGCCCGCGCGAACGAATTGCGGCGCCTGTCACTTCTTCGGCGGGGGCGGGAACAACGTGAAACACGGCGATCTTGAGGAGGCGGAGTTCGAACCGTCGCGGGACGTCGATGTCCACATGGCCTCGGAAGGCCCGGACATGGTCTGCGTCGATTGTCATACCGCAGAGAAGCATCAGATGCTCGGCAAGATGTATTCCGTGTCTTCGATGAATCGTAACCGGGTCGAATGCGAATCCTGCCATTCGACAATGCCGCACTCCGACGATGTACTGAACAAACACATGCTCAAGGTTGCATGCCAGACCTGCCATATCCCGATCTATGCGAAGGTGAACCCGACAAAGCTCCACTGGGACTGGTCAACCGCGGGGAAGCTCAGGGACGGCAAGCCCTTTGAAGAGAAGGATAGCAGCGGGACTGACGTGTATATGTCCATCAAGGGGTCGTTTATCTGGGGGAAGAAGCTCAAACCCGAGTACATCTGGTTCAACGGATCCGCATCGCACTACCTGATCGGCGACACGCTGGACCCGTCCCGACCGGTGAAAATGAATGAACTCTTCGGAAGTTACGACGATCCGGACGCGAAGATTTACCCGGTAAAGATTCACCGGGCGGACCAGATTTATGACACCGGGTACGGATACCTCATTCAACCCAAAACCGTCTCCACACGGCCCGGGGACGGGGGGTACTGGAGCGAATTTAACTGGCAACGTGCCGCCGAAGAAGGGATGAAGCAGGTCCACCTCCCCTACAGCGGACACTTCGGGTTCGTGGAGACAGAAATGTATTGGCCCGTCAACCACATGGTTTCTCCGAAGGAACAGGCCGTCGGCTGTACTGAGTGTCACACGCGCAACAATGGCCGTCTTGCATCACTGACAGGGTTCTACATACCGGGAAGGAACTACAGCTCGTGGGTAGAGTATCTCGGCTGGGGAATCCTGGCTCTGACACTCGCGGCGGCCGTTCTGCACGGAACAATCCGGATTCTGATCAGCCGCAATCGAAAGGAGATATGATCGCGTGAAAAAGGAGTATGTCTATCGTGCGTTTGAGAGATTCTGGCACTGGACTCAGGCCGCTCTCATCATTTTCCTTGGTGTGACCGGGTTTGAGATCCACGGGTCGATCCGATTCTTCGGTTTCGATCAGGCAGTGCGGTATCACAATTTCGCCGCGATCAGCTTCCTCGTGCTCATCGTGTTTGCGATCTTCTGGCATTTCACGACAGGCGAGTGGCGGCAATATGTGCCGACGTGGGAGAACCTGCGGGCGCAGGCAGAGTATTACGTGTTCGGAATATTCCGCAATGTGCCCCATCCAACAAGGAAGACGAGCCTGAGCAAACTGAACCCCCTGCAGAAGCTCGTCTACGCCGGGCTCAAAGTCCTCGTGATTCCCATCATGGTCGTTTCAGGGCTCCTGTACATGTTCTACCGGTATCCGCAACGGTACGAGGTCCTGAGTCTGAACGTCGGGGGCCTCGAGATCATTGCGGTCCTTCACACCATTGGCGCGTTCCTTCTCGCGTCATTTTTTATCGCTCATCTCTATCTCGTCACCACCGGACGCACCGTCACATCGAATCTTAAAGCCATGGTCACGGGCTATGAAGAGCTCGAGGCAGGGCCTGTCGAAAAGAAAGCTCAGCCCGTATTGCATGAACCCGTTCTCTCAGAGTGAGGCATGATCATGAAGACGAAGTACATGAATCCCTATCTCGCCGGGTTCTTCCTCGGTGTGGTACTCCTGGCCACGATATTCATCACCGGGCGTGGCCTGGGGGCGAGCGGAGCAATCAAGAGCGTCGTCGTTGCGACCGTGGACGGTGTCGCGCCGTCTCACGCTGAAAACTCCCAGTTTTACAGCACGTATGTCGGGCCCGGCAAGGACAATCCGCTCAAGTCGTGGCTGGTATTTGAAATGGCGGGTGTGGTGATCGGAGCGTTCATCTCCGGACTTGTGTCCGACCGATTGAAGATTGTCACGGAAGCGGGGCCGCGGGTCGGAACCAGGCTCCGCTGGATGTTTGCGGCCCTGGGAGGTGCGCTCTTCGGCATAGGCGCGCAGTTCGCCCGCGGATGCACGAGCGGCGCTGCACTCAGCGGCATGGCGGTTCTGTCGACCGCCGGATTCGTAACGATGATGGCGATTTTCGGCACTGGCTATGCCGTTGCCTACGTTGCACGAAAACTGTGGCTGTAAAAACAATCCGGAGCAGTGGCAATGGGACCGTTCGTACCTGAAGTGATTTCTGACCAACTGAATCTTGTCGTGGCCCTCATTCTCGGTATCGGCTTCGGCTTCGCGCTCGAGCAGGCGGGGTTTTCGTCATCGCGCCGGTTGGCCGGCGTCTTTTATGGATATGATTTCACTGTGCTGCGTGTGTTCTTCACCGCGGCTGTAACAGCCATGAGCGGCGTTCTCCTTCTCGGGTATTTCGGTCTCCTCGACACGGACGCGATATTTGTCAATCCCACGTGGCTGCGGCCGGCCGTTGCTGGGGGCGCGATCATGGGGGTCGGCTTCGTCCTCGGCGGCTACTGTCCGGGCACAAGCGTCTGCGCCGCGGCAATCGGCAAGATTGATGCGATGTTCTTTGTGGGAGGGGGACTGTTCGGCGTGCTGGCCTTCGGAGAGATGTATCCGCTCTACCACGGCTTCTATGAATCCACCCCGCTCGGGTCGATCAAGATATTCGATTCGCTCGGGATGTCCCAGGGAATGTTTGCGTTCCTGCTCATTGTCATCGCAGTCGGCGCTTTTGCCGGAACGACCGTTATCGAGAAGCGCGTGAATAAGAAATCTGCCCCCTCGCTCGGCTTCTCCACCCGCAACCACCTCATTGCCGGAGCGGGCGTCGTCGCGCTCGGCATCGTCTTCATCTTCCTGCCGGATCGGAAAACACACATCATCGACAGAGTTTCCAATCCTGCCTATCTCAGCACACACCCTGTGAAGCTGATGACCGCCGATGAGCTTGCGTTCAGGATCGTCGACCATGAACCGCGCATGAGAATCATTGATATCCGGACGCCTGCGGCGTGCGCGAAGCTCGCACTGCCGGGCTCCAGCAACATTCAGGTGCGTGACCTCTTTGGCAAAGACTGGATCACCATGTTGTCTCAGCGGCACGTAAAAAAAGTCCTCGTGGCGGACAGCGAGCCGGAGGAGCATGCCGCCTGTCTGCTGCTCGAGAAACTGGGGTACGAAAACATTGCGGCGCTTCACGGGGGACTGGATGCGTTCAATGCAACGATTATGAACCCGTCTGCGGTCATTCCTGCGGGTACCCGCTGGGACACGGATGTCTTCCGGTTTCGGGAAACCGCACGAAAAGACATCCTGGCGATGATAGAGAAAAACAAAAACGGAGGCTCAAAGGAAATCAAGAAAGTGAAAAAGATCCAGGGGGGCTGTTGAAAATCTGCGATCCATCACGGCCTCCCCGTGGATAGCTGAAAACCACATCACAACCGGTGGAAGCTGTACGATCAGCCCATCGAGCTTTTTCTTCCGCACTCCGGTTGAGCGTTACTCTCCATTAAACCAATCATAACCGTAGAAACCATACCGTCGGCCCGGAAAAGTTAAACGCCTGGCCGGACGAATACTGCAAATGCATCAACCCGCACCCTTTGCCAGGTAAACCCCCGCGGGGACGAACATCTTTGTCGCCGCGGAGCGGTTTCCCTGTGTGCTTCAATGTTGCTCCAGGTGGTGCTGATGGATCCGGCGGGCATCATTTTCGAGTGAGCCGGCGGCCACCGCATTGATGACTTCATCGATGGTATGCAGGCCGGTCAGGATGGGAAGCAAGTTGGATTGACGAAGGTGGTCCACAGCACCCTGGCCCATCCCGCGGCCAATGACGGCCACACAATCCATGATCGGCGAAATCATGGTTTGATGGCGTCGCTGGTGTGATTCGCCGTGATGCTGTCCATCGTCGTCGGGTCCTTCCTGCGACGCGAAGCTGTGATGACCGGCTTTTTCACGTCGTTCTTGCTTGACGGCCTTTCCGTCAGCAAAAGTGATGACCTCGTAGAACTGCGCACGGCCGAAGTGAGAACTCACTGTCGTGCCATCGTCTGTGACAATTGCTATTACAGCATTCTTGAAATCCATAACCCGTCTCCTCTGGATTGTTAGTGTACCCGCTCATGACTTGTGTGATGCTCCTTGCTGTGACTCGTCGCTGTTCTGCAGGGGCAGACAGCAGCGTCTGCACTCAACGCGCTCTCGCTTCTGGATGCCTCTCGGCTGTTGATGCCTGCAGCGCGGACACTGTAAATGGCTGCCGCGGCCGAACATGAAGGCTCCGCCAGATATTTCTATCCGGCAGCCGTGAACAAGTGCCCTTGCGACTTTCGACCTTCCGGACTCAACGATTCTTCCAAAGGTCGCACGTGAAATGCCCATTTTCCTCGCGGCCTGTTCCTGAGAATAACATTCCAGGTCCGCCAGCCGCAAGGACTCGAACTCATCCATGGTCAACGTGACGGCATCGTTCGGAGCAGTGTGTTCTTCTTTCCCGGAGGGAAGGAAGAAGAGCACCGGCGGTGCGTAGGCGAGTCGGCGGAGCCGTTTGGGCCGGGCCAATTGTCGGGCCCCTTTGTGGATGATAAGTAATTATGAGCATATGCTCGTAACGAATATACATGGCCCGGCGGCCAAAGTCAAGTGATGGCGGCGGGAGAGGATACTTATCTTCTGCGTGGCTGACCACTTTTGAGGAAGGCTGCATCTAACCAGACAGATTCATGTCTGCCTTCTCATTCAGAACCATCAACCACCTTTGAGGCTTCATCATGAAGATCGACCGAAGTTTTCTCGGTATCACAGCTCTGGCGGCGATCCTGATCACCTCGCCGTCATCCTTTGCTCAGCGTAGCATGGGGGGGCCGGGCGGCCGGGGCTACCAGAGACTCTATGATACGACGACAGTTCAAACAGTACGTGGGGAGGTAGTTGCCGTCGATAAGTTCACGGGCGCGCGTGGCATTGGCGCGGGAATGCACCTGACTTTGAGGTCCGATTCAGGATCAGTCAGCGTCCATCTGGGTCCGGACTGGTACCTGGACAAGCAGAGCGTGAAGATCGGAAAAGGGGACAAGATCACGGTCACCGGTTCCAGAATCATTCTCCAGGGCAAATCCGTTCTTGTGGCTGCTGAGGTCGAAAAGGGGGAAAAGACTCTGAACTTGAGAGACAAACAGGGCTATCCTCTCTGGTCGCGCAGACAACGATAGACCGGTGGAGAGCGAGGAAGCCTGTATGAAGAACCCTTTTCTGATCTCCTGCATCAAATCTGCTGGAGGACGTAGGAAGAAGGACGCAGCTCAGTAAACAGAAAGATGCTTGCATGGAACCCATTCGCGCGGTCCCACAATTGCCAAAGCAGGAAGAATTGATACGCAGATACTGTGAAGAGGCGGAAGCGTTGCTTTCGAGCGCTGAGGATTACCCCTCGGCGGTTCGGATGAAACAATCAATCTGTGAGCGGTTTCAAAAAGAGTGCGACAGTGAGCTGGTTGTGCATGCGACCGGTCAGTTCATCGACAATTTGATTAAGACACGATGGGGGATGCCGGATGGAAGCGGTGCGACGATCGATAACAATTGAGGACCTGGTTCGCGACTGGCCATCTGCGGTGCGGTTTATGATCGACAAGGGGCTCCCGTGCGTCACCTGCGGCGAGCCGGTGTGGGCGACTTTCGAGGAAGTTGCGAGGAGGAGCGGGAAAACCGAATCGGAGATTGATCTTCTCATCGAAGATCTGAAATCGCATATTCAGACCGGGGAGGGGAGATGAAATTGCCTGGTTGGAAGAATCTCGCGTGGATAGCCGTCGGGGGAATTGCCGGGTTTGGGTGGTATTACTTCGTCGGATGTGCGACCGGCGCTTGTCCGATCAGTTCCAATCCGTATATCAGCACCGGCTACGGCGCCCTGATCGCAGCGCTCGCCTCTCAAAGTTCATCTAAGCCAGAAGGGAATGGGAGGAGTTGAAAGAACTCTCAATCCCAGGTGTGTGATCACAATGTCTCGGGTGGGAACCCGCTCCGGCACATTCATGGCTCTGTTGGATGCTTGTGAGCCAGCCACTCGTTCCATCCTCCGAAAAAGACCTTCACGTTTGAATAGCCAAATCCGTAAAGCGTTTTGGCCAACTCCGCACTTGAATTACGCCCCGCCCCGTCACAATAGGCAACGAGGATTTGATCCTTGGGCAGCACTGTGAGAATCGGATGATTCTTGCCGAGTTCGTGTAATGGAACACTGACTGCCCCCTTGAAGTGGCCGGCGCTGAAGTCATATGCAAAGCGTGCATCAATGAAGAGAGCGCGTTTTCGGGGGTAGAGACCCTGGGCTTCTTCATATGTAAGGAATGTCGGTCCGACTGCTTCCGGTGCGTTGGGAGCGCTCGACGCCTGCGAAACGCGAAACAAACCATTCCCCATTTCCGGAACCATTTCGGATGAGAGATGTCTCGCCGGATTTCCTTATAATGGGAAAACAGGCCCTGGTGAAAAAGCGCACCACCGATGCGCCGGTTGCGTTTACTCTGCACCAGACTCTTGCCGGCACGCCGGTGACAGACATCGTCCGGAAGATAGGCTTCAGCAACCTTGAGCGACAAGGCTGATATTAAACTCAAACAGGAATGGTATGACGGACAAACCAGACATGCCTGACTCCGGGGAATCCCAGGCGGCGCTCCATGTGAACCCCGAGCAGGGGCTTTCGCACCCGGAGGTGGATGCCCTCCGTAAAACGTATGGCTACAACGAAGTGGCCGAACACAAGGGGCACCCGGTACTCAAATTCCTTGGAAAATTCTGGGGGGTGTCGGCGTGGATGCTCGAAGTGATCATGATACTGTCTGCCGTCCTCCGGAAATATTCGGACCTCGCTGTGGTGGGTGCGCTGCTGATTGTCAATGCCGTGTTGAGCTTCATGCAGGAGCGCCGGGCCGCCGGCGTCGTCGAGACCCTGCGGAGGCGGTTGCAGGTCAGTGCGCGCGTCCGGCGCGAGGCGA